>CATYUF010000005.1 GCA_958413095.1 uncultured Clostridium sp.
CGACCCCGAAATCACGAAATCACTTCAAAAGAAAATTTAAATAATTTTTTTAAAAAATAGCTATTAAAATGTAGAATTATGGTATATAATAATAAAAAATGAAAAGGATATAAAATGTATAAAAAAGAGGATAATTATATGATATTACAACCAAGAGCTAGAATAAATAGGAATAAACTAATTTTAGTAGTAATGATTTTAATAATAATAGTTTGTGCAATTTTTATAACAAAGAATATAATAGATATATCAAATAATTATAAAGTATATAAGCAATATGAAAAACAATTATCAATGATAAAAGAAGAGCAAAAAAAGAAACAAGCAGAAATTGAAAAAAAGAGACAAGAAAAATTACCTAAATTAACAAACGCAGGAAGAAATAATATAGATAATATCTATAAATCTGATATAAAAAGAGCATTTTTAACTTTTGACGATGGTCCATCATCAAATACATCGGCTATATTAGACATACTAAAACAAGAAAGTGTACCAGCAACTTTTTTCGTTTTAGGAACAAATGTTGACAAATATCCACAAACGGTAAAGAGAATATATGAAGAGGGGCATTATATAGCAAATCATGGCTATTCACATATATATTCTTCAATATACCAATCACCACAAGCTGTGTTAGACGAATATAATCAATGTGAAGCTTCAATAAAAAAAGCAATCGGAGAAAATGAATATAATTCACATTTGTTTAGATTCCCAGGAGGATTAGTTGGTGGAAAATATGCAGAAATTAAAAGCCAAGCAAATATATTATTAAATGAAAATGATATATTGCATATAGATTGGAATGCACTAAATGGAGATGCAGAAACCGGAAAACCAACAATAGAATTTGAAATGCAAAGACTACAAGAAACAGTAGGAAATAAAAATAGTGTTGTAATATTAATGCATGATGCACAAGCTAAAAAAGCGACAGTAGAAGCGTTACCACAAATAATACAATATTTAGAAGAAAATGGGTATCAGTTAAAGAATTTTTATGAAATAATAAAATAAACAGAAGGGAGATTAGGAAATTGCCTAAGAAAACAATAGATAAGAAAGATGAAATAAAAGAAAAGTTAGATTATTTAGGAATAGATTTGGAAAATGTGAAAGAACAAATAAATGAATTTGAAGATTTAAAGTTTAGAATACCAAAATTTTATGACGAAAAACAATATAGGCAATATAGATTTATACCAATAAAAGATATACAAATATTATTATCTCCTACAAATAGAATGGATGATTTAGAAGAAAAATATAAAAAAGCAAGTCCACTTATAGACTATTTAGATAATACAAATGAAGAAAATTTTTTAAAACATACTACATTTTTGAAAATGTTAAAACAAGTACAAATAGATGAAATTGAAAAAATAGAAGAAGAACAAGCAAAACTTAATAAGAAGATACCATTCAAGGTGAAATTTGAAGGTAATTACTTATGGCAAATATATTATTCAGAAAATACAAATAAATACTTTATGTTAGTTCCAACAGAAGATTCAGATTATTCGACTTTTTTCTTTTTACTAAAAAAACAACTAGAAAAGAAAAAAGCAGGAAAGATATTTGTACCTGTTAGAAATGTATCGTATCAAAGTGATTATCTAAAAAAGAAAGAATACGAAGATATAGAAAACTATTTATGGCTATTTACAAAAGATTGGCCTTTAATATATGAAGTTTATGATAAAAGCAATAAAGTTTCAATACAAATAGTAGGTGAAACAGAAGTATATGGGAAAATAAAAAGTGCATATAAAATAAAATTAAATAGTTTAGTAGAAGCAAATCAATTCTATAAGTTATTAAAAGCAATGTTCATATTACAAACAGAGCTACCACATTATTTTGAATTTAAAACAAATATAACAAAAGATGGAAGTATAGAATTTTATAATAATGAAAAAAAGATAGAATATGCAACAATATCTGAATGGATTAATGAAGAATATAATATAGGAATAGAAAATATTGAGAAAATAATAGATTTGATAGCTGAAAATGAAGTGAAATTAGAAAATTTGAAGATAGAAGCAGCAAGTCAAGAGATAGAATATTTAGCAAAAGAAAAGCAAATATCAACTTTTTTGGAATGTAAAAAAACCTTTTTTGGCAAATTCAAATATTATTTTAAATATAGTAAAAAGAAAAATAAAACAAAATCAAATAAAAATATAAAAGAATACAAAGAAGAAAGTAATGAAACAGAAAAAGAACATGTAGAAAAAAAGATAATAAAAACTAAGAAAAATTATACAATAGAAGAATTGATAGAACTTTATAAAGAATATGAGAAAAAAGAAAATGAAATAAAAAATATATTAATGGATATAAATGCACTAAAATTAAGAAATAAAAATATGGCAAAAAAAATAGAAAATGCGACAATGTTTATAGAAGAAATTGATAGCCATAAAAGAAGTATATTTGAATTTTGGAAGTATAGCAATAAAGATGAAATGGCAACATTAGCAGAAGGAGAAAAAGAAGAAGTAAATATAATAAAGAAAATAACTAAGATTTTTGACTATAAGGAAGACCTTGAAAGTTTTGGGAAAACAATGGACAAAGTTCAAAGAAAAGCATTATCAAAAGAAGAAACAGATAATATATATATAACGGCAACTAATTTAATAGATATATTAAACAAAATAAAAAATGATGAAATATTACCAAAAGAAATAGAGACAAGTTTGAAAAATATAAAAAAAGAAGCTAAAGAAGAATCAAATTTAGATGAAGTAGAAGAATTTAATATATTTGGTGGAATTTCGCAAGATGCTACAAAGATTTCTAAAATTGGAAATAAAAAGCATAGAGAAATAGCAAAAGATAAGTTTAATATTTTAGGAGTAAATAAAAATACAAAGCAAATTGGTTATAAAGCAAAATTAGAAGAAGTTGTAAAGATAGTAAAAAATGCTCTGAATAAAGTAGTGGTAACAGAAGATTTGCCAGTATATAAAGCATTTGTAAATGAAAAATTAAATCAAAATAGTTTCAATGTTTTTAATATAAATCCGGAATTTGAAATAGAAAATATTATAAAACAAAAAGAAAATAAAATAAATTTATATAAAGTAAATTTAAGAAGAGGAATTAATGCAATTAGTTATACAAATATTATATTTTATGATAATCAAAATAAAACTTTGCCATTAGGGCAAGATATATCAAGTAATATTTTAGTAGATTTATCAAAAACAGAATTATTAGAGAAAGAAAAGCAGGAATTTAGAATACTTTCTTTTGAAAATGAAAAAGATGATTTTTCAAAAATGACAGTAAAAACAATTACTGTTTATGAAATGGATATAAAAGAAGAGGTTTAGGAAATGGCTTTCGAAGGATAAAATTAATTGTGTATAGTAAAAGGAAAAAAGTTTATTAGATATATTCATAGTCTATATAAATGGTAACTGTAAGCTTGAGAATTTTAAAAATTATTTAATAAACAGTAGACAATTATCAATATATGTGCTAATATATATTGGTAATTTGATTTGCCGATGTGGCGGAATTGGTAGACGCACTGGATTCAAAATCCAGCGGGAAACCATGTGGGTTCGAGTCCCACCATCGGTACCATAAAAATAAATTAAAGGAGGAATTTATAATGGATTTAAAAGGAACAAAAACAGAAAAAAATTTAATGGAGGCATTTGCAGGAGAATCACAAGCAAGAAATAAATATACATATTTTGCAGCAAAAGCAAAAAAAGAAGGATATGAACAAATAGCAGCAATATTCCAAGAAACAGCTGATAACGAAAAAGAACATGCAAAAATGTGGTTTAAATTATTACAAGGTGGAGAAATAAAATCAACAGTAGAAAACTTACAAGCAGCTGCTGAAGGAGAAAACTATGA
This sequence comes from uncultured Clostridium sp., assembly GCA_958413095.1. GTDB lineage: Bacteria > Bacillota > Clostridia > TANB77 > CAG-508 > CAG-269. Next base: position 3,886 of record CATYUF010000005.1, read on the forward strand.
ATGGACAGATATGTATGATAGAATGGCAAAAGAAGCAAAAGAAGAAGGATTTGACCATATTGCATATTTATTCTCAGAAGTTGCAAAAATAGAAAAAGAACATGAAGAAAGATACAAAAAATTAATTGAAAATGTAGAAGGTGGATTAGTATTCAGCCGTGATGGTGATAGAATATGGAAATGTAGAAATTGTGGACATATAGTAATTGGAAAATCAGCACCAGAAATATGCCCAGTATGTAGCCATCCAAAAGCATTTTTCGAAATAAAAGCAGAAAATTATTAATAAATAAAGATTTTAAATTTGTATAAAATTAATTAAGAACTATCCCAGAAAGTTTTTAGCTTCTAGGATAGTTCTTCTTTTAGTGCGACAGGTATGTCGTTTATCTAATCGGTGAAAGTCAAAAGTGGAGGTGGTACCGTTCAAAACTTCCGAAGTTTAATGCACATACTTTTTTCTATTATAGTTTTATCATTGTATATGATTTTTTTATTATAAATGCATATAATAAATATAAGTATTGACTATATCACTATATCGTGATATACTATATACAGCAAGGAGGTAAAAATGCCAGTCTTATCGAAGTTTTATGGAATTATAATAAGAATGTATTTTCAACAAAGTGAGCATAATCCACCACATATACATGCGATTTATGGTGAGAATGTTGCTGCAATAGATTTTCAAGAGAAAAAAATAATAGAAGGAGAATTACCTAAAAAGGCTTTAGAATTAGTAATAGAATGGATTTCAATTCATGAAGAAGAGTTAAAAGAAATATGGGATACTCAAAATTTTAAAAAAATAAAACCGTTAGAATAGGGGGGATACTTATGTTTCATAAAATAAAAAATGTAACAGCTTATCCTGATTATAAAATATTAGTTCAATTTTCTGAAGGAATTACGAAAATATATAATGTAAAACAATTAATAGAAAATAATCCAATGTTTAAAAGATTAAAAAATGAAGAATTATTTTATAGTGTTCAAGTAGATATTGGAGGATACGGAATAATATGGGATGAAGATATAGATATTTCTTGTGATGAATTATTTGAAAATGGTAAAGTTATAGAAACATTGTTTGATGGATTAATGGCTTTTAGTGATGCAACATTAATCTGGGGATTAAACGAAAGTACACTCAGAAAAGCAATATCGTATGGAAAATTAATAGATGGAATAGATGTATGCAAATATGGAAAACAATGGGTAGTTTCAATGAAGGCTATGGAGAGAGAATATGGTATTCCAAAAAATAGTCATTTAAGATGCAATAATACTAAAAAAGAAAAAATGTAAATATTTTCAAAGTGGAAAAAATAGTTGTTTTGGTGTTAGCTAAATAATTAAAAAATAAAAAGGTAACGAAAAAGCTTGAGCTATATACAAAAAGTAGAGTTCAAGTGGAGGTATTTTTTAAAAATAGACTTCCAGAAGTTATCTTTTTATTTTTTACAATATATAAATAAAAAAAGAGATATTTGAATGATTCAAAAAGCAAAATTTATTAAATATGTGGTTTTGTTTTTTATTTACTAGATTATCTAAAAAATAAATGATATAATAACCAAAAATAAAAGAAAATAAATTTAATATTAAGTTTTGAACAAGAATTAGGAGGAAATGTTAATGTCAGATTTTGTGCATTTACATATACATAGTGAATTCAGTTTATTAGATGGAGCAAATAGAATAAAAGATTTACCAATAAGAGCAAAAGAGCTAGGAATGAAAGCAATTGCTCTTACAGACCATGGAGTAATGTATGGTGCAATAGACTTTTATAAAGCTTGTAAAAAAGAAGGAATAAAACCAATAATAGGATGTGAAGTATATGTTGCACCACGTTCAAGATTTGACAAAGAACCTAATATTGATAATAGATATAATCACCTTATATTATTAGCAAAAGATAATCAAGGATATAAAAACCTAAGTAAATTAGTATCATTAGGATTTGTAGATGGATATTATTATAAACCTAGAATAGATTTAGAAATTTTAGAAAAATATAGTGAAGGACTAATCTGTTTAAGCGCGTGTTTAGCAGGAGCAGTAAACCAAGCATTACTTAATGGACAAGAAGAAAAAGCAGAAGAAATAGCATTATGGCATAAAAAAGTTTTTGGAGAAGATTATTATATTGAAATACAAAACAATGGAATAAGAGAACAAGTATTAGCAAACCAAAAATTAATAAAACTAGCTAGAAAATTAAATATTCCGTTAGTTGCTACAAACGATGCTCATTATTTAAGAAGAGAAGATGCATATAATCATGAAGTATTATTATGTATTCAAACAGGAAAAAGAATGAGTGACCCTGATAGAATGAAATTTGAAACAGATGAGTTATATGTGAAATCATCAGAAGAAATGATAGAATATTTTAAAAATTTTCCTGATGCGATTGAAAATACAGTAAAAATTGCAGATAAATGTAATGTGGAATTTGAATTTGGTCATACGATATTACCTAATTATGATGTACCAGAAGAATTTGAAACACATTATGATTATTTAAAGAAACTATGTGATGATGGTCTTATTGAAAGATATGGAGAAAATCCATCTAAAGAAATTTTGGATAGAGCAGAATATGAATTAGGTGTAATAAAAAAGATGGGATATGTAGACTACTATCTTATTGTATGGGACTTTATTCATTATGCTAAATCAATAGGAATACCAGTAGGTCCAGGTCGTGGATCTGGTGCAGGTTCTATTTTAGCATATTCAATAGGAATTACAGATATCGACCCAATAAAATATGGACTTATTTTCGAAAGATTTTTAAATCCTGAAAGAGTAAGTATGCCAGACTTTGATGTTGATTTTTGTTATGAGAGAAGACAAGAAGTTATTGATTATGTATCAAGAAAATACGGACACGACCATGTTTCACAGATTATAACTTTTGGAACTATGTCAGCAAGAATGGTAATAAGAGATGTTTCAAGAGTTTTAGACATTCCATATGCACAAGCAGATAGCCTTGCAAAAATGATACCAAATGAGTTACATATAACAATAAAAAAGGCATTAGAACAAAATAAAGAATTAAAAACACAATATGAAAATGATGAACAAGTAAAAAATATTTTAGATATAGCAATGGGCTTAGAAGGAATGCCAAGACAGGCTTCAACTCATGCATGTGGAATAGTAATTACAAAAGATTCAGTAGATACATATGTACCTTTATATGTTAGAGATAACCAAATATCAACTCAATATATTATGACTACATTAGAAGAACTTGGATTATTAAAAATGGACTTTTTAGGACTAAGAACTTTAACTGTAATTCAAGATACAATAAATCTAGTAAAACAAAATAGAGGAATAGATGTAGAATTTGACAAAGAAATGGCAGACCCTAAAGTATATAAACTATGGCAAGAAGGTAAATCTTGTGGAATATTCCAGTTTGAGTCACAAGGTATGACGAACTTTATGAAAGAACTAAAACCAGACTGTTTAGAAGATATAATAGCTGGAGTATCTTTATATAGACCAGGGCCAATGGACCAAATTCCAAGATATATAAGAGGAAAACAAAACCCCGGACATAATGAATATACTCACCCAAGTTTAGAGCCAATTTTAAATGTTACATATGGATGTATGGTATATCAAGAACAAGTTATGCAAATAGTTAGAGACTTAGCAGGATACTCTTTAGGAAGAGCTGACTTAGTTAGAAGAGCTATGGGAAAAAAGAAACTAGATGTAATGGCAAAAGAAAGAGAAGTTTTTATACATGGACAAGAAGATGAAAATGGAAATATAGTAGTGCCGGGATGTGTCAGAAATGGAATAGACGAAAAATCAGCAGATAAGATTTTTGACGAGATGGCAGAGTTTGCTAAATATGCATTTAATAAATCTCATGCAGCTTGTTATGCTGTTGTAGCATATAGAACAGCATACTTAAAAGCATATTATCCAGCAGAATTTATGGCAGCCACTTTAAACAGCTTTTTAGGAAATTTGGATAAAATTCCACAATATATAGATGAATGTAAAGCCTTAGGAATAGAAATATTAAAACCAGATATAAACAAAAGTAGTACAAAATTTACTGTTGAAGATGGGAAAATTAGATTTGGTTTAGGAAGTATTAAAAATGTAGGAACTGTACCAGTTGATAATATTGTAAGAGAAAGAAAAGAAAATGGTGAATATAAAAGTTTTACAGATTTTTGTGAAAGAATAGCAGATGAAGCAGTTAATAAAAAATGTGTAGAAAGTCTTATAAAAGCAGGAGTATTTGATAATTTTGAGCAAACCAGAAGTACATTATTAGCATCATTTGAAAATATTATAGATGTAATACAATCTAGTAAGAAAAAGGGATTTGCAGGACAAGTATCAATGTTTGATTTAGGCTCTAGTGAAGACAAAGAAGAAATGGAAGAAATAAAGTACAAATTTGAAGAGCACGAGGAATTATCAAATAAAGAGTTATTATCTATTGAAAAAGAAATGCTAGGAATATATATATCAGGACATCCTTTGGAAAAAATAAGACATCAAATAGAAATACAGACAAATATAAATACATTGGAAATGAAAAAAATAGATGAGCAAAATTCATCACAATTTGATATGGAAAATATGAGTGAAGAAAAAAGCAAATATGTAGATGGTCAAAAAGTAAAATATGCAGGAATAATAACATCAATAAAGAAAAAGTACACAAAAAATAATAAAATTATGGCATTTGTTACAATAGAAGATTTATATGGACAAGCAGAAATAATTGTTTTTGAAAATGCATATATAAATTCTGGCAGTAATTTAATAGAAGAAAATATTGTTATGGTAGAAGGAAGATTAAGTATTAGAGAAGATGAAGAAACAAAAATTGTAGCTAATGAAATAAAAGAATTTGGAGAACAAAAACAAAAGGTATTAATGCTTGATATAACAGAAATACCAGAAGAAGAAAAAGCAAAACTAAGAGGAGCTATAAAATATTTTAAGGGAGATAGAAATAATATAAATGTTTTTGTAAAAGTGGGAGACGACAATGCATCATGTGGGGCAATATATTGCAATGATGAAATTTTGAAAGTTTTTGAAGATATAATTGGTAAAACAAATGTAAGGGTAGAAGAAAAAGTTTTTTAAAATTTTAAGAAATATCTAAAATTTATTTATGAGAGTAAAAAAACAAATTAATATATAAAATTAAGACAAAAAAAGATTTTATAGTTAATGATTGAGTTAATAGATAAAAATGAAATTAATAGAAAAATAGTAATAAAATTTTAAAAATAGCATATACATATATATAGGAGAAGTTGGGACAAGGAGAAAAATATATGTTTAATGTAGCTGTTTTAAAAATGAAAGATATTATCAAGTACATAATGTGCATATTCGTATTAATTTTAGTAGTATTTGTAACAACTAAATATGTTGCAAGTACAAAAGAAAATGTAAAAAAAATAGAACAAAATGTTCAAAACACAGCAAGTAGTTTTTTTAGTAAAAATCTACTTGCTTGTTTAGATGCTTCTATACCAGTAATGGCACAAGTTAATGAAGAATATAAAAAAGTATCAAGTGAGGATGATATAAAAGAAAATGAAAATAAAAATATTTTGCACAGTATAATAGGAACTCAAATAAGTTCAATAAATGGATTAGAAAAAGAAGAAAACAATAAAATTAATGATAAAGAAAAAGAGAAAGATGATAAACAAGATAGTAAAGATAATAAGCAAGAAAATATGGAGAAACAAGAAGAAAACAAAAATAATCAAGAAGAGAAAAAAGAAGAAAATGTTGAAGTAGCTCGGAACAGGACTAAAAACTGAAGTTATTACTAATAATCCTATAAAAGAAAGTTATAATGTAGAATATGGAAAAGTAAAAATAAAAAATCAAACAGACTATAAATTAACACAAGAAATGTTAACACCAGACATTACAATAGAAAATAAAAATATAATGTTATTTCATACACATAGTTGTGAAAGTTATACTCCAAGTCCAAATTATCAATATACTCAAACAGGAAATTTTAGAACAACAGATTTAAATTTCACAGTAACAAGAGTAGGTACAGAACTTACAAATCAGTTGCAACAATATGGCTATAATGTAATTCATGATACAAGTTATAATGATTATCCTTCATATAATGGTTCATATACTAAATCATTAAAAACAGTAGAAAGCTTATTAAAGACAAATCCATCAGACATAATAATAGACTTACATAGAGATGCAATAGGTAGTAGAAGTGATTATGCACCGATAGTAAAAATAGGGGAAAATGATGTAGCAGCACAAATAATGTTTGTAATAGGTACTAATAATGGTGGGCTATGGCATCCTAATTGGAATCAAAATTTAAAATTTGCGATAAAAATACAAGAAAAAGCAGAAGAGATGTATCCCGGACTTTTTAAACCTATAATGCTTACGACTTCTAGATATAATCAGCATGCTGGGAAATATGCAAGTATAATAGAAGTTGGGGCGACAGGAAATACAATGGAGCAGTGTTTGACAAGTATGAAATATTTGGCAAAGGTTATAGATGAAGTAATAAAATAGTCATTGTATAATAGCATTTATAAATTAGTCGCTGAAAATGGTTGATAATTATGATTTTTTTATTTTTTGACTACTTATTTCATTCAGAAAGAATTGGTAAGACTTTCTAATGAGCCTCTCTCACTCAGACCCATTCATACTTCATGTACCGTGAGCATTCCTCATTCGAAAGTCTAACCAATTCTAATCTTCATTCCATGCGAACGTCAAAAACCAAAAAAATTATAATTATCAACTATTTCCAGCTACTCTACAAGAAATAATATTATCTAGTAACAAGTTGTGAAATAAATTAAAAATTTTTTAAGTTTTGGTATTTTTTCTAAAACAGTTTATATGGTTATATTTGTCGTTTCGGTTTTTAAATATTTCTAATCGAGGAGCAGTTTTAGCAATTTCTAAAATAATATAATTTATAAAATATAAAAAAACCGAAACTTAAATGAAATTTTATATTGAAATAATTCATCTAGTTGTATATAATAATTTAGAATAAAGTAGAAAAGAGGTATGCAAAGGATGAATATTAAATTAAATTTGAAAGAAACTGGTATTAGTCAAAAAAGTATTTTAGAGTATAAAGCACAAGTTGAAAATATACATAAAGATTTACATAGAAGAGCAAATGATGAAAATGATTTTGTGGGATGGCTTGAGTTGCCAACTAATTATGATAAAAAAGAGTTTGCTAGAATAAAAAAAGCAGCAAAGAAAATCAAAAAAGAATCAGATATATTGGTAGTAATAGGAATAGGGGGGTCTTATTTAGGAGCTAGAGCAGTTATTGAGGCTTTAACAAGTTCTTTTTATAATATGTTACCAAACAAGCAAAGAAAATATCCTCAAGTATTATATGTAGGAAATAATTTAAGTCCTAATTATATAAATGAATTAATTGAATACATTGGAGAGAAAGATTTTTCAGTAAATGTAATTTCAAAATCGGGAACAACAACAGAACCAGCAGTTGCTTTTAGAATTTTTAGAGAAATATTAGAAAATAAATATGGAATAGAAGAGGCTAGAAGCAGAATATATGCAACAACAGATAAACAAAAAGGCGCATTAAAGACATTAGCTGATAATGAAGGATATGAACAATTTGTTGTTCCAGATAATATAGGGGGAAGATATTCAGTATTAACAGCAGTAGGATTATTACCAATAGCAACAGCAGGCATAGATATAGATAAATTAATGGAAGGTGCGAGAATAGCACAAGAAAGATATAATGATTCGAATTTGAAATACAATGAATGTTATCAATATGCAGTTGCAAGGAATATTTTAAATAAACTATATAAAAATATAGAAATATTAGTAAATTATGAACCTAAAATGCACTATTTTACAGAATGGTGGAAACAATTATATGGTGAAAGTGAAGGAAAAGACCAAAAAGGGATATTCCCAGCAGGAGTTGATTTTACAACAGATTTACATTCAATGGGACAATATATACAAGAAGGTAGAAGAAATCTATTTGAAACAGTTATATCAATAAAAAATCCAAATTCAGATATAACAATAAATATAGATGAAGATAATTTAGATGGATTAAATTATTTAGCAGGAAAAGGATTAGACTATGTAAATAAAAAAGCTATGGAAGGTACTATAAAAGCACATGTATCAGGAGATGTACCTAATATAGTTATAGAATTAGAAAAATTGGATGAAGAAAATATAGGAGAATTGATATATTTCTTCGAAAAAGCATGTAGTGTATCAGGAATGATACTTGGAGTAAATCCATTTAATCAACCAGGAGTAGAAGAATATAAAAAGAATATGTTTAAACTATTAAAGAAACCAGGGTATTAGTTTATGATAAAAAATTCAAACTATTGTTATATAAAAAACAATATGGAGCTTTTTAGTTTGGCAACATAAATTGACATTAAAATTTATTTTTTTTAAAGTGATTTAATACAATAAAATCGGTTTTATTATATATATTTCTTCTATTTATATCTGATTTGATAGAAAAAATAATAGAAATAAGAAGAGGCGCAATATAAAATGATATATAAAGAAAAATTTAAAATAGGATTAAAAGATGTTTGGAAAGGTGAAGAAATAAGTAATATTGCAATACTAGAATATTTAGAAAACATTGCAGCATATCACTCTGATAGTGTAGGCTATGGTGTAAATACTACAAAACAAACAAATTTGAATTGGTTATTACTAGATTGGAAAGTAAAAGTCTTAAAAAGACCTAAATATGGACAAGAATTGGAAATACATACATGGTCAAGGAAAATAGAAAAATTTTATGCATATCGTGATTTTGAAGTATATAATGAAAAAATGAACTTATGTGCAATAGCAACATCAAAATGGTTATTAGTAAATAGTAAAACAGGAAAAATTTCTAGGGTAGATTCTGAAATGGCAGAAAAATATCAATCTGAAACAGATAAATCAGTTTTTGAAAATGAAGAAATTACAAAAATAAATATTCCAGAAAATTTTGAAAATAAAATAATATATCAAGTTCAAAGAAGAGATATAGATGTAATAGGTCATATGCATAATTTATATTATTTAGATATTGCATATGAAGCTCTTCCAAAAGAAATTTATGATAAAAGACCATTTGATAATGTCAGAATAATGTATAAAAAAGAAACTAAATTAGGTGAAAGAGTTGTAGGAAAATATTCTAATATTGATGGTAAAAATGTAGTAGTAATTCAAAGTGAGGATGAAAAAGTTTTACATTCAATAGTTGAATTGTATTAAAATATCAATAAAAAGATTGTCTGATAATATAAAAAATATATTGGCTAGACAATCTTTCTATATTATCAGATAAATTTAGTAAAAAACCCGAAATAAGCATAAAATTTGAAAAAAATATTGAATTATAGTACTATTTTGTGATATAATACAAATCGGTTTTGAAAGGGAGGAATAAAAATGAAAGAAGTTTTAAGAAAAACAAACATAATAGGAACAATAGGACCAGCAAGTGAAAGTGAAGAAATGTTTACAAAATTAGTAGAAGCAGGGTTAAATGTAGCAAGAATTAACTTTTCACATGGTGGATATGAAGAAAATGCTGAAAAAATAGCAACAATAAAAAGAGTAAGAGAAAAATTAAATAAACCAGTTGCTTTATTACTAGACACAAAAGGTCCAGAAATTAGAACTGGAAAATTAGAAAGTGGAGATGAAAAAGTAACAATAGAAGAAGGACAAGAATTTACATTTATACATGATGATATAGTTGGAAATAATACAAAAACAACAATTACTTATAAAGATTTATATAAAGATGTAAAACCAGGAGCTAAAATTTTAGTTGATGATGGAGCAATAGAATTTGAAGTTGTTTCAGTAGAAGGAAAAGATATAAAATGTAAAGCATTAAATACTGCTAGATTAGGAAGCAGAAAAACAATGAATGTTCCAGGTTTAAAATTAAACTTACCAGCATTAGCACCAAAAGATATAGAAGACATAACAAATGGGGTAAAAGCTGGATTTGACTTCATAGCTGCATCATTTGTAAGAAGAGCATCAGATGTTGAAGCTATAAGAGAATTACTAAATAAAAATGGTGGAGAACATGTAAAAATAATATCAAAAATAGAAAGCCAAGAAGGTATAGATAATTTTGAAGAAATATTAGAATTATCAGATGGAATAATGGTAGCTCGTGGAGATATGGGTGTTGAAATACCAATGGAACAAGTTCCAATTGTTCAAAAACATTTTATTAAAAGATGTAATCAAGTTGGTAAACCAGTTGTAACAGCAACACAAATGTTAGAATCAATGACATCAAGCCCAAGACCAACAAGAGCAGAAGTAAGTGATGTTGCAAATGCAGTATATGATGTAACAAGTTGTATAATGCTTTCAGGAGAATGTGCAATGGGAAAATATCCAGTAGAATGTGTTAAAACAATGGTAAAAATATCTAAAGCAATCGAAGGAACAGTAAACTACTGGAAGAGATTTAGCAAAAAAGATTTCAAAAAAATAGACTCAGAAGATTTAGAAAGAAACATAGCATACACTACATGTGTAACAGCTGAACAAGTAAAAGCAGATGCAATAGTTGCATATACACATAAAGGAGATTCAGTTAGATATATTGCTGGTATGGGACCTGGATGCCCAATATTTGCAATAACAGATAATGAATCAACTTTCTACCAATTATCAGTTGCATGGAATGTAACTCCAATCTTAGTTAAAGATGGAAAAACAATAGAAGATACAATTCAAAAAGGAATTGCTGAATTAGAAAAAACTTCTATGTTAGAAAAAGGAGATAAAATAGTTCTAGCAGGAGGGTCAAAAATATTACCAGAAGCAGCAGAAAACAAAGTTATCGGTGGAGTTGCAAGAGTATAATTTTTAATAAATATAAATAAAAAACATATTTGTGAAACTAAATTCATAGTTTGGCAGATATGTTTTTTTGCAATAACAGGATAGAAATCTTTTTTTAAAATAATATTATATTTATCAGATATTGATAAAGTCCCATAAATATATTCTGATAAATATATTGCACAAAATGCTATACTTTTTAAAAGAATTGTTATATAATAAAAAGAAAAAGGAGGAGAATATGAATAAAAAAAGAAAGTTGATTATCGGTGGAACAATTATTGTTATACTCTTAGTATTAATACCTGTTGGTTTTTCTATTTCACGAGGACTTATTATAAAATTTGCTTCTGATGAAGAAATTGAAATAGCAAACCAAAAAGAAAATGAAAGAGCATTAAAAGAAAAAGAAGAATTTGCAAAAAAACATAAAAATAATGTAAATATAGTTCAATATGAAAACCAAGAAAATGAAGCAATTATTCCTGGACTAGATGAAAAATTAGCTAAAGATGAAGAAGAAGAATTGAAAATGCTAGAGATTATTAAGAGATTCTATCCAGAAGAAATAGAACAGATTTTAGATAAATCAAAAAAAGAGGAAGATGAAGGCTTAGTAGATATAACAACTAGCCCGTTGAAAAAAAATCAAAGAGATATGTATGATTTAGTTTTAAAAATATTAGAAAATGAAAATTTACCAGATGATGAAAAAATAATTTTAATCGAATATATAGAAGAACAAATGTATTATTTAGAAAAGGATGAGGACTTAAAAACAAGAGCTAAAATAGTATTAGAAAAATAAAAACAAGATTATTGACAAAGTGTATAAAATATTTTGTCAATAGTCTTTAATTTTTGTCAATTTTAAGAATAAAATACATATAATGTATAAAAAGGAGGAATAAAAATGTTTAATAGAAGAAAATGTTATTGCATGAACAATAATTATAAAAACAATTCATGTGAGCTACAAAGAGAAATAATGGAAGACAAATGTCAAAATGTAGCATCATATGAAAAATATAGTGATTCTTGTGACTGTGGATTTGATGAAGAAATGAATGTATTTCCTGAAAATCCAATGTTAGCACAAAGCTATGTACCAATTCAATATATGGATAGAGTATTTAAACCAGCAGTAGGATTAAAAATGGGAACAATTTTTCCAGAATTAGTTAGCCCATATGTACCTGGTCAATCAATGGAAGAAATAAAATATATTGAATGTATGAATAAAATAGGAAAGGGGTGTAATAAATGTCAATAGAAGAAAATAGAAATTGCAACTGTAATTGCAATTGTCAAATGAAACCAGTAGAAGTAAAAGAAGAACACGAATGCATGGAGTGTCAAAAAGTAGAAAGAAAAGTAGATTGTGATTTAAGAAGAGAAATGATGCAACAAATAAGAGCATATGAATTTTCAATTAATGAATTGGCATTATATCTTGATACACACCCAGAAGATCAAAAGGCCTTATGTTTGCATAGAAAATATTGTAAAGAAGCAAAAGAATTAAAAGATAAATATCAAAGAGTATATGGTCCATTAACTATAAATTATCCATGTAATAAATGGAGATGGTTAGAAGAACCATGGCCTTCGTTTATTTTGGGAGTAACTACTTATCTACAATTTTTTTGTGAAATTAATAAGAAAATTAGAGAAAAAATGTGAAATTTTTATGATTTTTTTGAAAAAATTTTTGCATATTACTGAACTAGAAAATGTTGAAAAATAGGGGAATGGACAAGTTGTTTTTCTATAGTTTAAGACACTATTGAAAATTGTGACTTAAACAAGAAAAATTGACAAAATTTTACAAATAAAATCTAAAAAATATTGCAATTTATAAATGGTTGTGTTATAATACTAAATATGAAATTGAGAGATAATGAGAAACAAAGGCAAGTTATAAAACAAAAGAAAATATGTTTTTTTGACTTGCTATTTATTTTAAATAAATGGAGAAATAAAATATATTATGGGAAATGATATTTGCTTAAAAATAACTAATTGTGATACAGTTGAAAAAATAAAAAATAATAGTAAAAAAATTGAAAAAGAAAATGTAGAAATAATTTTATTAGGAAATACATATAAAAGAAATTATGAAAAGTGTGGACTAGAAAATATTTATAATTTATATAAGGTATATGGAGAAAGAATATATAGATATTTAGATGGAGTATATTCGCTAATTATAATAGATTATAAAATGCAAAAATTATTTGTATTCCAAGATTATTTTGGAAGCAATCAAAATATTTATTATTATAAAGATGAGAAAAAAATATATCTTACGAATGAACTTAAACAGATTATTTTGCAACATGAACAAGATTGGAAAATTAATAAGAATACAGTAAAGCAGTTTTTAAAAAAAGGATTTGTGATTGGGAAAGAAACATTAGTAAAAGATATTAATAAAATTCCAAGTAAAAAATATTTACAAGTGGATTTAAAAAATATGAGTATTAGATTGAAAAAATATCATTATAAAGAATATAGAGATAAAAGAGTAATAGATAAAAAGACATATAATAATATTTTTGAAAGTATATGTTTGGCAACTGTTCCAACTGAAGCAGTAATAACAATTTCTTCAGGATATGATACTAATTATTTATTATATACTTTACGAAAAAATACAAGTAAACATATTAGAGCCTTTTGTATAGGGGGAGAAATTGGGAGAAATGAAGTGCCTGATGCAAAAAAAATATGTGAAGATTATGGAAATGTTATATTTAACTATAAAATGGTAAATGATGTGAGTTTGTATAAATATCCGGAGATAGTGTTTGCTTTAGAAGGTGCAATATATGAGTCAGGAGTCTTTTTACAGTATGAGCTAGCTAGATTACTGAAAGAAAATAATGTACACGAGATTATGCTGGGAGAATGTGCAGACCAAGTACTGAATTATGAATTGTACCATAAAAGAAATCTAATTATTAATAAAATTGAATATAATATAAAGAAAATCATAAAAAAGGCATTAGAATCGATCGATTATAAACCATATAAGGATCCATACGAAATGGCTTCATATAAAATATTAAAGAAGAATGGAATTTTGATGAATTATATGGGAGTTGACACTCAATATCCATATTTAAGACGAGAATTTATAAAAGTGGCAAAGAAAGTAGTAAAAAAAGGAGATAACGATAAAGAATATCACAAAAAAGTGATAAAAGATATTTTGCCATCTAATGTAACTGAAATATTAAAAAAAATTGGAGGAGCAACAGAATTAAAAACATTATTTGTAGGAAATATAGAATTTGAGGATTTAAAAAGAATTAGTAAAGATAGTGAATTTTATTCAGATAAAAAGTTTGATGATAAATATTATGAAATTGATTATTACATGAAAATTATTTATATAGAATTATTTAAAAAAATATTTCTAAAGGATAGAGGGAAATATTTAAAACAAGAGATTAAAGATTATGATATAACATATTTTTTTCCAAATATAGAAAACAAATAGAAAAATGAAGAGGTATAAGAATTTTTATAAAAAAGAAAAAAGAAATAGAGGTAAATAATATTGAAAGTTATAATTATCGGATTAGGATATGTAGGATTGCCTATAGCGATTACTTTTGCCAAAGAATATGATACATATGGTTTTGATATAAATAAGAAAAAAATAGAAAAATATAAAAAAGGAATTGATAGTACAAATGAAGTTGGAAATGCAGAACTAAAGCATACAACACTAAGGTTTACAGATGATCCAAAAGATATAAAAAAAGCTGATTTTATAATTGTTACTGTTCCGACACCAATTAATAATTATAATAAACCAGATTTAAATCCTTTAATAAGTGCGACAGAAGTGATTGCGCAGAATTTAAAATTAGGAAGTACAATAGTATATGAATCTACAGTATATCCAGGAACTACAGAAGAAATATGCATACCAATAATCGAAAAAAAATCAGGATATAAGTTTAATAAGGATTTTTTTGTAGGATATTCACCAGAAAGAATAAATCCTGGAGATAAAGAGCATAAATTTGAAAATATAAATAAAATAGTAGCAGGTTGTAATGAACAAGTTGCTGACAAAATTTTAAAATTATATCAAAAATGTTTAAAAAGGAAAGTGATTAAAGTATCATCTATAAAAGTAGCTGAAGCATCGAAAATAATAGAAAATGCTCAAAGGGATATTAATATTGCTTTTATAAATGAAATATCAAAAATATTTCATTTAATGAATATTGATACACAAGAAGTTTTAAAAGCAGCATCTACAAAATGGAATTTTTTGAATTTTAAGCCAGGCTTAGTAGGAGGACATTGTATAGGAGTTGACCCATACTATTTATCTTATAAAGCAAAAGAGTTAAATTACAATCCACAAGTAATCCTTTCGGGGAGAAAGATTAATGATTCTATGGGAATATATATTGCTGAAAATATAAAAAGGATTTTATTAGAGAAAGGCATAAAGCTAGAAAATGCCAAAGTTCTAATAAAAGGTTTAACTTTTAAGGAGAATATAAATGATATAAGAAACTCAAAGATTATAAATATTATAGAAGTGTTAAATAAAAGTAAAATAAAAGTATATTTAGAAGATGAAAATGTAGATAATGCAGAATTAGAAAAGATGTATAATCTATCATTAGATAATAGCATACCTAAAGTTGATGTAGTTGTTATTGCTGTAAGACATAAAGAATATTGCAATATGAAAATAGAAGAATTAGAACAACTTTTTAGTGATAAAAGTAAAATAATATTTGATATACATGCTATTTTTGATAGAGATAAATTATTAGAGAGAGGTTTTGATGTATGGAGATTATAAATTTAAACAAAGAAACGACTTTTTTAATAACAGGGGTAGCAGGATTTATAGGCTCAAACTTAGCAGAAGAATGCTTGAAATTAGGATCTAAGGTTAAAGGAATAGATAACTTTTCTAATGGAAGAGAAGAAAATATTAAAGAATTATTGCAAAGCGAAAGATTTGAACTTATTAAAGGAGATATTTGCGATTATGACTTATGTAATAAAGTTTGTGACTCTGTTGACTATGTATTTCATGAAGCTGCATGGGGATCAGTTCCAAAATCAATTAAACAACCATTAGATTATACTAAGAATAATATATTAGGTACTCATAATATGCTACATGCTTCTTATGAAAATCATGTAAAGGCATTTATTTATGCTTCGTCTGCATCTGTTTATGGAGATAATTATGATAGAGTAAAAAAAATTGGAAAAGAGGGAAATCTTTTGTCCCCATATGCATTTAGTAAAAAAGCAGATGAAGACTTAGCCAAGCTATATTATAATTTATATGGGTTAAATACTATAGGACTAAGATATTTTAATGTTTTTGGTCGAAGACAAAATCCGCATTCAGAGTATTCGGCTGTAATTCCTAAATTTATAAAGGCTATTCTAAATGGTGATGAAATAACTATTAATGGTAATGGTGAGCAGAGTAGAGACTTTACATATATTGATAATGTAATTGAAGCAAATTTGAAAGCATGTATAACTAATGGAAATGCTGCTGGACAAGTTTTTAATGTGGCTCTTGGACAGAATACATCAATAAATAAGTTATATAAATTGCTAAGTGTATTTTTAGGAAAAGAAACAAAAGTGAACTATGGACCAGAAAGAAAAGGAGATATAAAAAATTCTTTAGCAGATATAGAAGAAACAAAAAATGTTTTAAATTATAATCCTAAATATAGTATAAAAGACGGATTAGAAAAAACAGTCAAATGGTATATTGAAAATTTGGATGTAAAAATATAAAATAGTTATAATATATTGATAAAAAGTTATTAAAAGAGGAAATAAGTATGAAAATATTAATAGGGGTATGTGGTATAGGAAAAGGTCATTGTATTAGACAATATGAATTAAGCAAAGAATTAATAAGAAGAGGGCATGAAGTAAGAATTTTAACATATAATGAAGGGGTTAAATTCTTTGAAAAAATAAAAATAAAAACTTATGAAGTATATGTTCCAATAATTTTATTTAAGGGAAAGAAAATAAATATTTGTGATTGTATAAAAAGAAATTTTTTGAATTTTATTCCTGGAGTAATAAAAAATAGAAAAATATATAATACATTGATTAAAGACAAATTTATACCAGATTTATGTATTAGTGATTATGAACCTGTTGTTGCTAAAATAGCATATAAATTAAATAAACCACTAATAAATGTAGATCAACATAGTAAATTTATTTATATGAAAGAAGAAAGTATAAATGGATGTTCGTGTACTGAAGAAAAAAGAAGAATGCAATTATTTTTTCCAAAATCAGAAAGAAAATTTGTTGTTTCTTTTTATAATATATCTAAAGAGATACTACCTGATAATGTTGAAATATTGTATCCTATAATTAGAAATGATTTAAAAGAAGTTATTAAATCTGGAAAAAAGGAAAAACAAGTTGTAGTATATTTTTCAAAATTCATAAATATTTCAATAGGACAAAAATTAGAAGATATAATAAATATATTTAATAATTTTGAAGAATATAAATTTATTATATTTTCAACTGAGCATTATAATAAAAAAATAGAAACAGGAGTGAATGTTGTAATAAAGAAAAATGATAGAAAACAATTTGTAAATGAATTAAGTAAGGCATGTGCTGTAATTAGCACAGCTGGTCATACTTTAATTTCTGAAGCTATATATTGCAATATACCTACATTTGTAATTCCATTGCCATCATTTGATCAAAATTATTGTGGAAGATTTATAAATGAAAATGATATAGGATATTCTTCTAATATAATTACATATAAAAATTTAAAAAGATTTTTAGGAAATATAGAAAAATATAAAGAAAATATTAAACAATGTAAAAATTTGGTAAAAAAAGCAGATACATTAAATTATTTGGCAGATAAGATTGAACAATATAAAGATAATAATAAAGAATAATATGATTGAGGAGAAATGAAGTGGAAAAAGTAACCTTTTTAGTAAGCAATAGTTGTAATTTAAGATGCAAGCATTGTTTTGTATGTGCTGGAAATAAAAAAAGTAATGAAATGAGCAAAGAAGAAAAGTATAGGGCTATTGATAAAATATACGAATTAGGAGTCAAAAAAATATCTTTTAGTGGTGGTGAACCGCTAATGGATAAAAATATATTTGAATATATGAGTTATGCAAAGGAAAAAACACTAAAAATTGGTTTTTTAACGAATGGACTGATGTTAGATGATGAAAAAATAAAAACATTAGAAAATTTTAAAATAGATAGTTTGAGTATAAGTTTATATACAAATGATATAATTGGATTAAATGAGCAGAAGTATTGTGAATATCTAGAGAAAACTATGGATACATTAAAAAAACTTTCTAAAACATCATTAGAATATAAATTAACGATACCGGTTTCTGCTACTAGCATAGATGAAATATATAAATTGTTAAAATTGATTGTTAATCATAATATAAATCCTAAAACTGTTAGAATATATATTATTACACCCGTAGGAAGAGCAAAAGAAAATATAAGTATGTGCACCGAAAATATGGATGTTTCAAAATTATTAGATAATTTACCAGAAGAAGTAATAAAATCTAAATTAAATATAAGTATTGAACATACAGATGTTGATGAAAAAAATTGTGATCAAATTAATAAATTTGGTAAATGCCAAATTTTGAAATATAAAAAAAATTATATTAATAAATATTCAGATCCACATATGGATGTTAATGGGGATTTATATTTATGTGGACTTTTGCTAAGACAAAAAGAATACTGTATTGGAAATATATTATCTGATTCAAAGGATGATATATTTGAGAATATAAATAAATTAGTGACAAAGATAGATATAGAAAATGAATTAGATCCTTGTCCAATGTTAAACAGAAAAAAGAAGATGGGAAGAAGTTTAGTTTGTCCTATAATTTATGTGGAAACTAAGCAAGAAAAATAAAATAGATATGAGGAGAACTAATATGAAAATCAATTATAAATCTAAATATTATTATACAGATTATACAAAAAAATATAGTGAAAGTGGAACTTTTTATAATGTCGAAGAAAAACCAAAACTCGTTGTTTTAAAACCAACATTAAATTGCATTGCAAACTGTGAACATTGTAATCCAAGAAGCAAAAAGTTTTCTACAAATAAAGAAATATCTTTATTACAATATGATAAATTATTAAAAAAATTAAGAGAAATGGGAACAGAACAAATATGTATAAGTGGAGGAGAACCTTTAATTTATAAAGATATTATAAAATTGATAAGGTTAATTACTAAAAATGGACTAAAAGCATCATTAAATACAAATGGATGGTTTCTGGATATGAAAAAATTTAATGAATTAATTGATGCTGGAGTAATATGTATAAATTTGTCTATTGATTCACCAATAGCAGAAGAACATGATAAACTACGCGCGTTAAAAGGGTTATTTAATAAAGCTGTAACTCAAATAAAACAATGTAAAGAAACTAATATACCATTTAGATTAAACTTAAGGATGGTATTATCAAAACACAATTATAAAGAAATCTCAGAGATGATAGATTTGGCAAGAGATATTAAAGCAGACATTTTAAGTATTGATATGATAGAAGCTGATTCAAAAAATAAAAAATTTTTATTAAATGCTGATGAAATAAATGATTTTAAAGACAATTATGTGCCTAGTCTAATAGAAAAGATAAAGAAATTAGATATTGAAGATAGACTAAAGGAATATAATATAAAACAGCTTAAAGATATGTTTAATACTAGATTTAATAATATACGAAATTTTGAAGAAGGATTATATTGGCCAGATGACACGATAAAAAATAAATGTGATATACCAAGTTCTTTTATGATCATAGAAGGAGATGGAATGGTTTTACCATGCAATGCAGTAGAATATAATAGAGATAAAATAATAGGAAATGTTTTAGAAACAGATATAGAAGAATTATGGACTTCAAAAAAGTGGAATGAATTTAGAAAAAATAAGATGAATTTTTGTAGAGAATGTCCAATGAATATGAGTTATATGATTGTATTTAATGAGGACGAAGTTGAAAGAGAATGTAGTATAGAAAGATTTTCTTCAGATAAAATTAAAGATATGATAAAAATTAATAAAAATAAAGAATATAATGAAGAACGATTAGAAGAATACTTAGAGTTTTTTGGTAAAGATAATAAATTTATTGAAAAAATAAATAATAGATATCCGATTGATTCTCAAGAATATAAAGTAGAATTTCTATATCCAAAATTTTTTAATAATATGAACACTAATAGAACAATATTTAATAGCTATAATAATGCATCAGAATTTTATTCGTTAAGACAATTATTAGGAAGACCGAATAAATTTGAAAATCAATTAGAAATATTTGATTTTATGGACGAAAATTTAAATGATAAGTCTATAGTTATGGATTATGGTTGCTGTGTTGGAGATTTTTCAATATTATTTGCAAAGATGGGATTTAAAGTATTTTCTTTTGATTTGGATATAGATACTTTTAAATTTGCTAAAAAAAGATTTAAAGATAGAAATTTAGATATTGAAACATATAGTGTTTTGGAAGATATGAAACTACCAGAAATATCTCAAAAAGTAGATTTTGTTTTTTGCAGAGATGTATTAGAACATACTGTTAATCCAATAGAAGTTTTAGAATATTTTTATAAAAACTTAAATGATAATGGATATATGTATATTTCTACAATGAATCCAGGCGAAGAAATATATATAGGTGCCGAACATTTAGAAAATACAATTAGACAAGCAAAAAGTGAAGAATATAGAGAGTTTTTTGAAGAACACTTTATTAATATAGGAGTACATGGCCTATATAAAAAGAAAGTATAAGAACTTATAATACATAAATATAGTAATATAGGAGAAAAAATGAAAGATAAAAAAATGATTGTTTTGGAAGGTATTTCTGGAGCTGGAAAAAGTACAAATATAAAAATGATTACTAATAATGAAAGAAATATTGATGGAATAAATATAAAAATGAGTAAATTGATGGAAAATGTCGAAGAGACAAATTACATAGATTATACTAATACAAAATATTTTTTACTATTGGAAAATTTAAAAACTATTTTATATGAAGATTCAAAGAAAGATTATGTCTTATTTGAGAGATATTATCTGTCTTCGCTAGCACATGCATATGCAATGAGTGTTATAAAAAATGATAAAAATATTTATAAAAAGGTGCTTAAGTGGTATAATGATAGTATTGGGAAAACTATTATTAAACCACACGCATATGTATTTCTTGATATACCTATAGAAATAGCTATAGAAAGAATAAAAAAAAGAAATGAAAATATTGTTAATGATATATGGACAGAAAAAAGATATATGCAATTATGTGAAGAATATAAAATTAATTTTATACAAGAATTTGAAAAAGATGTAAAAGTATATAAGGTTGATGCTACAAAAGAGATAAATAAAGTTTATAAAAATATATTGGAAATTATAAAAGATTTTAATAAAAAGTAAAAAATTAAGGAAGTGAGAAAAATGAATAAAAAAATCGTAATAGGAGGGGCATGGCCATATGCTAATAGTTCTTTACACTTAGGACATTTAGCGGCATTAATTTCAGGAGATGTTCTAGCTAGATATCATAGATTACAAGGGGATGATGTTATATATGTATCAGGTACAGATTGTCATGGTACACCAATAACAGAAAGAGCAAAAAAAGAAAAAATTAGTGCCAAAGAAATTGCCGAAAAATATCATAAAGAATTTAAAGAAGTTTTTGAAAAGATGTATTTTTCTTATGATTTATATACTAAAACTGAAGATGAATTTCATAAAGAAAAAGTACAAGAATTATTTAAGAGAATATATGATAATGGATATATTGTAGAAAAAATGGATGAAGACAATTATTGTACAAAATGTGGTAAATTTGTTGCAGATAGAGAGTTAAAGTTAATTTGTCCTAGTTGTGGTAATGAGACAAAAGGAGATCAATGCGATTGTGGTTATGTACCAACTAAAGAAGATTTAAAACAAGCAATTTGCAATGAATGTGGAACCGAAACAGCAACAAAAGAAAATAAAAATTTATATTTAGAGTTACCAAAATTACAATTAGATATCGAAGAATATGTATGTAAAAATGAATGTAACTGGAGAAAAAATGCACAGAATGAGTCTAATAAATATTTAAAAGAAGGATTGAAAGAAAGAGCGGTTACAAGAAATTTAGACTGGGGTGTAGATATTCCAATTAATGGATTTGAAGATAAAAAGATGTATGTATGGATTGATGCAGTATTAGGATATTTAACTGCAACGATGAAATATTGTGAAAGCAATAAACTTGAGTGGAAAGATTGGTGGAAAGAAAATGGGCAAAACAATAAAATTTATATGATTCATGGAAAAGATAATATAGTTTTTCATACATTAATTTTACCAGGATTGCTTATTGGACTAAAGGATAATATACATTTACCTGATATAATGGTTTCTACTGAATATCTAAATTTTAATGAGCAAAAATTTTCTAAAAGTAAAGGCATAGGATTAACAATATTAGAAGCATTAGATAAGTTTGATACAGAAACATTGAGATTTCATTTAATAAAAAATGGTCCAGAAACTAAAGATACAAATTTTACAGAAGAAGATTATAAAATGACACATAATGAAATTACAAATAAATTAGGTAATTTTGTTAATAGAACTTTAAAATATAAAGGTTTAACAATAATTCCAAACGGAACAATGGATGTCAATGTTGAAAAATATATTAAAGAAAAATATACAGAAATATCAAACTATATAGAAAATATTGAATTTAGAAAGGCAACACTAAGTATAATAGAATTATTGGATTTCGCAAACAAATATTATGATGATAAAAAACCATGGATACAATATAAAGAAAATATGAAAGAATTTAATAATACAATATACACATGTGCAGTCACTATTGCTAATATTGCTAATATTATTGAACCATTTATGCCTAAAATAGCTGAAAAAATAAGAGAATATTTAGCTATCAAAAATAAGAAATGGGAATATATAGGAAATATAGATTGTATTGAGTTAAATAATATAGAACCATTATTTGAAAGAAAATAACAAAAAATAGAGATGAAGTAAAAATGAAATTAATAATAAATGCAGATGATTTTGGAATTGATATAGATAGAGATTTTGGAATATTTTATGGTGTTATGAACGGTTACATTACTAGTGTCAGTATTGTTGTAACTGATAAAATTGGCTTAATAAGAAAAATACTAGTTTGGATGATGAGAAAGAAAGCAAGTATTGGAATTCATATTAATTTAACTGATAATCCATTAGTAAAATATAATATGGAAGAAATATGCGACATAAATTATGAATATGAACGAAGAAAATATGTTTTTTGGAAAAATTCGATAGATAATAAACTAAATATAAATAAAATAAAAGAAGAGATAGAAGAGCAATTTGATAGATTTATGAAAGAATATGGTTTTATACCTAATCATATAGATGGACATAATCATTGTAATATTTTTAATAAAGAAGTAGAAAAAATATTTGAGGAGATTTCTAAAATATATAGTATTCATTTAAGAATTCCATATGAAGATTTGAATAAATTCGATAAAAGTTTATTAGAAAACAATGAATATTTTAATGAATATTATATGTTAAAAGAAGAAGTAGATAAAGATACAATAAATAACAATTTAGATTATTTTTTTAAATATGATATGTATCTATATAATTATATGTGTATAAAAAACTGTATAAAAGATATTAATTATATAGGAACAATGTATGGATATTTTAGAGATTCCAAAGTATTAATAGATCAATTATTACAATTTGATAAAAAAGAATGTGTTCAAGTAATGACTCACCCAGGATTTTATTGGAGATTTATAAAACATAATACAAAATTTTCAAATAAAGATAGGAATATAGAATTAAAGAGTTTAAAAGCATTAAAAAAACAATCTAAAAAATTAAAACTTATTTATGCAGATTATAAAAAATAATATTGAAATTTTGTAACATAAAAAAGTGTTAAATTAACTATTTATTTACAACTTTTGAAAAAATAATAAGAAAATCTAGAGAAAAAATGTAAGATTTTTATAAATTTTTTAAAAAAATTTTTGCATATTGCCTAATTAGAAAAATGTTTAGAACACAAATTGTAGTTTTTTCAAAATGCTGTTCCTATCAAAATTTTCCAAAAGTCATTGACATTAACAAAAAGTAAAACTATAATGCAATAAAATAGATTTTTAGCAAGGAAATCTATAAGAATAATAATGCAGAAAACTGTAAACACTTTTTGAACTAAATATAAAAACAAAAAATCTACTTTCAAAGTGGATTTTTTATTTTGCTCATAAATATATATTAATAGAGGTGGCTTTGATGGAAGAAAAAATAAAAGAAACATATACAGAAGAAGGAAAAAGTTTAACACAACTAATACAAGAATGGATAAATGAAAATCCAAAAATTCTATATTGCAATAGTGAAAAAAAAGATATAAAATATCAATGTAGATAAGTAGTTATTTAAATAACTCTAGGATAGGAGGTAGAAATGGAAGAGTTATATAATAACTATTTTAATATAATGAATGACCAAATATGGAAAGTTGCAATATATACTAGATTATCTAGAGAAGATGAAAAAGATGAGAAATATAGAAGACAATCTGAAAGTATTGAAAATCAAGTTAAATATTTAAAATCAATAGTAACGGCAAAAGGCTGGATTTTAGTTAATATATACAAAGATGATGGATATACAGGAACAAATTTTGATAGACCAGATTTTAAAAGAATGCTAGAAGATATTGATAATGGGAAAATCAATCTTGTAATAACAAAAGATTTATCAAGATTAGGAAGAGATTACATAGAAACAGGAAGATATATTGAAAAAATATTTCCTTCAAAAAATATAAGATATATTGCAGTAAATGACAATGTAGATACATTTGATAAAAGAAATTCCAATAATGATATGACACCATTTAAAGCAGTAATAAATGATATGTATGCAAAAGATACATCAAACAAAGTAAGGTCAACTATACTTACAAAAGCAATAGGAGGAGAATGTATAAAAGCATTTTTACCATATGGGTATAAAAAAGACAGTATAAATAAAAATAAGATATTAGTAGATGAAAATGTGGCAAAAAATGTGAAGTTGATTTTTGATTTATATAAGTCAGGAAAAACAAAAACACAAATTGCTAAAAAATTGAATGAATTAGAAATTCTAACACCTTTAAAATATAAACAGGAAAATACAAATTATTATAATCCAAATTCAAATGCTACTTATAAATGGAATAGTACAGTTATAAATAAAATATTAAGAAATCAAATTTATGTAGGAGATTTAGTTCAACTTAAATATAACAAAGTTAATTACAAAATAAAGAAAATTATAAAAGTTTCTAAAGATGAACAAATTGTAATTTTAAACAATCATGAGGCAATTATAGATAGAAATATTTTTAATACTGTTCAAGAGATGTTAGATAAACAGACAAATGAATGGAATTATTCTAATAGGAAAAAACATTTATTAACAGGATTAGCTTTTTGTAAATGTGGAAGTAGAATTACATATAATAAAAATCACGGAAAAGTTTTTAGATGTGTTTGTTCTAGTTATAAAAAATATGGAAATCAATTTTGTTCTAATATCCATCTAAAAGAAGCGGAACTTATAGAAATGGTTACTAAATCATTAAAGAAAAATGTAAGTACATATTTAAACTTAAAAGAAATGAAGTATCCTTCAATATTGCCAAAACAAAATAATACTCAAGAATTAGCAAAATTAACAAAGAAAAAAGATAAAATAAATAAAACAATTGCTAATTTATATGAAGATAAAATATCTGGAAATATTTCAACAGAAACATTTAAAGTGTTGATAAAAAAATACGAAAAGCAGAAAAAAGAAATAAATGTGCAAATATCAGCAATTCCTAAAAATAAAGAAAATAATCAAGAATTAAAATTAAGTTATAAACAGTTAGAAGAAACAATGAAAAAGGTATTAAAATTTGATACTATAAATGAAGAAAATAAAAGTTTAGTTTTCAAATTAATAGATAAAATTATAATAGATGATAATAAAATTAATATAAATTATAAATTTAATAATTTAGAGCTATAATTATCCCAACATGAACCAAGGGTGGCCATGGGAAAGGGGGAATTATTAATGTGGACTTATAATAAAACATTACAATATCCAATAAATATAAAATGCACAGACCCTCGTCTTGCAAAAGTAATTATTTCTCAATATGGAGGACCAGATGGAGAACTTGCAGCATCTTTGAGATATTTATCACAAAGATTTGGAATGCCAGATCAAAAAGCAAAAGCAGTTTTAAATGATATTGGTACGGAAGAATGGGTTCCATTATGATGTCAATAGTTAAAGGCACACATTGCAACTTTAACTATTGACTGTAATAATATTATTAAAATTTATTCGAATATATTGTATCTATTTCATCTGTATCAGGAACAGGTTTATCCCAATCTTTTCCAAAGAGACTATAAAAATTTAGTAGTAATTCTAGTTTTAACTATTCTCCTTTATCTAGAATTTTAAGTAAACCATAAATTCTATTTACCATAAATTTATTAAGTGTTTTCATATCTTCTTGAGATAATTTTCCGTCGCTATGCATATTTTCAACAGGTCCATTCCTAAAAAGATAATGAGTTAAAGCTATAGAAATAGTATCAAAGTTATCTTTATCTAACATCTATCCTTAGAGCTTTGATTTAATTTTTCAAATAAGTTTTTGTTTAAATCTTTTTTCATATTATAATCCTTTCGTTTTTATTTATGTTACTACAAATTATATAATTTTTCACAAAATAGATTTTAAATATTTAATATTTAGTTATTTTAGGATATATATGTAATTCGAATTTATTAGGGCTAGAATCTTTTTTTATTGCTTTCTCAGTTTTTAAATATGTAATTTTTGCGATAATACTTTTTAATAAAATGTTCTTCTCTTCAGCAGTTTCTAACTTATCATATAAATCAATTATATGTTTTAATCTTGGCACCATCGTTTCTTTTTCATTTTGCATTTTAATGTTTTTATTTAATAGTTTATTATATTCATTTAATTTATTCTTTAAATTTAATATATTGTCTTTTATAGCTTTTGAACGATTAATAAACTCATCTTGACTATAAATACCATTTTCTAAAAAGTCATAAATTTTATTAAGTTTAGCATTTTCCTTTTCTAAATTTTTTTTAGTAGAAGCAATAGATTTTTCAATTGTTTTATTATTTTCAGTATTTGAATTATCATTAATGTTATAATCTATCTTATAATTTTCTAGCCATATTTTTAAAGCTTCAATTATTTTGTTTTCTACCACATAAAGTTTAGAACTTATATTATCACATTTTGGATTAGAACATATAAGTGTTGCAGGTTTGCCAGCTTTTGTATAAGGTCTTCTTTGCATAGGCTTACCACATTTTTCACAAAATACAGTTCCAACTAAGGGATTTTGAATTTGATGGCTATGTTTTACTTTGGGAGCATTTTGTCTTCTTTTTTCTTGTACTAATTCCCAAGTTTTAGTATCAATAATAGGTTCATGTAATCCATCATAAATTAAATAATCTTGGTTACGAGGTCTACTAATGATAAGATGTCCATTTTTTGTTTTCTTTTTTTGTTTTCTTCTATTCCAAACAACTTTACCAATATAGGTAGGATTAGAAAGAATATCTTTTACAGAAGAAATAGTCCATTTATTAGAAATTCTAGGCTTTAAATTCATAGCGTTTAATTGTTTTACAACAGAGCTTATGGTATTATTTTCAAAAGCATATAATATAAAAATTTCTTTAACAATAGGTGCTTCGTCTTGATTGATAGATAGGGTATAACCTTTCGATTCTTTTAACTTTACTCTTTCATATCCAAAAGGAGCAATATTTCCTACGAATTTACCTTCAGAAACAGAAATTTCTCTACCTCTTTGCAAACGCCTATTGATTGTTTTGTATTCTCGCCTGGACATAAATAAGCCAAATTCAAAATATTCCTCATCAAATTCATTATCTGGGTCATAAGTTTTTAAAGGTGTGACAATTTTTGTGTGTGAATATTTAAAGGCTTTTGCGACTCTTCCTTGATCAGCAGTATCACCACGAGCAAGTCTTTCTACTTCCACAACTAAAACACCAGTCCATTTTTCATTTTCAACATCTTTTAGAAGTTTTTGCATTTCTTTTCTTTCACTAATTGTTTCACCGCTTACCACTTCTCGATAAATTTTTGAAATATGTAAATTTCGATTACTTGCTAAAGTAGTTAAAATCTTCTCATGTCTTGCTAAAGTTTCACCTTCACCATATTTTTCAGATTCTATATCTTCTCTGGACTTTCTTAAATATATTGCATATGTGCTATCATTTTGCACGTTTCCTCCTTTCTTTGTAATTTGTCTTTAACTTGCCATTGTTATATTTGTAATTGCAACAAATTACAACAAAGAAGGATTTATTTTTCTTATTAAATTAATAATAACATTATCTATATATTCCTTTTGAGCAGATACATTTTCTACAATGTAGTCATCATAAAATTTTATCTTAGCATTTTCTATTGTATATTCTTCTAATATCATATAAATCGCCTCATTTAACTTTATGAGAAAAACAAAAAAAAATACCCAAAACAAACATTTTGATTGACAAAAAAACGAATGTTTGATAATATGCAGTAAATAAGAAATGAGGTTGATGTAGTGTGGAGAATACATTAAAGGAAAACAATATTTTATTTTATAATGATGAAGAAGGAAATACAAAAATTGAAGTTATGCTTGAAGATGAGAATGTGTGGCTAAATCAAAATTCATTAGGTAAATTGTTTGAAACAACTAGAAATAATATTACAATGCATATAAAAAATATATATGAGGACCAAGAACTAGAAGAAAGTTCAACTAGTAAGGAATCCTTACTAGTTCAAAAAGAGGGAAATAGAAATGTTAAAAGAACTGTAATATATTATAACTTAGATATGATTATTTCTATTGGATTTAGAGTGAATTCTAAAAAAGCAATTAAATTTAGAACATGGGCAAATAAAATAATAAAAGAATATATGATAAAAGGATTTGCATTAGATGATGATAGATTTTTAAAAGGTGGCAAACTAAATGCACAATATTTTGATGAGTTATTAGAAAGGATTAGGACAATTCGTACAAGTGAAAGAATGGCTTATCAGAAAATAACAGATTTATTTATAGCAACAGCAGTTGACTATAATCCTAAGTCAGAAGAAGCATATACATTTTTTAAAATTGTTCAAAATAAGTTGCATTATGCTATTTCTGGACATACTGCTGCAGAACTTATTTATGAAAGGGCAAATGCAAATAAAGAACATATGGGGCTTACAAACTGGAAAAATAGCCCAGATGGCTTAATATATAAATATGATGTAACAATAGCTAAAAACTATTTAAATGAAGAAGAATTGAAAAAGTTAAATGATTTAATTAATTTCTTTATAGTATTTGCTGAAGATGAAGCAAAAGAGAGACATATCATGACAATGCAAAATTGGATTGATGCAACAGATGATTTATTAAAATTTAGAAGAAAAAATATATTAAAAAATTCAGGTTCAATATCGCATAAACAAGCAATTGAAAAAGCTGAAAACGAATATGAAAAATTTAAAATAAAGCAAGATATGCAATATATTACTAGTATGGATAAAATGTATCAAAGATATTTGAATGAAAGTACTAAATAAAAAGAAGTTTTATTAGAATATAAATTAAAAAATAAAGGAGAATTAATATGTTAAAAAATGAAATATATATATCAGATAATCATATATTAGCAGACTATTTAGGAATAAAATTAACAATGCAAAGTTCAGAATTAGAATGGAAAAAAGCAATAAATATATTTATAGATAGAATGAAAGGAAGATACATTGATGCGATTAATAAATTATCTAATAATGGAGATAAGATATTATTACAAAAATATGGTTTTTCTATAATGTGTATACAATGTTTACTTATCGATACATTAGTTAAATTTAGATATGGACCTACATTATCAAAAAGAGGAACTTTATCTTACAATTATGAGAATCAAAATCATTTTACTAAGTTTTTAAAAGAAGCATTTTCTGAAGACTTTAACAATGAAATGGCATTAAAATTTTATAGAGATATTAGATGTGGAATTATGCATTTTGGAACGACAAAAAGAAACAGTAGATTAACATGTGATTCAAATCAGCTTATCACTAGAATAGATGATGGAAATATTAGTGTAGATATTAATATTTTGGAAGAAAGATTAGAACAATACTTTCAACAATATATTGAAGAAATAAAGCAAGAAAATCAAACAGAATTAAGAGAAAATTTTATTATAGCAATGAATTATATATGCAATATATATCAAAAAGATGAAAAATGGGAAATATGAAAAGTTCACTTAGTGTAATACTTTTTTAGTTCACCAAGTTCAAAATTTTACAGTCAATAGCACTAGTTTTTTCGCCGACAGTTTGGCATATAATAGTCTGTAAAAACTAAAATTCTAATACTATCATTTAAATTGACATCATTGTGGTACAGAAGAATTAGCTCATTTAGAAATGGTAGGAGCAATTGTTCATCAATTAACAAAAGATGCAAGTATAGAAGAAATAGAAAAAGCAGGATTAGGGCCATATTATACAGACCATGGAGTAGATGTATATCCACAAGCAGCAGCAGGTTATCCATTTAATGCAGCAGTACTTGCATGTAAAGGAGACCCAATAGCAAACTTGCAAGAAGACTTAGCAGCAGAACAAAAAGCTAGAGCAACTTATGAAAAACTAATTGATTTATGTAGAGATAATCCAGATGTAATAGACCCACTAAGATATTTAAGAGAAAGAGAAGTTGTTCATTTCCAAAGATTTGGAGAAGCACTTAGAGGAGTTCAAGATAAATTAGCAGAAAAGAAGTTTTATATGAACAACATTAAAAATATGAATAATTGTAAATAAATATAGAATTCTAAAATTAAGCTATATAAGAGAAGCTTTGAATCTAACAAGATTAGAGGCAATGGAAATATAAATTAAAGAAGAAAACATAGTATAAATAAGATTATTATGTTTTCTTCTTTTTCAATATAATAAAATTAAAACTAAGATTATAACTCTAATTCTCTATCATCGGATTTTTCAAATCCTGTAAATTTATCTAATATAGATGAATTACCTGATAATTGATTTCCCATTATTATACCATCTTCAAATCTGAATAGATTAAATAAAACAGTAACATTGTAATTCTCTTTATTTAATTGATTTTGAAACTTAAATAGAGATTCCTTTTGATTTTTAGAAATAGTATCACAAAATTAAAGAATAGGCTAGATAATAATCTAAAATTATTATTTACTATTTTAACTTATTTTACAATAAAAATATTAATATTACCTTAATGAAAAGTAATATTAATATTTAAAAATTTTATAAATAAAAATTCAGTTAAATTTAAGCAATTTTTATAACTGAGATACTAACATCTTGATAAATAATCTCAGAGCTAGAGTTACCAACTAATGATATAACAGAAGAACCATTTACTTCTATTATAGTAGAACCAGATAAAGTATTTAATTGACCACTAGGAACAACAAGGCTAGTTAAAGTTGAATTAGGTACTAAAGTATTATCTTGATTTAGTAAAACTTCAAAAAAAGTAGGAGTTCCTCCAGTTTCTAAAGAGCCAGTTACAGAATAATTTACTAAATAAATGCCAGATTGTGAAATAATTATTTCAGGGTTACTATTATCATGTGAAATTGCATTTCCTTCTTGAATTCTATTAGTATCTAAAACAAGTGGGGTGAAACTATTTCCTACTTGAATCTGAGAGTTGATAGCTTGTAATATATTGGGCTGTTTATAAGAAGTAATGCAAAAACAAAATAGAAAAATATTAACTATAATGAAAAGAAGAAGTAAAGATACAATTAGTATTATAGGTTTATTACAACACATAGATATTCCTCCTTATAATTAAATTTAGTTATTTTAAATCTAATTTTTGATATCTTATTAAAATTCTATATCTCTATATATTATGTGAAATATATAATAGAGTGAAAAAAAGTTAATATTATAAATTTGATGATGAAAAAAGTTATAATTATGAACTATTTTCAGATACTCTAATATAAAAAAACATTATCTAGTAACGAAAAATATAAAAATATTAAAAAAATAATTGAATTTAATAGAAGAATATGGTAGAATAATAAATGTAAAATAAAAAACCAATTAAAAAGCAAAGTATATATATGTCAAAATATTTCATAGAGAAAATGGTCATTGGCTGGAAACCATTAAATACAATATATAGAAATTTCACTTTTTAAGGTCTTTTCTTGAACTAAACAGTAGGGAAAAGCGGTTGAACCGTTAAAACTTTAATGAGATTAGTAAAAGAAAATTTAACTACTAATGAATTTAGGTGGTACCACGAATGATAACCATTTCGTCCTAGAAAGATAAGGAAGGAATGGTTTTTTGATGTATAAAAACATATTACTAATGAAAATTAAATTTTAAATAAAGTTTAATAAAGGATGTTGATAATATGAAAGAAACAAAAAACTTAGAATTTTATTTTGATACTAATACTTTTTCAAAAGATATACTTGAAAAAACTTTAAAAGAAGTAAAAAAAGATTTTCCAAAAAAAGAAATAAATCCGAATTTATATAAAAATAAATTTGGCACTTATATTCTAAAAATAGAATTTTTAGATAAGGATAGTTATTTTACAAAAATGAAGGAAAAAAGAAAGCAAAAAAAAGATTTATTAATTTATGAAAAAAATGAAAAAGTTAAAAAAATATCAGAAAAAAGTGAAATAAGGAATTTAAAAAAGATAGCAAAAAAGAAAATAAAAATTCAAAGACAATTAAAAATTGAAGAACAAAGAAATTTAATAAAACAAAATAAAATTCAAAAAAAATTACAAAAAGAAGAAATACATAAACTTAAAATGGATAAACAAAAAGCGAAAAAGCAACAAATGCATAAAATTAAAATAGATAACCGAAAAGCAAAGAAACAACAAATACACAAAATGAAATTTGATAATAAAAAAGTTAAAAAACAAAAAAATAAAATACATAATGTAGAACAAATATATGGTACAAGGATATATGGACAGTATAAAAATACTGGAACATATAGACCTATATAAGTGAAAGGGAGGATAAAAATGGAAGAAAATATTAAAAATATTAAAGAAAGTTCAATCAAAGAAATTACAGAAAGCAAAGACTTAAAAATTTTAAATGATTTAAGAGTAAAATATCTAGGAAAAAAAGGCGAATTGACACTTGTATTAAGAGGTATGGGAAAATTATCTCCTGAAGAAAGACCAGTTATAGGAAGCTTAGTAAATAAAGTAAGAGATGAATTAGAAAATTTAATTCAAGAAAAAGAAAAAGAACTAAAAAAACAAGAACTACAAAAAAGATTAGAAAATGAAGTTATAGATGTAACAGAACCAAGTAAAAAAATTGACTTAGGTTCAAAACATCCAATAACTCAAATAATTGAAGAGGTAGAAGAAATCTTCCTAGGAATGGGATATAAAATAGCAGATGGACCAGAAGTAGAAAAGGCTATATATAATTTTGATAAACTAAATACACCACCAGACCACCCAGCAAGAGACATACAAGACACATTTTATATTAATGAAGAATTAGTTTTAAGAAGTCAAACATCACCAGTTCAAGCAAGAGTTATGGAAAATGAAAAACCACCAATTAAAATAATATGTCCGGGGACAGTATACAGATCTGATAGTGTAGATGCTACACATTCACCAGTATTCCATCAAGTAGAAGGCTTAGTTATAGATAAAAATATTTCAATGGCTGATTTAAAAGGAACATTAGAAATGTTTGCTAAGAAATGTTTAGGAGAAAATACTAAAATAAGATTTAGACCACATCATTTCCCATTTACAGAGCCATCAGCAGAAGCAGATGTTTCTTGTTTCGTATGTGGAGGAAAAGGATGTAGAGTATGTAAAGGAGAAGGTTGGATTGAACTTTTAGGATGTGGAATGGTACATCCAAATGTATTAAGAAATTGTGGTATAGACCCAGAAGAATATTCAGGTTTTGCATTTGGGTTTGGAGTAGAAAGAATTGCAATGGCAAAATTCGGAATAGATGGTATGAGATTATTATTTGAAAATGATGTAAGATTTTTAAAACAATTTTAATGGTTAAGAGAGGAGATTTATAATGAAAGCAAGTATAGAATGGTTAAAAGAATATAGTGATATAGATGTAGATGCTGTCAAATTAGGAGATATTTTAACAATGACAGGTTCTAAGGTTGAAACAATAGAACAAAGAGGAAATGATATAAAAAATGTAGTTGTAGGAAAGATATTAGAAATTGTAAAACATCCAGATTCAGACCATTTAGTTATAACGCAAATGGATTTAGGAGATGAAAAAGTACAAATAGTTACAGGGGCAGATAATATAAAAGTTGGTGATATTGTACCAGTAGCTAAAGATGGTTCTGAACTTCCTGGCGGTGTTAAAATAAAAAAAGGAAAATTAAGAGGCATTGATTCTTGTGGAATGATGTGTTCAGTAGGAGAATTAGGTTTAGATATTAATCAATATCCAGGACAAATCGAACATGGAATAATGATATTAAATAAAAATCTTGAAAGTAAATTAGGAGAAAATATAGTTGATATTCTTAATTTAAGAGAAGATATAATAGATTTTGAAATTACTCCTAATAGACCGGACTGTTTATCTATTGAAGGATTAGGTAGAGAAACAGCAGTTTCATTAGGTAAAGAATTTAAAAATCCTAGAAAGAACATAGATGAATTAAAAGTAGAAGATAAAAAAGAAATAGAAGGATTAAAAGTAGACATAGAAGCACCAGATTTATGTTATAGATATATTGCGAGAGTTGTAAAAAATGTAAAAATAGCTCCATCTCCAGAATGGTTAGTTAGAAGATTAAATGCTTGTGGAATAAGAAGTATAAACAATATAGTTGATATTACAAATTATGTAATGCTAGAAATGGGTCAACCTATGCATGCTTTTGATATTAACTCTATTGAAGGAAAACATATAATAGTAAGAAGAGCAAAAAATGGAGAAAAAATAACAACATTAGATGAAGAAGAAAGAACACTTGATGAAAATGATTTAGTAATAGCAGATGAAACAAAACCAGTTGCTATTGCAGGAGTTATGGGAGGAATGAACTCAGAAATAGAAAAAGATACAGAAACAGTAGTGTTTGAATCTGCATCATTCTATGGAGGAGCTGTAAGAAAAACAGCTAAAAAAGTAGGGTTAAGAACAGAAAGTTCATCAAGATTTGAAAAAGGACTATCATCAGAAAATGCATTAAGAGCAATTAATAGAGCAATAGAACTAGTAAAAGAATTAAATGCAGGAGAAGTAGTAGAAGGAAAAATTGATGTATATCCTACAAAGCAAAAAGTTAATAAAATAAACTTAGACTATGATAGAATAAACAAATTATTAGGGACAAAAATATCAAAAGAAGAAATGATAAATACTTTAGAAAAACTAGAAATAAAAGTAGAAAATGATGTTGCAATAGTACCATATTTTAGAACAGATATAGAACAATTAGCGGATATTTCAGAAGAGGTTTTGAGATTTTATGGATATGATAAATTAGATACAACATTAGTGGAATCAGATACAACAATAGGAATTAGAAGCAAAGAACAAAAAATAGAACAAAAAATAAAAAATGTTTTAGTAAATAGTGGACTTTCAGAAATTTATACATATGGATTTGTAAGTGATAAAGATTTAGAAAAATCAAAAATAAATAAAGATTTAAAAGAAACATCAATATTAATACAAAATCCATTAAGTGATGAATATAAATTAATGAGACCATCTACAATTCCAAGTATGATGCAAACATTAGCAATAAATGCAAATAAGAAAAATGCAAGTGCTAAGCTATTTGATATATCTAAGAACTATAAAAATATAAATAATGAAGTAGAAAATGGGGAAGTTCCATTACAAGAAAATATATTAACAATAGGAATGTATGGGGAGGACATTGATTTTTATGCATTAAAAGGACTAATAGAAAACGTATTAGAAATAGCATCTATAAACAGATATGATATAGTAAGAGAAACAGAAAATGAGTCATATCATACAGGAAGATGTGCTAATTTGAAAGTGGGAATAGATGTAATTGCAACTATTGGAGAAGTACATCCTGAAGTTTTAGATAATTATGGAATAGAAAAGAGAGCATATTTAGCAGAGGTTAATTTAAGTAAAGTTACTAAATACTCTAAGGCTAATAAAAAATATGTAGAAGTTCCAAAATTCCCAGCGGTAGAAAGAGATATTGCAATTATTGTTGATGAAAAAGTAGAAGTTGGACAAATAGAAAAAATAATAACTAAGAAAGCTAAAAAACTTTTAGAAAAAATGCAATTATTTGATATTTATAGAAATGAAAAATTAGGAGAAAACAAGAAAAGTGTGGCATATTCATTAATCTTTAGAGATAAAAATAGAACATTAAGTGATGATGAAATAAATGTTGTTATGGAAAATATAATAAGTGAGTTACAAAAGACATTAAATGCGGAATTAAGAAAATAATTATTAGAATATGCACTGAAAATGCAAAAAGATAAAATATAAAAATGAATTCTAAATAAAAGGGAGAAAATGATGTTATCAAAAAATGTTCAAGAATTATATTTAAAAGATATTAAGCAAATAGAGAAGAAAATACAAGATGTATATTATATAGGACAATTTGAAATTGCAAAAGAATTTGAAAGAAAAATCAATGAAATTAAAACATATCTGTTACAAGCTTCTTGTGGGGAAAAATTTGACCATGAAGCAAAATGGTATTTAAGTAAGGAAATCGTTTATTTAGAATTTGATATTAACCTATTTTTTAATCAAAAAGGAAATTATATAAAAGAAAAACAAAAAATACATACATTAGAAGAAAATTTAGACAAAATTATTAATAAGGATATAAATAAAAGAGACAAAAAATTATGGGAAGATTTATCAGATATAACGACAAAATGGAATCAACAAGGAAATAGTACACTAACTAATCAAGAAGCAAATAATGTAATTGCAAAAGCAGTTTTAAGAATATACGAAGAACAAGCAAAAAGAGGAGAAAAAATAGAGCTAGATAAAATATCAAAATATTGCTTAATAGAAAATTTTATATATATAGTTAAAAATGAACTTATTCATGTTGCACAGAATCAAGAGAAAAATAAGCAGGAAGAAACACTTAAATTAGCACGAGAATTGACAAAAGAAAATTTAAAAAATCCATTAATTTGGAAAAAACTAACTCAACTAGAAAATATAAATATAGTTAATGAAAAAAATGTGAATTTACAAGAACAAAGTGAAGTAAAAAGTTTAAAAGAAAATAATACAAATACTTTATTAGCTTTAAAGAATCAAGATGAAGAACTAAGTAATAATTTATTGGAATTAATTAGAAATAAAATAGCATATTGGAGAAAATACTATGTTAAATATGATACTAAATATATTTTGGCAGATGTAGATGAAAAAACAGGAACATATAGAAATGTTAGAATTCGATGGGGAAATTTAGAAACTTTTGATAAATTTAATATTAATAAAAAAAGAAAAATAATACAAATAATTACCGATGCTAAAGAAATAAAATACAAGTTTCATGAGTGTGAAAATTTGAGAGAAGTTACTTTTTTAGATGATGTAGAAACAATATGTAATAGCGCATTATCAAAATGTAAAAAATTAAAAAAAGTAACAATGGGAAAAGGAATAAAAAAAATACCAGTAAGTTGTTTTTATGGTTCAAGTATAGAAGATATTGAAGTACATGGTTATTTAGAAAAAATAGATGATAGTGCATTTGGGAGTTGTGAAAATTTACATTCAATAGAATTAAAAGAGGGATTAAAAAGCATTGGTGGATTTGCTTTTACAGATTCAGGCATAGAAGAAATAGAAATACCAGATAGTGTAATCCTAATAGGAGAATATATTTTTTTAAAATGTGAAAAATTAAAAAAAGCAATAATAGGAAAAAGAATAGAAGAAATACCAAAAGGTTGTTTTTATGGTTCAAGTATAAAAGATATTGAAGTACATGGAATTTTAATAAATATAAGAGCAGAGGCATTTAGAGATTGCAAAAACTTACATTCAATAGAATTAAAAGAGGGATTAAAAAGCATTGGTAGATATGCTTTTAGTAATTCTGGATTAGGAAAAATAAAGATACCAGATAGTGTATTAGAAATGGAAGTATATGAAACATATTCAGATAGTGTATTAGAAATGGAACAATATGAAAAATATTCAAAGCTTACGAGATGTAAAGAATTTATTGCTAGATGTGAAATATTAAATAATAAAGAGTATGAGAGATTTTAATAGAGAATCAATGTGATGATAATTATTAACGGGTTTCACTTTTCTTAAAAAAACACTTGACAAACCACTAAAAATGATGTAAAGTATATTAGCATTACATTAGGAAAGAGGTAGTATATATGGAGAAAAATGTAAAGATAAGTGTACTATGTGACTTATATGGTAATTTATTAACAGAAAAACAATTTGAATTCATAGATGACTACTATAACAAAGATTTATCTTTATCAGAAATAGCAGAGAATAAAAACATCACAAGACAAGCTGTTAGAGATAATATCAAAAAGGGGGAAAAAAAGCTTTTTGAATATGAAGAAAAGCTATTATTTATGAAAAGGATGTTGAAACAAGAAAAGAAAATTGAAAATATTTTATTGGAAATTACAAAAATCCAAAAAGAATATTCAGATGAGCAAGTTGCAAATTTATTAGAACACATAAAAAATGAATTAAATTGTATCGCTTTATAATTTAAACTAAAGTGAAAAAAGAATGGGAGTTGAAAAATATGGCTTTTGAAGGATTATCTTCTAGATTACAAGAAATAACAAGAAAAATTAGAGGAAAAGCAAGAATTACAGATTCAGATTTAAAAGAAATGCTAAGAGAAGTAAAACTTGCATTATTAGAAGCAGATGTTAACTATAAAATTGTTAAAGAATTTATTAGTACCATTCAAGAAAAAGCTTTAGGACAAGATGTTTTAAAATCATTAACACCAGGTCAACAAGTTGTAAAGATAGTAAAAGATGAATTAGTACAATTATTAGGAGGAGAAACAAGTAAAATTAGTTTTACTCCAAATCCACCAACAATAATTATGCTAGTTGGGTTGCAAGGTTCAGGAAAAACAACAACAGCAGGAAAACTTGCAAATTTATTAAGAAAGCAAGGAAAGAAACCACTATTAGTTGCATGTGACGTATATAGACCAGCAGCTATAAAGCAATTACAAGTTGTTGGAGCCCAATTAAACATACCAGTATTTGCAAACGAAAACTCAAAAGATGTTGTTCATATTGCAAGACAAGCAATGTCAGTTGCAATGTCAAAATTAAATGATGTTGTTAT
Organism: uncultured Clostridium sp.; assembly: GCA_958413095.1. Classification (GTDB taxonomy): domain Bacteria; phylum Bacillota; class Clostridia; order TANB77; family CAG-508; genus CAG-269. Next base: position 43,500 of record CATYUF010000005.1, read on the forward strand.
ACTAGACACAGCAGGTAGACTTCATATAGATGAAGAATTAATGGAAGAATTAAAAAAATTAAAATCCAATGTAAAACCACATGAAATATTACTTGTAGTAGATAGTATGACAGGTCAAGATGCAGTAAATGTAGCACAGAAGTTTAGCGATACTGTTGGAATAGATGGAATTGTACTAACAAAACTAGATGGTGATACAAGAGGTGGAGCAGCATTATCAGTAAAAAATGTTACAGGAAAACCAATAAAATTTGCAGCAACAGGTGAAAAACTTAATGATATAGAAGAATTTCATCCAGATAGAATGGCACAAAGAATTCTAGGGATGGGAGATATATTATCAGTAATAGAAAAAGCAGAAGAGTCATTTGATTTAGAACAAGCTGAAAAGTTGGAAAAACAAATGAAGAAGAAAGAATTAGACTTAGACGATTATTTATTACAAATAAGACAAGTTAAGAAAATGGGTTCTTTCTCATCATTATTAAAACTAATACCAGGAATGAATCAAATAAAAGACCTAAAAGTAGATGATAAAGAATTTGAAAAAATAGAAGCAATTATTTGTTCAATGACAAAAGAAGAAAAAAGAAATACAAAACTTTTAAATGCAAGTAGAAGACAAAGAATTGCAAAGGGGAGTGGAACAACAGTACAAGACATTAATAAATTTATGAAATCTTTTGAAATGACACAAAAAATGATGAAACAAATGAAAAACAATAAAGGTGGAATGAAGAAATTAATGAGAGGTATTGATGAAAACGCTTTAAAAAATTTCAAGTTTTAAAATAATATAATTTAGTTATTAACTTTTTAAATTTATAGATATAAAGTTAAAACAAAAAGTTTTAACACTGATTCGGGAGGTGAAAATAATGGTAAAAATCAGATTACAAAGACAAGGAAAGAAAAAAGCTCCATTTTATCACATTGTAGTTGCAGATTCAAAAGCTCCAAGAGATGGTAAAATAATTGAAAAATTAGGAACTTACAATCCAATGACAGAACCAGCAACAATAGTTTTAGATAAAGAAAAAGTTGAAAGATGGATAAAAAATGGTGCAAAACCAACAGATACAGTTAAAGCTTTAATCGAAAAAGCTAACTAATTTTTCTTTATATTACTTAAAATAAAACTCTTATAGGAACACCAAATATATAAAGTTAAAATTATTTATGAAATGTATCCTTAAGAGAAAGGAATGATAGTAAAAATGAAAGAAATATTAAAAACAATAATTTCAAACCTAGTCGAAAATAAAGATGCAGTTGAAATTGAAGAAGTAAAAGAAGATAAAACAATTACTTTTAAAGTTAAAGTTGCAGAAAGCGACATGGGTAGAGTGATAGGAAAGCAAGGCAAAATTGCACAATCTATCAGAACTGTAATGAAAGCAGTAGCAGGAAAAGAAAAAATGAAAGTTGCTGTTGAATTTATAGAAGAATAATTGGAGTAAAAGAATATGGGAACAGATTTAGAAATTGGTCAAATAGTAAATACATTTGGAATAAAAGGAATGATTAAAGTAAAACCTTTTACAGATGATATAAAAAGATTTGATGATTTAGAAAAAGTATATGTTGAAAAAAATAATACTAAAATTGAATATGAAATTGAAGAAGTAAAATATCATAAAGATATGGTTTTAGTAAAATTTAAATCTATAAATACAGTAGAACAAGCAGAAAAACTAAGAAATAGTTATCTTAAAGTCTCTAGAGATTCAGTAGAAGATTTAGAAGAAGATAGATATTACATAGTAGATTTGATTGGAATAGATGTATATACAGATGAAAATATTTTATTAGGAAAACTCGAAGACATATTTAATACTGGTAGTAATGACATATATGTAGTAAAAAATGAATTAGGTAAACAAATTCTTTTACCAGCAATATCAGATGTTATTAAACAAATTGATATGGAAAATAAAAAAATGATAGTTCACATTATTAAGGGATTAATGTAATCTAAAATTAAAAACATTAATGTACTTATGTTTAAATTGAAAGGATATTAAAAATGAAATTTGATATTTTAACACTTTTTCCAGAAATGTTTGAAAATTTAAAGCAAAGCATTATAGGAAGAGCGATAGAAAAAAATATAATAAATATCAATTTGATAAATATTAGAGATTTTTCTAAAGATAAACATAAAAAAGTTGATGATACACCATATGGTGGTGGTGCAGGAATGGTTATGAAACCAGATGTTGTATATAATGCATATAATTCTATTAAAGAAAAAAATGCAAAAGTTATATATATGTCACCACAAGGGAAAACATTAAACCAAAAAAAAGTAGAAGAACTATCAAAAGAAGAACATTTAATTATACTTTGTGGTCATTATGAAGGTATAGACCAAAGGGTACTTGATAAAATTGTAGATGAGGAAATATCGATAGGAGATTATGTATTAACAGGAGGGGAACTTCCTGCAATGGTATTAATAGATAGTGTCAGCAGATATGTAGAAGGAGTTTTGAAAGAAGATTCTATAAAAGAAGAAAGTTTTTCAAATGGACTTTTAGAATATCCACAATATACAAGACCAGAAGTCTTTGAAGGAGAAAAAGTTCCAGAAATATTACTTTCAGGACACCATGAAAATATAAATAAATGGAGAAAAGAAAAATCGTTAGAAATAACAAAGAAAAAAAGACCAGAATTAATAAAAATAAAAATGCAGAGTAAATTTAAAATTTAGCTCTGACACTAGAAGAAGGAGGAATTTCTAAAATGGATATTATAAAATCTATTGAACACGAACAGCTAAAAAATAAAATACCAGAATTAAAAGTTGGTAATACAGTAAAAGTGCACGTAAGAATCAAAGAAGGAAATAAAGAAAGAATCCAAGTATTTGAAGGAATAATCATAAAAGTACAAGGAGGAGGTCTTAACCAAACATTTACAGTTAGAAAAACATCATATGGAGTAGGTGTTGAAAAAACATTTTTAGTACACTCTCCATTAGTAGAAAAAGTAGAATTAGTAAGAGTTGGTAAAGCAAGACGTGCAAAATTATATTACCTAAGAGATAGAGTTGGTAAAGCTGCTAAAACTAAAGAACAAGTAGGTGCTAGAATTGAAAACAGAGAAATTATAGTAAAAGAAGATTTAGTTGAAGAACCAGCAGTAGAATCAGCTCCAGAAGAAGCTCCAGCTGTTGAAACAGAAAATGTTGTAGCTCAAGAAGTTGTAGATACAGTAAAAGAAGAAACAGTTGAAACAGTAGAAGCTGCACCAGAAGAAAAAAAAGCTGAATAATATAAAATTATTTAATAAATTTATAAAAATCTCCCAAGCTTATTTAATAAACTTAGGAGATTTTTACTAGTTTTTTTAGGAATTATTTCACCCATTTATAAGCATGTAATGAAGATAGATATTTATTTAAATTGAAAATAAATCTTCCATGTTATACAATCCAGCAGATTGCTCAACAATAAATTGACTTGCTTTTAAAGCACCTTCTGCAAATATATTTCTAGAATGTGAAGTATGTTTTATTTCGAAAGTTTCAAATTCTCCAAAAAACTTCACTTCATGTTCACCAACAATATTACCACCTCGTATAGAGCTTATTCCAATTTCGTTTTGAGCTCTTTTTTGATGTTTTGAATGTCTATCATATTCATAATGCAAACTATTATCAAGAGCTCCATTAATACTATCAGCTAACATTTGTGCAGTACCACTTGGACTGTCTATTTTTCTATTGTGATGTGTTTCAACTATTTCTATATCTGTATTAGTAAATATAGGAGCAAGATAAGATACAATTTTTTTCATAACCATAATATCAAAAGACATATTAGCAGATTTGAAAATAGGAATTTCCTTGCTACATTTTTCAATAAAATCATTTTGTTCATCTGTAAATCCAGTTGTTGCTATTACAATAGGAATTTTTTCATTTATTGCATAATTTAATATATTTAAAGTTGCAACAGGAATAGAAAAATCTATAATGACATCAGGTTTTATATTTATATCATTAATACTTGTAAAAATAGGAAAATTACAATTAATATTAGAATTAATATCAAATCCTCCTATTAGCTCAAATAAATCACTTTTTAAAGCTAAATCACAAACTATATTTCCCATTTTTCCATTGCAACCATTTACTAAAACTTTTATCATAAATTCACCATATTTATATAATATATTGATAGTTGTGTATAATTAAGAATAATTTATATATTATAATCCTTTCTTTCTACTTTTTTTATTTCGTATTTTAATTTTATATTTAAATAGATGGTACTTTATCAGTTAAAATTCTATCATCCATAATTGTTTTAAAACTTAAATAATTAATTACTATAATTTTAAACTAATGAAATTTTTGGTGGATAGCTATATTTCTTAGTTTCAACAATTAATTCTTAGTATTTAAACTCTTTCAAAGCTTTTGCAAGTAGAGCTTCTTTTTCACTAGATATTTCTGTAAGAGGTAATCGAGGAACTCCAAAATTAAATCCAATTTGATTTAAAGCTGATTTTATAGGTATAGGATTAACCTCAGAAAATAAAGCTTTTATTAAAGGTAAAGCATTTAACTGCATTTGAGTTGCAAGAGTAATATTACCTTCGAAGAAATTTTGGACAATATTATGAGTATATTGTGGTTCTAAATTAGATAAAACAGAAATAACACCTAATCCACCTAAAGATAAAATAGGTAAGATTTGGTCATCATTACCTGAATAAATATGTAGATTATCACCACATAAATGTGCAATTTCAGCAACTTGAGAAAGATTTCCACTAGCTTCTTTTATTGCGACAATGTTTTCAATTTTTGAAAGTTCTAAACAGGTTTTAGGTTCAATATTAACTCCAGTTCTGCTAGGTACACTATATAAAATTATAGGTATTGAAACTTCATTAGCAATAGCAGTGTAATGAAGGACTAAACCATTTTGGGTACATTTGTTGTAATAAGGAGTTACAATTAAAAGACCATCTACTCCTAATTTTTCAACTGTTTTAGAGTATTCAATAACTTGTTTTGTGTTATTACCACCAGTGCCAGCAATAACAGGAATTCTACCATTAGAAGTTTCAACGGCACATTTAATAGTAGCAATTTTTTCTTCAGTAGTCATAGTAGAAGCTTCACCAGTTGTTCCGCAAACAATGATAGCATCAGCACCATTATCAACTTGGAAATTAATTAATTTTTTAAATTCCTCGAAATTTACACCAGAATCATTAAATGGTGTGCAGATAGCTGTTCCACAGCCTTTGAATAAAATTTTTTTCATAAAATCACCTAATATAATTATAAAGTATAGTAAAAAATATAATTATATTTTTTACTATATTGATATTATATTATAAAAGTTGGAAAAAGAGAAGAATTTATTTATAAAATTCAGGGTAATTTCATAAAATATTACAATTTGTAATATTTAATATGTTATGATAA
>CATYUF010000006.1 GCA_958413095.1 uncultured Clostridium sp.
TTGCTTTGCTTTCCCCCTGTATGAAGGGATTTATCAATTATGTCCGGATATCAGTGATTTTTACACAGTTAACTTTAAACTCTCCCGGTTTTACGGCTTTAGCGTTCAGTTCTACCATAAAGCTGGACGAAAGGAAATAAGGTAGTAGCTGTCAGAAGTGGTACCGTAAGTGCGGTCAGCAGCTGGAGAGCTAGACCCATCGGTGTAGAAATAGCCTCCCCTGTAAACACTCGGACTGCTAGTATACGTGCTTTTTTCTAATGTCCACTCCCATTCATTTCCTGCTAAATCATATATATTTAACACACTATTTCTTTCTGTTACTCCTGTTGTTAATAATACCTCACTATTTGCTGGTTTTGTATATGTTCCATTTACTCCTGTAAATGTATCTCCATATTCTGTTGAATATTTTCCTTTTGTTATTTCAAATGTTGCATTATAATAATTTCCCCATGTTATACTATCATTTTTTAATTCTGCTTGTGTTTTTCCTTGTTTTGTTTCTATATGTTTTAATACTAAATCCCATTGGATTCCAAACATTAAACTACTTGTTCTTCCTCCTGTTGCTAATTCTTTTGATTTTTCTTGTGCTTGTCTATTTGTCACATAATTATATGGATATGCTCCTTCTTTTATAACTGGTTTTGTTAAATTCGCACTTGATGATGTTCTTAATGTCTCTGTTCCAACCTCATATTTTCCTATATAAAATCCCCCATTTTCATATACACTCTTTAACATTGTATTTTTATGATTATTATATTCTTCTGTACTTGCAAATCCATGTTGAGCTTCTTCTTGCCATTCATCTGTATATCCACTTTTTCTATAAGCTTCTGCATATTTTTGCATTGTACTTTCTATTTTGGCATAATCTTCTGAATTTGCTGGGGCCGTTCCTCCATTATATTCTGCATTTGCGTATATACTTTTTGGTACTTCTATCCATGTCCATTCATTTCCATTACTATCTTTTATTACTACTCCTTTATTTAAATCTTTTTCTACTACTGTTGCTCCTGTTGGTAAAAATGGTGTTGTATCTGCTGTTGATGGTAAATCTCCCCCTGTTCCTGGCTCATCTGGTGTTCCTGGTGTTTGTCCATTTCCTGCTATTTCTCCATTTTGCTCTACTGTATATTCATTTTTACTATCTGCATATTTTACTACTAAACTTCCACTTTCTCCTGCTTCTACTGTTACATTTTTTGCTCCATCATCTTCTAATTGTTTTTGCAATTCTGCCGGAGTTACTTGTGTTGAAACATTATCTGCTTGTTTTTTCATTTTTAAACTTTGCATTGCTAATTGTATTTGCTCTTTTTCTGCTCCTACTGTATTTGCTTTTTTTGCCTCTGTTGCTTGAGTTAATATTCCGTTATCTCCTGTTAGCATTGCTATACTTACTCCTGCAAGAATTAGCAAGACTATAATTGTGATTACTAAAGCAATTAATGTTATACCTTTTGAAGATTTTTTTAGTTCTTTTAATCTAATAGTTTTACTTTTTAAATTGATTTCTTCTTTCATATTTCTGTCTTGTTTTTCTTCTAAGTTTTTCATTTTCTTTTTTCCTCCCTCTTTTGTTTGTTATGCTTATAGTATATATAAATCTTATATATTTTGTCAATGGTTAATTTTGGTATTTAAAATTAAATCCTTTTGCAAAAATTATTAACAAAGAAATAAGGTAAATTAAATTTGAAGAATCACTTACAACAGCAATTCTTCAAATACATAAAATATAACTAATATTTTTTAAAGTTGTTTCGCCTTATATTAAATTTTTTCAATTTATCTTTAGTCTTTTATTCTAAATATCAATTTCACAAATCCCCTCAAGAATTTTGGAACTTTTTTTACTACTATTGTCATATATGTATTCCCTCCTTTTCTAACAAGCAAGCCACATAAGTCCAACTGCAACTATTGTTATTCCTATTATAAATAGCCAACCTGTCATTGGAAGTAATAAAACTAGTAATATTCCCAATCCAAATCCAATCAAACATATTGCTAATGTCTTTTTTAACAAATTACACATTTTATTACCTCCATCTTTTTTTATATAATATTCATTTTGTCATTATTTGTTACTTTTATGTAAAACTCTTGACATGAAAAAAGTTACTTGATATTATTTATTAGTAAAATTATGTTAATAGCACATGTTTATTTTATATTTTATTATCTAATCATTTATTTAGTATATAAATATAAAGAATTTATTATATACATATTAAAACGAAAAGATAATTTTGAATAAATTACGATAATTATACATTATACATTTATTTTTTTACGAGAAAGGATATTAACAATGGACAAAAAATTTGCTAAAGAAATCGTTTCAAAATTAAAAACTGCATATCCTGATGCTACTTGTAGCTTAGATTTTTCCACACCTTTTGAATTAGTTGTAGCTGTTATGCTTTCTGCACAATGTACTGATGAAAGGGTTAATAAAACTACTCCTACTCTTTTTAATAGGTGTAAAACTATTGAAGATTTTGCAAATATAGATATTAAAGAACTTGAAGAAATTATTCATCCTTGTGGTTTTTATAAAAATAAAGCAAAAAATATTAAATTATGTGCAGAACAAATAATTAATAATTTTAATGGTGAAGTTCCTCATACTATGGAAGAATTAACTAGCTTAGCTGGTGTTGGTAGAAAAAGTGCTAATGTTATTATGTTAGAAGTATTTGGAATTGCTGAAGGTATTGCAGTAGATACTCATGCAAAAAGAATTTCTAATCTTATGGGATTATCTAAAGAAAAAGAGCCTGAAAAAATTGAACAAGATTTAATAAAGTTCTTTCCAAAAGATACTTTAAAAGATATTAATCATCTTTTTGTTTGGCATGGTAGAAATAGTTGTATTGCTAGAAATCCTAAATGCAACACTTGCCCTGTGAATGATTATTGTAAATTTTATAATAAATCTAACAAAAATTCTTCAAAATAAATTATTTATTATAACTTTTTAAAGTAACTTTTATTTGTTGTGTGAGATTGTTCTTATACAGCAAATAAAAGTTACTTTTTTCTATAAACTCATTTATTATTTTACCTTTTTGCTGTTATGAATATTTCTGTGTTTTTTTTATATACTATATTATGAGGTGATTTTTTTGACAAATATTAATTGTTCTCTTAATTGTATTTATCAAAAAGATGGAAAATGTAATTATAATTTGGTTGTTCCTTCTAAAATTTCTTTTCATTCTGACTGTGTATATTTTATAGAAAATAATAATAAATAAATAAATTATTATCTAAACTTCATATTATTATTTTTCAAACATTAACCAGCTATATTTTACTTGACAAAACTATCTTTAAGATATATATTTTTTGTATATAAAAATATATAGGAGGAAAATTTATGTCTAAGAAAAAATTCGCAATTATACCAATTATAGTATTACTATTATTATCATTTTTATTACCAGTAGTTAATGCTGATAACCAAACTAATCCTGATGTAAATGCAATATCTACCGATAATAATGATGCTCAAAATGCTGTTACAACTTCTCAAAATAGCAATGATAATAATTCAAATACTAATTTAGAAAGTTCAATGAAAAAAGGTGATATATATATTGCCCAAGATAATGTTACTGTTGATTATATAGTAGATGGCAATGTATTTATTTTCGGCAACAATGTTACCATTAATTCTCAAATTGGAGGAGATGTTTTTGTTTTTGCTAAAAATTTAATGATTGACGAACAAGCTTACATATTTAGCAATTTATTTGTTTCAGCCGAAAATATAACTGTAAAAGGTGTTGTTTATGATTTATATTCTATTGCCAATAATATTACTATTGACGGTTATATTTACAGAGATATTAGAACTTCTTCTTCTTCTCTTAATATAAATGGAGTTATTGGAAGAAATGCATTTGTAAGGTGTGAAAAACTTAACTTTGCAGTACCTACTCCTGAAGATCAAAATCAAGGTTTAGTTACTGGTACTGGTTCAATTACTGGTGATTTAAATTATTCATCAACTAAAGAATTATCAATTCCTGAAAAGTCTGTTTCTGGAAAAGTTAATTTTGAACAAATTGTAAAAACATCTAATAAAACAATATCTACATATTTAATTTCATTAGGAAGCTTACTTGTAATTGTTTTAGTAATTTGGGGATTAAGTTTATTGTTAGCTCCTAAGTTTTTAGAAAATACTAATAATTTAATTGCTAGTAAAAAAGTATTACCTGTTTTAGGCTTTGGTATCCTAACTCCTATTGTTCTAACAGTAGCTACTATATTACTATTGTTTATAAATATTACGGCTTCTGTTTCAGTTTTATTATTAACATTATTATTGTTACTATTTATAATAAGTACATCTATAACAATAATTGCTATTAATAATTTGATTTGTAAAAAATTAAATATTTCTAAAAATATTGCTATATTAGGAACTTTAATATTGACAACAATCATTTTATGGGCTATTGGTTTAATACCTTTTGTAGGTGCATTTATTTATATTTTAACTGTTATTGTTGGTATTGGTTTAATTACTTATTTTATGTTAAATAGAAATAAGAATTTTTCTAGTGAAAATGTGAAAAAAGAAAAAAATGTAAAAACTAAAGAAAGCAAAGATAAAAAATCAAAAACTAATACTTAAGTGATAAAAAATAGCTTGAATTACTGAATTCAAGCTATTTTTAACAGTTATTATTGGTAGCGAAGATGTGAAACAAAAATAGTCTTTTTTTATTTTTATCAAATCTTTCAAATCATTGATAAATCAACATTTTTACATTGTAGTTCTTTATAGTTTTTTATAGTTATTCTAAACTCAGTCGGGAAAAAGTCGGGAATTTTTTCAAACTTTCGTTTGTATTGTTTTTATTAACATATATATTGTATTCTTCTTTTTCTCTTGCTTCTTTTAATTTTAATTTTACTATCATAAAAACACCTCTGCAATTATTCTTTGCAAAGGTGGCCTTAATTATTCTTTATCTTCTGGTAAAATGCATTTATTTAATATATCTATACTGCTTTTATAAAATTGTTCATTTTTTTCTAGTAGTTCCATATAGTTTTCCTTTAGTTTATTATAAATTCTATTAATTTGTGCTTTTAAAACCTCTTTATCTAATTTATCTGTTACATATCCATAATTTAATTCTGTATTTAATTTGTTTTTAGGAAATGTATTTATATATTTTACTTCTTCTGTAAAATCTTTTTCTATAATATTTATCTTATCTATTGTAATAAATTCTTTTTCATTTTCTTCTCTAATCTGCACAGCATTGAATTTAACATATTTATTCTCATATGCTTTTACTACATATAATAATTTCATCCTTATTATTCCTTCCTTTTAAAACTTATTAGATTATAAATGCCATAAATATTTTTGTCAATATTTTATCAGAAAAGTTCTAAACTTCGATAACTTACAATATCAAATTTTGTCATATTTTGAATTGACATTAATTTCATTTTTTGATATATTATGTTTAATCATTTATTGGAACTATCCTCTTAGCAACAAGGCATAAACTAGCAGTTGATTAACTGCTAGTGGAGACAACAGTTTTCAACTGTTAGTAAGATACTTTGGTGAAAGGAGGAAATACAAATGATAGAGTTTTGCTTACTTTTGTTGTCTCTTGGTATTATTTTAGCTTTAATATTAGCTATAATAGTTATCATAAAAAATGGAAAATTTACTTTTTCATTGCAAAGAGACAAAAAAGAAGATGCTCTGAGAATCGAGACAGAACATCTACATAAAGATTTTGATAAATGATTTTTTCAGGAGCTTCGGCTCCTATTTTTTATATTCTAATATTGTGAAACTAGAATATTTTTTTTGTTGAAGTTCATACGGATAACTCCAATTCAACATATTTAAACACACACGAATAAGGGCTTCGGCTCTTATTCTTTTTTATTAATTTATATAATATCTATTCTTTTGTGTCAACTAATATTACAACTTTTTTATAAATGTAATGTTTTAGTAACCGAATTGTAACATTTCTTTTATTTCTTGTCAATATTATAACACATTTTTTTACAAATTACAATAGCCATTTTTATTGATATATCAGCAAATTCGGCTCTTCAAATCCAATTTTAAGCCGTTTTTATTTTATTCTAATATACTTACATTCCTTGATTTTAAGCTTTTTTCGATTATTTTAAAATATTTTTAAATTCTTTGAAAAAAATATTGACAATACGTATTGCACGTAGTATAATATAATTGTTAGGAGGAATAGTCATGACGTTTCGAGAATTAGAGAAATTGTTAATCTCCAATGGTTGGTATCATTCTCGTACAAATGGTTCACACTACATATATAAACACAATGAAATAAAACGGAAGTATACCAGTTCCAAACCATAAAGGAGATATCCCGAAAGGAACTCTTAACAATATCTTAAAACAAGCGGGGTTAAAATAATGCCCCTGCTTGTAAATATATAGGAGGTATAGTCATGAAAGTTATTTACCCAGTATTATTTTATGAAGAAAAGGAAGGTGGATATTCCATTTTTGTTCCAGATTTAGAAAAAGCTTTAAATACTAGTGCTTCTACTTGTGGAAATACATTAGAAGAATCTATGTCAATGGCTGAAGATTTAATCGCTGGTCTAATATTAGATGCAATGGAAGAAAATTTAAAAATACCACCAGCAAGTAAAATTGAAGACGTATCTTTTGAAGAATTAGAAAAAAAATTAGATATTGAAAATTGGGATTATATTTCTAGATTTAAAACATATATATCAGTAGATATAAATTCATTCGCTGAAAAATGGGGAAAAGAATTGATTAAAAAAACTGTAAATATTCCTAAATGGGTTAACACTAAAGCTGAAGATTTAAAAATAAATTTTTCAAAAACCCTAGAAGAAGCTTTATTAGAAAAAATATATAAATCATAAGGAAAATGCTAGATTAGAAATTAATTTAATCTAGCATTTCTTTTTTATTTTCTCTTATTTTATTCCCCCAGGATATTTTACAAATCCTACTTTTCTATTTATAACATTTCCTTTACTATCTGTAATATAATATGCTACTATGTATTTTCCTTCCATTATTCCTAGACAGTCTGCATATTCTCTTGGATAAATTGTACCTATTTTTTGAGTACAACCTAAATCTTGATATACTGATTCATTTGTACTTCCATTTCTCCAAACTTTCATTTCAAAATCCTCCTTCTTAGAATTTTCATTATTATTTCCAACTTCATTAGAGTTATAACTTCCTTCTTTTAATCCAAAGCCTTCTGTTATTCCATCTGCTATTGCTTGGCAAATTGAATCTTTGTTGTTTTGGTATGTTTGTATATCTTCTGTATTATCTATAAAACATACTTCTAGCAATGCAGAACTTACACCTTTTTTCTTAGCAGAATAGATTACATTAAAATTCTTTTCTTTTACTCCTCTAACTGTAAAGAAATTAGATAATTTATTCATTATTTTTTCTTCTACTGTTTTTGCATTTTCTATTCTTGTTGTATATATCTCTGTTCCTTTGGCACTACCGTTAAAGCTATTAAAATGGATTTCTAGCACATAATTATAGTTGGCAAAATTAACTTGTATATTTCCATTATTAACATCTTTAAAAGCATCTCTAGTTTGATTATATACATCTATATCTGCATACTTCTTTAGTTTTTCTTTTAGTATGTTTACTACTTCTCTAGTTAAGCCTGCTTCCTTGTATCCATTTGCACAAGCCCCGTTATCTCCTGCTCCATGACCACTAATTAATAGAATTTTCATTGTTCTATTCCTCCTTTTTTTGTTTTAGAATTTCTCCCAATTTTCCTAGGTCTAATCCTGCCTTTTTTAAGTTTTCTAATATAGACATTATTTCCATAATACAGATATACACTGTTATTACTTGTGCTACTGCTTTTATTCCAAAAGCAAATTCTACAATGTAACCTATTATTATGGCTATTATTAAAAGACATTTATGTAATAAGCCTTCTCTCATTACTTTGCTATCTACATTTTTATTTATTAAAGCTTGTATGTATCCTGTTAAAATATCTAATCCACTTAAAACTAGTGGTGCTATTATTTGCCAAGCTACAGAACTAAAGCTTAATGTTTGTATTAATTCTTCCATTTTATTTTTCCTCACTTTCTAATAATTCAATTGGTTCTGTGTATACTTCTTCTACTTTTAAAGTTAAAGTTGTGTATTCTTCATCTGTTATTTGGTTAACTGCATAGAATACTGCTAATTTAGCATTTGCTTCTTCTTTATTTTTGTAGAATTTCTTTGTTATTAAATTCTCTAATAATTTTGATATTTGCATTTATAACACCTCGCTTTCTATATCTGTTTGTAGATTATCTAAAAGTACAGAGCTTGTCTTTGTTGTGCTTAACAATTGGTTAATTATACTTACTTGTTGCTCTAAATTACTTGTTTTATTATCTACATATGTTTTTGTATCTGCTATATATTTTAGTTTCAATTTTGCTATACTATCTGTTGTTATATTTGTTACTGGCTTGTAGGTTTGGAAATTGTTTAGTTTGTCTAGGACTTTTGTTTGTTCTGGGGTGCAAGGTAGTTTTGTTGGGGTTTGTTTTTCATAATAAAATTTAAAGTCTATTTCTTTTATTTTAGCTTTTAATTCTTCTACAGTTTTAAATTCTTTTGCAGATAAATAAAAAGCTCTTAATACATTAGTTGGGTTATAATATAACTGTATACCCTCTTGAATTGTACTATTTGATAAATAAGAAATACTTTTTCCAGTTTTAAATACATTACATATTCCACTTTTTTCATATTCCTGCAGTTTATATTCAAAAGGTAAAATTTGTGTTATAGCAAATACATTAAATTCATTATATGTACCTTTTCCCTCAAAATTTTCATCTCCTGTAAATTTGTAGCAGTCCCACTCATGCACTTCTTTCCAACCATCTACTTCTTTAATAAAATAGTCTCCTTCTAGCATTGGCTTTTGTATTGGCAATATTTTAGTTTCTTCTTGGTGTTCTTCGTGGTTTGTTTTTGTTTCCCCTTCTTCTAGTTGTATTGTAGATACATTTAATACACTAGAATTTGCAATAAATCTTATATATTTAGCATTTTTAGGAGTAGTAAAATTATATATATTTAATCCATTATTAGCTTTCTTAAATGCATTAATTCCAACTTTATTTTTATCGTAAAACCAGATGCTTATTGTCCAATTACTTTTTAATATCTCTCCACTTAATGTGTAATCACAATTCTCTTTTATTTCCACATAACTTTCTAAACATTTCCACTCACTATTTCCTTCCTGTACTATTTCTCCATTTTCCTCCGACAGTTTATAGCCTCCACTAGTAAATATATTATTTTTATCAAAATAGTTTTTGCTAACTTTTCTTATTTCTACACTACCTTTATCCCCTACTGCTCTTATTTCAGATGGATATTCTGGACTTGGACTTGCTCCGTATTGTTCAAATTCTTTTGTATCAGTACCTTCATAGTACATTGGATATGTTACAACATTACTCAGTTTTGTATTTGCTTTTACAGAATATGCTATCCTAATATACTCTGCTCCTTCTCCTTTTGTTGGGGTTAGTTGTTTTATCTTATTCTTATAATCTAAAACTACTACATTCCTTAACCATTCCCCATTAGCATCTGTTTCTGCCCAGGCTAAGGTTAATCCATCTACAAGTCCTTCACAGAAAAAAGTAATAGCCTTTCCATAAGGAAATTGAGTGGATGGAATATCTTTTGTTCCTATTAATGAAAACCCTCCTGTTTCTGCCGTTGCAGTTCCATTAAAAGAAGCTGTTTTATTTTCTTTTATAGACATTTCTACTCCATAAATGGTTTGATTGTTTGTAGTTATTTTTAATAGATTATACCCTTCTCTTGTATCTTGCTCTACATTCCCCAATACTTCCAACTGTCCCTCCAAATTGCTACTGTCTTCTATATGTATGCTTTGTCCTTCTGCTTCCAAATTTATCATGTTTTCTCTGTCTTTTTTTATTTTTTCTTCTAATTTAGTGTTTTGTTCTTGGAGATTAAAATCTTGTTCTTCGTTTTTATCTTCAAGCTCTATTACTTTATCATTAACCATACCAGCAAATTCTTCTATCTTGTCCCAGTTCTGATTTAATGCTAAGTCTATATCAAATTTATTTTCGTTTGTCTCTAGAGGTTCATCATGTTTAAATAGTTTTAAGTTCTTTGTTTCACTCATTTTTTAGACCTCCTATACTCCATATTCTATTACTTCTACTAAAAATTGTGTTAAAGTACTAAATGTGGCTGAATTTACAAATGCACTTACACTTATTAAATCCCCTTCTTTTACTTCAATAACAGTTGGCACAATAGTAAAACTCCAACTTTGTGGGTCTCCTACTCTTTTTCCACTACAACTAATAACTTTTTCAGAATTTTTATTTAATTGAACATCATAAAATGTATCATTCGCTAATTTAGTTGTTGTTGTTTGTAAACTTGCTTTTATCTTTTTTATTCCTGCACCAATTCTTACTTTCCCATTTGCAAGAGTTAAATTTTTTCCAATTTGTGCAATATTTTTATTAAATACTAAATCTTTTTGTTGCCAATTAGAACTTGTTATAGAAGTGTCGCCATTAAATCCTACTGCTAATATATCTTTCTTTTCTACTTCTGTAATAGCTTCTTGTGTGTTATTTTCCATTTTAATAAAATTAGATGCATTTGCAGGTGTTTTTTTACTTGGTTTATTTTCCCAACCAATTCTTTTAAGAATTACTGCCATTTATTTTTCCCTCCAATTCTTTTATTTTCTGTCCTTGTTCTTCTATTATTTTTTGTTGTTCTTGTATAGCTTTACAACATAAACTTATAAAAGAATAATTATCTACTCCTTTATTGTCTATGCTTGTTACTTCTTCAGAATAGTTATATTCATCTCCAATAATAAATCCTATGTGTTGTTTATCTGTATTCTCTTCATTTTTTAAATTGTATTTATATATATCTATTTTCTTTATTATTTCTAAAGCTTTATTTTCCATCTTTTTAATATTTTTCTTTTTGCTAGCTAAAGATGTTTGGGTTAATGTTGGTGTTATTATGCCTTCGTTGGATATTTCTGTAGAACTCCCCCCTCCATAAAGAGATAAATTTGCTGTTTTTCCAAATGAAAATAATTCTGAATGATAATCACCGTTATTAACACCTACAACATTATTTGTAATATATGCCATATTAGTTGTACTATTGTTTTTCATTACTTTAACTACTTGTCCACCATTAGAATTAAGTTCTATATTCCCATCTATTATGTGTGCATTATTTAATGTTGCTGAATTACAATTTAAATTACCATTTTTGTCTACATTAAAATTACTGCTTTTAATTATTACATTATCTCCTGTTAAGTTGATTTCTTTGCCGTTCAAGAGAAACCTTGTTAGCACTAATTTGAATTTGCTCAGCTGATTGATTAATTTTTGAAATAATTTCATTTTCATCTACCTTCTTCCTAACTTCTAAATTTATTTCTTCTGCTGTTTGTTCAATAGATGATTTCATTTCTACTTTTGTTGCAAATGTATCCGTATATGTATTTTTTAAAGCATAAACAACTTTTAACATTGCTTCATAATTATTTATAGTTATAATATTTGTTCCTTCTTCAATGTTTATTTCATATTGTCCTAATTCTTCTATAAGTTCCTTTTCCTTTACGCTACCATCTTCGTTTATTCTTCTTATGACTGTTGCTTTTCCGTTTTTTAATATATACTCATCGCATATTCCACTATTCTGTCTTAAAGTATCCATTATTCCTAAGTTGTATGTAATTTTTTTTCCTTCTTGATTTGTTACACTTATTTCACTATCTCCATAAGGATATGTATCATCACTTGGGTACAAATCATCACTTGGATATAAATATTCAAATACTTTATTATTTCCATAAATATGTAATTCTAACAACTTACCTGCTATACACTCATTTAATGTTATAGACTTATTTCCTTCAATTGACTTAGTTACATCTTGTATACTTTCAACCTTTTGTGATATCCCGTCAACTGTTTGTTCTACTTTTGACAATTTATTAGAAGTTTCATTATTTTCTTCTATTAGTTGTGTTATCTTTCCTTCTGCTTCATCAATTCTGCTTTGCACTCTTCGATTAATTACTTTCTGAGATGGTTCTTTAACTGTTGTTTCTTGTTTTTGCTTTATTTCTATTTTACTTGTAATTTCTGCAATAAATCTTCCTTGAAAATCTAATTCTCCTTGGTATATAATAGGTTTTCCATCAACAATTATCTTATCTCCAACATCTAAGGCTGGATCTATTATTGTTTTTCCTTCAAAACTATTAGCAGTCAAATCTTTTAAATTGTCATATATAGCTTTTACTTGTTGTTCATCTACAATATACATATTTTCTTGATTTATCCATAAAGTATTGCCTGTTTCGTCTCCGAATTTAAAACTTTCTATTCCATTTTCATAATTTACTTTTGTAATTTTATATTGTTCTCCCCATTTATAGCTAGCAAATAATTCTAATGGAATAATTTGTTCATCTTGGTATATTTTTCTTATATACAGCTTTCCATCTCTGCCTATAAAAGCGAAACCTCCTGCACTTTCAGATATGTAACTTAAATATTCTCTTGCAGTTACTGTATTGTCATATACGGATATTTCCTTATCAGAATTAAGAAAAGAAGTAGAACCGTAATTCTACTCCTGCTTTTTTACATATGTCTTTCAATATATCTAATAAAGTTGCTGGATATGTTAATTTACTTCCATCGTATTTAAACTCAAACTTAGACATATTGTCAATACATTTTATTGTTAATGTATTGTCATCATTATCTTCAAAATCATCTATATTAAATATTCCGATTGGTAACATTTCAAAACTTTTATTGTTTTTTGATAAGCTTTTTACTTTTATCCCATTTAAAGTTCCTACTAACATTTTATTTACTTCTGCAACAGTTAATCCATGGTTTATTAGTATTCCATAATCTACTTTGACGGTTTTCATATCTTTGTATACTTTATCTTTATATATTTTAAATTCTATATACTTACTACTTACACTACCTAATTTTAATTCTTCATCAAATAATGTTTGTCCTACTTTAAAATCAAGTATGTAGTCGGGATTTATTAAAACTCCATCAATGTATATATTCAAAACATTTTGAACATTTTTGTATATATTTTCTTTCCATTTTTGACTTGTATTATACATTTCTAACCTCCTGCATTTAATACAGTTTGTTTCTGCTGTTCTGTTAATTCTTTTTGCATTAAATTAAAAGACACTTTCCATTTAGATTTGGAAGTGTCTTCATCATTTCCTGTTAAATGCATTTCGCTTGTTCTTTTACTTACTCTAAATTTAGCATTTTCTAACATCCCACCTTTAACAGCTGGACATTTTACAGTAATTATAAGAGGATTTCTATAAGTTAGTTGTAGTAATTTTTCTGCTTCCTCTTCCGTTAAATAATCCCAACTCATTTCTAACTTTAGCATTCCTACTGCTATTGGGTTGTCTATTAATGCACCTGTTACTTTACTAGTATAACTATCGTTATCTGTATCTTCTATATTATCTTTATATGTACTTGGAGTTTTTTGTACTACTCCATCTACTTTCCATAACATATTTTTACTCCTTTATTGTAAAATTTTGTATTTTAGTGTATTATTAATTTGAAAGTGAGGTGAATCTATATGAAAAATTTCTTTTCACGTAAATATGCAAGAATATTTGCTTATAATGAAATTGTTGATGCTCAAAAAAAAACTTCTTCTAATCACAATAAATTAATCATTCATACTGCTGACGGTTTATATGAAGGATATTTGAAACTTCCTGAAGAATATAAAAGTCTTGAACTTGATAAAGACGACGACTTTCTTACTGCTGCTAGAAAACTCTACTTAAGTATTTTAGAAAACCCTGATAATGTCAAAGGAACAGAAGTTAATGAAAATCCTATTACTATTGATTTAGAAGATGTTACTTTATATACAAGTATGAGAAATATTAGTCTTCCATTTGTAAGCATTTTTATAGACCAAATAATAGGTATTTCTTTAGGGCATGCGGGAAAAATAGAAGGAGATTAATCCTTCTATTTTTAAATAACTATACTTGCAGTTCCGTTTCTTCTGTGTGCTTGTCTAATCAAACTTTCCATTTCGACTGCTACTTTATGGCTTCCAAATTGAATAATTAATTGTTTTATTCCCTCATTATTACCTGAATTATTGTCTTGATATCTTGATAAAACCCTATCAAAAGTTTCTTCCATTATATTTTGAGGTGTTACAATTTCTGGATTGCTTCTTGCTCCACTATATTCTCCACCAACAAAGGCTCTTTCTTCATACAATACTCCACCTTTTGCAAGTCGTGGCAATGAAAATGTACCCATATGATTAATATGGAATCCTATGTCCTTTCCTCCGAAAAGTGGTATCCAGTCAGGAATATGCACTTGTAAATTATTTAATACGTCTATTACTTTGTTTATACCTCTTACAATACCATTAGCCATACCTTCGATTCCACCTAATATTGAATTTATTATGTTTCTTATCGTGTTCCAAATACCATTAAATATATTAGTAACTGTATTTTTCAAACCATTCCAAATATTATTCCAGATAGAACTTATTGTATTTAACACATTTTGTATTGTATTTTTTATTCCATTTATTACATTGCTTATTGTTGTTGTTATACTATTCCAGATATTTGATGCAATATTTTTCATATTATTCCAAATTTGGGTTATTGTATCTACTAAACTTTGTATTCCATTAAATAATCCTTGTATTATATTTTTTCCAAATTCTTGGAAAACTGTTGATGGTGAATGTATACCTAATGCTTCGCAAAATGCTGAAACAAAAGGATAAATCATATTATTATATATCCATTCTCCGATTCCAATAAGTCCGTCAACTATTCCCTTCAATATTCCTAATACTATATTTCCTCCTGCTTCTTCTGTTTTTTCCAAGAAATAGTCCGATAAAGGATATATAATAGCTTCTAGCAATATTGATGCAATTAATGCCGATGCTCCTCCTAATGCTGAACCTACTGCAGAACATAAGCTAGATACAATTCCTTGCCAATCTATATTGGTCATAAAAGTTACTATATTCTGTCCTATTCCACTCCAATCAATCGTTAGTAATGTTTGTGTTATTGTATTTAAAACTCCTTTTATTCCTTCGCTTAGAGTTTGTCCAGCTGTTGCCCAGTCAATATTGTTTAAAAATCCATTTATACTATCTCCTATTGCTATTCCAAATTGTTTCCAATCAAATGTAGTAACAAAACTATATCCAAAATATATTGCTGTATTTAAACCTTGTGCAAATGTATTTCCTACTTGATTCCAGTTTGTTGTAGCTATAAAACCATTTAAGAATTTGGCTATTTGTGTTCCTATATTTTTAGCTGTGCTTTGAATTTTTCCCCAATCTATATTGTTCATAGCATCGTTTAACTTATTACCTAATATTTCTCCAACTTCATACCAGTTGCCATTTTTTACAGCATCAATTATGCTACTTGTAATTCCTTCTACTTCTGATAAATCAAAATTAGGAGTTACACTTCCTGCTCCTGAGCTTCCTCCTTCTGGATTAGTTCCTTGAATATTGTTTATCTCATCATGTACTCCTGCAAGTTGTTTACTTTCTTTTGTTGCTTTCTTTGCACCATTTGCCATATTAGAATATGCTTTTGCTCCTGCATTTGCAAATATGTTTACTCCTGTTAATGCATAAACTACAGATTGAACTGCTTTCATTAGTTGATATACTAAATTTGTAACAAATTGAATTACTGGTGCTAATGCACTTCCCATAGCATATCTCATGTATTCTATATTAGCATTTAGTTGTTGTGCACCTGCATTTTGACTATTTAACCATGCATTTGCTGAACTACTTAATAATCCATAAATGCTTTCAAGTGAAAGTAATGCTCCTGCATATCTAAATACATGACCTAATCCTCTTTTCATCCCTTTATTTAATCCGTTAAAATTAATTTTATTGGTTATCTTAGGGAGTTCTTTTAAATTGTTTGATATTACTTTTGAGTTGCTTACTGCTTGTTTAACTTTAGAGCCAAAACCATTAAAAAAACTAGTCAATTTATTTTGACTAGTAGCTGTATTATTTGTTTCAGATTTCAATTGAGCCATTTTATTTTTAGCAATAGTTAGTTGATTGTTATACATTGCAATTTCTTGTGTCATTTTTGATTCTTGTGCTAACAAACTAGTATATTCTTTATTGCTGTTTAAACTATTATTTACAGTTTTTTGTATTGCTGGATTATCTGGACTTACACCTTGAGGAGTTATCTCTCTTGTTGTTCGCGCCGTTATTTCATCTAATCTAGGTGTTATTGTATTTAATTTCATTTGTCGTGAATTTATTTTTTCGTTAAGACTATCTATTTGCTTTTGAATTTGACTTATTTGTTTTTGTGCATCTTTATTATTGACATTTAATTTAATCTGATTATTTTCATTAGACTTTCTTAAATCTTGCATTTTCTTTTTTATCTGTTGTACTGCTTGATTTATATTCTTCTTCATCTTTGTCGTATCCATTTTTTCAAAACTTTCTTGTGCTTTCTGCACAGTTTGTTTGATTGCTGGAACAATTTTTTTAAATTCTTTTATTGCTTCTGCTATTTTTACGGATACTATTATTTCTAATTCTTCTATAGTCATTTTTTTCCTCCTTTCGTTGTACTTAAAAAGCACCAGACTTTTTTAATCTGATGCTTAATTTTTATGCTACTTGATTTTTTAAATCATTTACATTAATTATCATATTTCTTAAACTTTCTAAAATATCATCCCAAAAATATTCAGGTAATTCTCTATATGTTGCTACCCCATATTGGTCATTTATTTTTCCGTATATTCTAGGAAAAATTTTAGATTTCATTTGATGATATTCAAGTTCATTTTCTTCACATACTAATTTAACTTTTTCTTTTACTGCTTTTCTAAATAATCTTGCTTTATTTGAACTTAAATATATTTTCTTTTTAATTATTTCGTCATGTTCTTGTAATCTATTATCTACTTCTTGAAATTTTTGTTCTGTTTCCGTTTTAAATCCTGCAAAAGCATAATTCATTACTGTTTGGCTTTCTGTAAGCCCTTTTATTAAATCATTTATATCTAATCCTTTGTTTTCTTGCTTAATTTCTTTATTTTCTTTTAATATCATATCACTCATTTATTATCTCTCCTTCTCCAAAGATTATATTTCCAACCATATTTTCTTCATTTCTTAATGCTTGTTTCATTAACATTGTCCAGCTTTCTACCTCATTAATTTTACTCTCTAATATTTTTTTATTTTGAGGTGGTATTTTTTGCAATTCATCTTTCAAATAAGTATATTTTGAAGCATTATCAAGAAAATCTTTTATATTTACAAGTAAATGTTCTAATTTTGTATTACTATACACTTTATCTTGGTTTATTTCTTTATCTAATTTTATTCTACTTAAAGTGTTTTCTGCCTTTTCTGCTCTTTTTCTTAATGTTTCAAGTTCTTTTTCTAATGCTTGTTTTTCTAAAATTAGGTTTTTGGGAACCACTTCTTTAATAACTTCTTTCTCAATTATTTCTTTTTCTGGTATCTGAATCTTTTCTATTTCGTTTTGTAAAGTTCTGATTTGGTTTTCTTTTTCTTTGATTGATTCTTGTAGTTCGTTTGAATATTCTTGCTCTATTTTTAATTGTTTTGTTATTTCTTTCTTTTCTTTTACTACTTGTTCTAATTCTCTTGTTGTCATATCTTCTACATTATTTTCTTGTATTAATTCTTGTCTATCTTCTTCATCAAGCCCTGCTAGAAGAAATAATTTTGTACTTCCTAAATGCGACAGCGATGTCGCATTTGAAAATTCTCTTCCTATTTGCATAAATCTTTGTGCTGACCTTTCTGTGAATTTAACTTTTTTCTTTAGCCAACTCTTAAATTCTCCATGCTCTAAATTCTCTTTAACTTCTATAAGCCTTTTACCTATTTCTATTATATTTTGTGCTGTTTGGTCTTTTAGTATAAGAATTTCTGCTGTTGTTTTTTCTATGTTGAACTCTGTTAGTTCTTTCATATCTTCTACCTTCCTCTCTTCCTACTAAATAGGCTAATATTGTAACTATAACTAGTGGCAAGTACATACAAAAGAATACTCCCCATATGTTTTCTATATACATTTAGGACACCTTCTTTCATTTAGTGCATTGTGTAATTCTTGATAATTTTCTTCATTATTTCTATTTTTCCAAAATAATTTACACCACTTAATTTGTGCCCTATCAAATAAGTCTATTTTTGAACAAGCTTCTAATTCAAATTTAGTAAAAACTAAATTATCGTATGGCTTTCCTAAGATTTCATTCATACTCCATATCTCTTCTTGCTTATACATTCTCATAAAGTCCTTAACTCTTTTCTCATCTTTCATAATGTCTTCAATATAGTCTTCACTTATTCTTACATTAATTTTCTTATAAATTTGTTTTATTTTTTCTTCTTCTTGCATAATAAAAAGAAACCCCTCCTTTAAAAATTTGTATTTTAAGTTGAGATTTCTCTAAATCTATGATATAATATTTCATAGATAGAGTTAATCTCTATGGGATAGATATAATCTGTTTTGTTTACCAGACGCGTCAGATTGTATCTATTTTTTATTGCCTAACAATAAATTTACTCCTCTTCTTATTGTATCAGCTTTTGTTATTTTATTTTTATTACTGTATTCTAATATTTTATCGTGAGTTTCTTTATCAAATCTCACTTTTACATCAAATTCTTTAGGATTATTTATTTTAGGTCTTCCCATTCTAGGACTCATATATAATCACCTCTCTTTTTGAGTTCCATAATGTGATTATATATTATGAGTTCCAAAAAGTCAAGAGGTAATTTAAAATTTTTTTCAAATAAAAAACACCTACATTTCTGTAAGTGTTTTATTTATTAGTGCATTGAAACTTCAACTATGTTGAATTTTGCATTTTTCATCTTTTCTAAAATTTCACTTTGAACATATTCAAAAACTTTAAACTCTTGGCTTTGTCCTGCTGTTAAGTTATTAGCATATATGTAATCTGTTGTTATTCTTGTACCATCTTGGCTTACTGCTTCTATTTGTATACTGAAAGATTTTGTTTCACTAGTTTTGTTTGTAACTTTTACTGGTAGTTTTGTTTCGTTTATACCATATTGTTTTTTTGTTACTTCAAAATTACCTAAAACAACATCTACACTTGTTCCTAAAACTTGTTCAGTATTTTTCCCTGTAGCAGTATCTAAATCTTTGCTTATATCATCTAGTGAATCTGATAAAGTTTTTTGTGCATTTAGTGTTATCATTACAGCTAATACTCCTAAAACTATAGTTGCAATCATTTTTCCTTTTCCTGCTTTTTTTATGGATACAAGCCCAAAAATAACTGCTAATACTCCCATAATAAATGATAAATTGTTTATTATAGGAACAAACGAAGTACATACTCCTATTATTCCTAATACTAATCCAGCAGTACATAAACTACTTTTTTCTGTTTGTTCATTATTTGCCATCTTTTTTGTTCCTCCTTTTATTTTATTTAAAAGAAGTATAGCACTCTAAATCTTAAAAGTATGTCGAACTTTGTCGAAACCTCTATTTTTTTGAAAATATTTTTTCAAACATTTTCCTTAAAGGTACAATTTTAGCATTTTTATTCAAACTATCTGCTTGAATTAATTTGTCTGTTGTAGCATCATTTAATATTATTTTTTGTTTAAAGTCTTCTTGCATTTTTATTACATTGATTTCACAATATAAATATATTTCTTTATATCTTCCATTCCAAAATTCATTTGGTGTTAAATTAAAGTAATATGCCAAAGGCTCTAAACAAAGAATAATATCTCTTAGAGTTTTGGCATTTTGTATCTTTTTTATTATATCTTCTAGCCCTTGTATCCTCTGAATACTTCCTCTTCTGCTATTTTGCTCATTGCTTTCTCTGCTGAACCCTTTATTAGTTCGTTCATATTCACTCCTGATAAAGGATTTGATAATTTCTCTTGTAATTGTTTTTTGCTCATTTTTGTTTTGAAAAAACCCTCTTCGTTTATTGCACCTGCCAATTCTTCAAAAATTTCTTGATATGTTTTCTTTTGCTCTGCTTTATATGCGTCTATAAAATCATACACTTCTTCACTACTTTTAAAAGATTTTAATCCTACTTCATCTTCTGCAAATACATAAATTATTTTTGATAATGCATCTATATCATTTTCGTTTACTGCTTTAAAATATAAATCTTCAAAATTTTTAGATTTTAAAATGTTTGATATGTTTACTATTTTTCTTGTTGTAAATATTAATTCTATTTTTTTATTTTTAGTTTCTAAGACCATTTTAATTCCTCCGTAATATTGTTTAAAAGGGAACATTAATATGCTCCCTTTAGTGTCTTTTTGACTCGTCTTGTTGCGACACTTTCAACAGGACTATTCTGTGGGAAAACCTTCACTTTCTGATACTTCTGAATTTTTATATATAGTTAATTTATCTTTCAAAAATTCACCTGCTGATATTGTGTCCATTGTAAGTCTCATTTTTCCTTTTAAATATCTTACTAGTGCTTTTCCACTTTCAGGTGCAGTAGCTTGTGGTAATTCGAAAAACCAATAATAATCTTTATTTTTCTCTAATGCACTTAATTCTTTATGTTGTTTATGTGTATATAATACTGGTAATTCGATTGAACCTGCTTTTCTAATACCTGGTTGTGCTAATTCGTATTCCAAGTCTAGAACTTGTGCTGTTATTTGTTCTGGTGCTTCTTCTAATGGCGGTATTTCCTCTGTAAACATTACTTGTTTTTTGTCAGTTCCTTTTTTGTCTGTTGCATAATATACTTTTGTTAAAGTTGATACATTTGGTGTTTCTTGTTCCATTCCAATTCCTCCTATCTTATAACCTCAAAAGAGTTCGTTAGTCCATTCCAACGAACTTCATATGTTGTTATTATTCTATATTTTTGTATTATTCTATCAAATGTTATTGGACTTGTAGAAGTCCTAATTAAATTATATTCTCTTAATTTCTCATCAGTTTTAGTTGCCATTTCCATAGTTGCCCTTTGTGTCTTATTCCAACAAGAAATTGTAATTTGAAATTGTTTTGCTATCGGTATTGCATTTCTAGTTTTTAATATTCTCTCTAGCGGTGTATTAATAGTCCTACAAGGAAATTTGCTTTCAGTTGTAGGATTTTCTAAGCTAGTTTCCTCTTCTAGTTCTTCTAATTTATCAGAAATTAAATCAGACAATTGTCTTGTTGTTAATTCTATCATTTGCATACCTCCCTCAGCATTGTATATATTCCATCTTGAACAGTATCTAAAGTATCTCCTCGCATTTCAAATTCTGCTTTTTGTAAAAATGGATTAGCTTCTACTCCATGTGCTAAATAAAAGTCTTGTCCTTGTATATTTATAATAGGATAATGTAATGCTCTATCTACTTTACTTACTGGTATATACCATTCTTCATATCCACTTTCAATAAAATGTTTAGATGTACCAATATGAGGTAATTCAGCATATCTTCCAGTTCCAAAATGTTCAAACCAACTATATGGAAATTTTTCTTGGTCGGTATATATTCGTCCTTTTATTTCCTTAGTATCTGCTTTTATCATTTCTACCAATATTCCGTCTGTTTTATTTCCTCTTCTTAGTCTTATAGCATAACTAGTTATATTTTTTAATGCTTCTTCTAAACTATTTTTTAATGTGTTAGGTAATTGTTGACATATATTATTTATCTTTTTATCTAAATTATCTATACCTTTTACTTTTAGATTAATTTTCATTGTTTTTCTCCAATTTATATAAAGTAGTTCTTCCTATCTTTGGACAATCTGTTACTATGTAATCTGGTATAAAATCTTCAAGCTTTGATATATCTGTTAATGATATTCCATTTCCTTTTCTTATATCATATTCCATATCAGTTCTTGCATTTTCTATACTGTAATCTACTTCTCCTGTAGGTTTCCTATCTAATTCATTTACATCTTGCTGTAAATTTAAATATGCTATTCCTTTATATTTCCATTTTTTTGTTTTTTCACTATGATTTTTTACTTCTTCATATTCTGAAATATATACTTTAATTAAATCTTTTAATAACATTATTTAATCCTCCTTAGTCCCGATTTAATAATATTATTTCTTAATGTATCTATAATATTTTCAAAAGAACTTGACATACTTCCTTCTGTTCGAGAAGTTAGCCCTTCTGTTCCTCTAGCCAAATATTCAGATTTTACTGCTCTTTTTATATATGGAAATAACTTTTCTTCTTTTTGTTTATTAGAAATATCAGAGGCAATAGAAGTAACTTCTACTAATATCTCTTCTAAAACCTCTTTATCCTGTTCTCTGTAATTAGCTCCTAAATCAGCTATGATTTTGTCTGTATTTTTAGTATCTGCCATTCTATTGCCTCCTTAATTATTCTTGTGGTAATAAAGCTAATAATTCTTCTTTTTTTGCTTTGTCATCAAATTCAATGTTTAATTGCTTTAATTTATCTTTTATTTCTGCTACTGTTGGTTCCTTTAAAGCTTTTTTCTTTAGCTCTTCTAATTCCTTTTTTATTTTTTCATATTCTTCATATGGTACAGTCTTATTTTTTGCACATTCAATTAATTTTCCTTCATCATCGTAAATGTCATAACCATCTTTTACATATCTATCTTTAGTTATTTTATCTACTTCATAGACTTTATTATCTTTTTTTGCTTTCATTTGAACTCCTCCTCTAATAAATAAATTAAGGAGACTATTAAGCCTCCACATTAAATGCTATTCCACAGGCTTTATTCTCTATTAAAAAGCTATCCCAGAATTTTCTGTTTTGATATAAATACTTATCAGCTGTTCTTGAATCATGTCCTGGTGTGAATGCTTTTATGTATGAATATTTTTGTCTTGATACCTGACAAGATGGATGGCATAGCATAATATTAATTTGTTTTGCTTCTCCATCTGCTACACAACCATTTGTAAAATTGTATTTTGTCTTAAATCTAGCACTTGGAACTTTTATTATTTTTACATCTTCGATTGAATGTATTCTTCTATCAATATTATTTCCTTTTGAAACATCTAATGTTCTTTGAATAGCATCTGCCTTTTTTAATAATTTATATGTATCAGATGTTATTCTCATTTCTCTTCCTTCTTCTGGAACTCCTAAATCATCCATTTTAGCCATTTGGTCATCAAACCAATCTAATATATTTGTGGCTGATAATACTGTTGTATCTACAACTGCTCCATTTGATTTGTTTTTATCCGCTTCTGAATATAATTTAGAATATACATATGAATCTGTTTCAGGGATTACCTGTTCATTTTCAAATGTATTTGTTATATTTGCCATTTCCAATGTTAAATTTGTTTCATCAATATCCATTGGATCTATGAACAATTCTATATCTCTGTCATGCTCTAATTTTTTTGGTTCCCATTCGTTTGCAATTGTTCCTGTATTAAATCCTAATGCGTTTCTATTATGGTCTTTGTAACCACTTACTGTTATTTTAGGTAATTTTATTGTTTGTGCATTTATAAATTTAACCATAGGATTAGATGCGAACAAACTGTTACAAGTTAATTCTCTTGCATATTTTTGTTGTAATTCTCTTTCAAATTTTTCTGCGTAATTATATACTGCCATTTTCCATTCCTTCTTTCTTTATTAAATTTTAATTTCCAAATATTTGAGATAATTGCGTGTCAACATTTTTGTTATTATCTGGATTTGGATTATATGGTGGTTTTTCTTTTGACCACTCATTTACTGCCTTTTCCACTATTCTGTCTTGAATAGTCTTTAAAGTTTTCGTTTTTTCTTGCAATTCTTCTGCTGTCATATCTTCAAACTTAAATAGATTTAAAAATTCTGGGTCAAATGATGTTTCTGGATTTGTTGCAATTTTTATTCCTTCATCTTTTAAATCTCTAGCATTTAGCTTTTTCTGAATATCTTCATAATCTTTTTGTTGTTTTTTTAACTGATATTGAAGTTTTTGAGTCTCGTTCATTTGAGCTAATTTTTCTGCTTCTGTAATTTTTTCACTATTTTCAAGTTCCCATTGTTTTCTTGCATTTTCTATTGCTGTTTTGTTTGAAGCTGTCATTCTACTGTCTAAAAATGATTGAAGTTTCTTATCAGTTTTTATTAATTCCTCATAATTCACTTCTGTTTGTTCTGCTCCCTTTTGGTTCTCTGCCCCTAAGTTAGCATTGTCTGAATTTTGATTTTCTTGTTCCATAATTCCTCCTCGCCCTTTTAGTTCTCTGCCTAAAATTGCTTCTTAAAATATTTTGTTTATTTTATTAAGCCTAACTACAAGAAAAACGGCATTAAAAAAAGACACATATTTGTGCCTTAATTTATAATTATAAAATTTTAATAACTAATTAAAATATTGTTTTCTTTAGCTTATTCTTTTTTATACTGTCTTGTTCTTCCTTTAGTAATTGTTCATATTCTTTTCTTATGTCTTTCGGTGTATCTGGTTTTAGTTTTCTTCTATTCCCATACTCATCTTCATCGTTAGATAGCCATATTAAC
The DNA here is from genome assembly GCA_958413095.1 of uncultured Clostridium sp. Lineage (GTDB taxonomy): Bacteria > Bacillota > Clostridia > TANB77 > CAG-508 > CAG-269. The sequence goes on from CATYUF010000006.1 coordinate 24,755, forward strand.
CATCTAGGATTAAATACCATTTATATCATTCCCTTCATAACCTTTATTATTTCTTTGCTTAATAATTTTGAAATATTGCCATTAACATAATAATCTGCAAAAGCTTCTCCTATTGTTTCTCCATAATCGCTAGTAGCATAATTAGATATTTGTTTTCTCAATATATCTTTTGTCAGTTTATCACTTATTCCTAGATTTTTAAATGCTTTTTCAACAATTTCTTTTGATGTTATATTTTTATTCCAATCATTAGCTATATCTTTTGGATTACTATATTTATTTTTTATTATTCTATATACAATGCTATGTCCTAATTCATGTATTCCCATATATTTGTATGTTGTTCCCATTGGATGAAATCCTGTTTTTAAGTCTTTATTGTATTCTTTTGTTGCTATTTTTTCATCATTAAATTTATTTCTATTTATCTGCATTATATATTTGTTATCTTCTAAATCTGGTGTTATATTTAATCCTCCATACGGATGTTTTATTGACTGTATTTCCTTTATCTGTCCTCTTAACTGTGGAAAATCATCATATACCTTCTCCATATTAGTCAGAATGTTACTAAGTACTTTTTTATCTATTCCTTTTATTCTTACTTTGTCTATACTGTATTCTTTTTCTATTTGTTTTTCTGTTTTGTTGCTAAATATATTATGCTTTGCATTTAACATAGCATCTTTGTTTTTACTTTCAGACTTTAAATACATTATAGTTGAGTGACACCAGTGAAAATGGTGTGTAATTGGAGGTAAATTAATACCTAATACTAGACCTTTAACTTTTATTCTTTCTATCTTTAAATCTTTAGCATTTTCTCCATACCATCTATCGAAATTATTCCAGTCATCTACTTTAAACTTATATAAATGCATATTAGAACACATAAGTGTTACATTGTCACATAAATCAGAAATAAATAAGCATTCTGCATTTTTATCTACATATTTTATTCCTTCTATCTTTGCTAAGTTATTTAAACCTATTAGAGTTAAATCTATATCTCCACTTACTGCTTTTCCATCTTTTATATTGAGTCTAGAATTACTTTGTCGCTTGATTAAATTTTGATATATATCATTTGTTATATTAGGTTGTTTTTGTTGCTGTAAATCGATTGTCATTTGTCTGTATATCTGGTCTGCATTATATTTTATAATTGTTTCTATATATTGTTTAAAAATATAACCTTTTGCATTAGGTATGTCTAATAAATCTAAAAAGAAAGCCCATTTTAAATTATTTAGTGGCTTTCTTTGTTTCTTAGCTAATGTATCATTTACTTCTTTCTGTCCCTCTTTATAATAATAATTCACATCATTATACATTATATTTAATTCTTGTTTTCTTATCTTTGTTTGTTCCTCTATATATGCACCATATATAAGTAATTCTAATACTTCACTATTTTTTACTCTTGTTCTATTGTAAATATTTTTAGATAAAATTTCAAAATATCCTGTTAATATTCCTTTGTCTTTCCACTCTTCTATATATGTGTTCACTCTATCTTTAGTTTTATTATCTGCTACATTATATAAATTATCAAAATCAAATTTAAAAGTATCTATTATTTCTTGTAATCTATTTTGTGTTTGTTTACTTGTTTTTAAATATAATTGTTTAAGCTCTTTCATTTTTCCATTATGGTATTGCCAATTATCCATTTACAACACCTCACTTTATTTTTGTGTCTGAATATTTGCTATTTTTTTGCTTTATTTCTACTTCACCTTTTTTGTTTTCTAATATCTTTTCATCTTGACTTTCTTTAGATACATTCAATGGTGCATTGGTTACATCTTGTCCCATTTTAGACATATTTTCCAAATTTTTCTCCATATTTTCTTGATTTTGTTTATCTATCTTTTGTATTTCTGACATCGAATCTAAATCATCTGGCAACATATCTATTATACTTTCATCACTTAATAATCCTCTTAATTTCAAAGCTCTATCTGTTTCTGTATATTTATCAGTTGGTAGATTTCTTTGTAAATCTATTTTTATGCTTCTAAAATCATATTTTTTGCTTTTTCTTTTATTTATTCTATCTATTATTATTTGCCATCTTCTTAATAATGCTTTTCTAAATTGTCTATCTGCATTTGTTATCATTTGCTCTAATGCAAAAAATTTTCTGTCTAATGCACTTGCATTATCCGCATTTGTGAAACCTAAATCTGTTATATTGGGTACTCCACTTATCATGGCTATAAGGTCAACTAGAGTCTTTTTATGATTTTGTAATGCTGTATCTTGTACGCTCTTTTCTACCCAAGCTATATCTCCTGATTTGTCTGGTGTATAAAATACACCCATTTTCAATAATGCTTTATCTTCTTCCTCTCTAGCTTTATTTACCACTTGTTTTTCTTGTCCATTTTCATCAAGTTCTGGATTTCCTTCTTTATCAAGTTTAGTAACCATCAGTTCATTTTGAGGTGTAAAACCTGTTATTTTTAACTTGGCATCATCATTATATTGAAATGTATTTCTACTATTTTGAATTACTCTTTCATATGCACAAATTAAAGAGATTACTAGTTCAAAACTTGATAATCCCATTTCGCTTTCTATAGCAATACAAGGCAACATATCCCATTTTCCTTTTGTTTTCCTATCTTCTATTTCTTTTAATTTTCTTATATCTTCTGGTGTTGGTGTATAATATTTTTTTCCATTTATTGTTGTTAATTCTACTATTATTATATCTGCATTATTTTTGTCTTTCTCTGTCCATTTTCTTAATTGTCCTATTTGATTAACTGGTGTTGAATAATCAAATATTCCTATTGTATTTAACGCACTTTGGTTTGTATAAACCATTTCATTTTCTTCATTTTCATATAAAATTTCATAACAAGCTCTCATTCCAAAATAGTCAAACGCTAGATTAAAAAACTCTGTAGCTTCATCATTGTATTTACTTATATAATCAATTAAGACTTTTAGTTCTTCATCTTTATTATTATCTGCATTAAATACTTTATTAAGTAATTTTTTTATTATATTTAATTTAGTAGGGTCTGATACCTTCTCTACATCATACACTGGTGCTTTTCCTGCAAAATATCCTGTTACCATAGAATTTATATAGTTTTCAAATGCTACTTTTACACTATTGTCACTTTCACTTACTAGTTCTGAATATGTTGGTTTTCTTCTTATTCTTTCGTATAACATTTTTCTACTTGCCCATTCCGTTTCTGCTATTGACAATATTTGTGAAACTGAGTTCGTTTCTTCCAATGTTTCTTTATTCCATTGTATCATTTTATTCCTCCTATACTGGCTTTGTATATCCAAATTGAATTGTGTTTGGTCTTGGATGCTCATATACTCCTGTTAAACAATCTTCTGCATCGTCATGTTCATTTTTTCCACTTCTTAAATAATGTTTTAAATGTTTTGCAAATTCTGGCCATCTATCTTCCCAGTTAATTGGGAAATAAATATTATTCATAACTGCTGTTGAGTTGCTTAATATTCTAGCAACCTTATTTTCGCTTTGATGAAAAGGATTTATTTTAGTATGATAATTCTTCAATTTCTTTAATTCTTCTTTTACATTTCTTGAAAAACCTCTACCACCATTGTTGCTTTCAATGTTTGCATAACCTACTTTATCCTTGGTAAGCATTTTCGCAACTGCTGGTTCTGTTATTTCCATTGATTCTTGTGTATATATAACATCTAATATGTAATATGAATTATTATACATTTGATAATCTATTGAACATAAATAATCTTCACCTTCATCTGCTGTATCTGTATAATTCATGATGTAATGTGCTGGTGGTAATTTATCATATGTTTTAAATCCACTATATAATCTGTTCTTTATATCTATTGGCTCTTGTTGATAATTAGCATATACAATGTCTTTATTCATATTCTTAGTTTTTAGATTGTAATCTTCTTTATTTAATATTTTGTCACATAACATTAAACCATCTTTTTGGACTGCTTGATAATTAATGTGTCTTACATTATCAAAATTTTCTAATATATATCCTGCTAAATCATTACTTGCCCATCTCGTCATTATTATTATTAGTTTAAAACCTGTTTCTGTTCTTGATAACATTGTATTATTGAACCAATCTATTTGTTTCTGCAATACTGTTTCATTATATGCCTCTTGAACATTCTTTATTAAGTCATCTATTATCATTAAGGTACAACCAAATCCTGTTGCAGTTCCTGTTGGAGATGTTGCTAAGTAATTAGCTTGATTACTTCCTTCTAATGCCCATTTATTTGCACTAGCTTCTCCATATTTTATTTTGGTATTAGGAAATATGTCATTATATACAATTACTCCTTCTGTCTTTTCTGATGCTATTGTATCTCTTACTGATTTTGCAAATGTTCCTGATAAAGTTTCATTGTAAGAACCTGTCATCACTTTTTCATTCTTATTATTTCCAAATACCCATTCTACTAATTTTCCTGCTGTTCTTGATTTCCCATGTCTTGGTGGTACATTTATTACCATTATTTTGTCTTCTGGCTTTTGGCTTTCATAGAAATCTTGTAATTCATTGCACATATTTTTTAAAAACATTCTGTCTTCTTTATAAAAATCACTAGCAGTAAGTTTGCAATATTCAAAAAAATCACGCCTAGCTAATTCTAGTCGTGCTTGTCTTTTTAATTCTTCTTTAATTTTATTGTTTATCATCTTCTATCAACTGCCTTAATTCTTCTGTTGTCATTCCTTCAAATGGATTGTTTATTTTTCCACTATGTTCTATTTGTTGTTTATCAGACCAACCAAAGTTATTTTTTAGATTAAATATTATTCCTGTTGTTGTATTGTCTGTTATCAGATGCTTTTCTAAATAATTTTCAACCCTTAATTTTGCTTTTTTTATAGTGTCGGAAAATTGTTTATCTTTAGCATATTCTAATAATGTATCCCTACATATGTCTAGTGCTATACACAGTCCTGTTACTGTATATGGCTCTTTGTTAGTTTCACAACAATTAAAATATTCATCTATTTTTTTTTGCATCTGTTTTACACTTTTATATGTTTTAGGTCTTCCTACTTTATTTGCCATTCTCATCATTCTCTTTCTTGTAAATTTCTTTTATTGTTTTCGCAATTCCTTTTATTATGTAATATATAATTCCAATAGTTATCCCTAAACTACATAATGTTGATATTAATGCTATCGGACTTAATATTATTCCTAGTATAATTGTTAACATTGTATTTTCTCCTTAAATTCCCATTAAACTCTTATTTCTTTTAGCAGTTATCTGCTTTTGCTTTTTGTAGCCTTCATTTTCGCTTTCTCTTTCATACTTATCGCACTTTATACTGCCGTCTATTCTTTTTCTTAGCTCTTCTTGACATTCTTTTTTGTTTTTACAATTTGCACATACTGTTCTTGCATATGTTTCATATATATTTTCCATATTCTTTTCTCCTAAATTATAGAATGCATTGTTTTATGGTTTCTTAAAAAATCTTTTGCACTCCAATATTTTAATCCTTTTTCTTTCGACACTCTTGTTGCACTTATTAATTTTAATATTGGTTTTGTTTCTTGCTTTTCATCTAAGATGTTGTATATCCTTGTTATCTTTTCTTTTGGAAACATTTTCTTAAATACTTTGCATACATGCTCGCTTACGCCTATATGCTCTGTTGTTTTAAACCATTTATTATATTCAAAATTTACTTCCTTTGCTTTTATATAATCTGCATGCACTACTTGTATATATTTTCCTGTTGTTGCTATAACTGTATCTGGATATCTCCCCCATGCACTTGCACATATACAAATATCACATGTGTATTTTTTGTCTGGATCATATTTCTCTACTTTATCTGCATATTCTTCTATTCTTTTTAGATTTTCTAAATCTGCTATACTATACAGAAATGTTATATTATAATATTTGCTCATCTTTTTTATAAAATTATATGTAAATGTATCTACTCCACCAAATTCCAATAAATTATTATGGTATAAAATTATTTTTTGCATATTTGTTCTTCCTTTACTTTAATAAACATTTGTTGTTAATCATGTATGGACAATACACTTTTTGATTATCTAAATCTAATATTTGTAATAATCCACATTCTTTACACATCTGTGGTAATTGTGCTTTTATTTTTCTTATTTTAAAGTCATGTTCTTTTTCTTCTAATCTATCTATCATTTTTATTGTTTGTTTACATTCGTCTAATTTGCAATTTTTACATTGTTTGTTGCAATTGCTGCATACTATGTTAGTTTCTAAACACTTCTCAGTTTTCATTTTCTATTCTTCCTCTTCTGTGCAATAAGCTTTATTATTTCTTACTAATATTTTGCAATCTATATTTTTACTGCATTTATTACATTTTTCTTCTTTGTATTTTTGCATTATTTCTTTATTATTCATTTTAACTTTTCTCCAATTTTATATATTGTGTGCAGGTTAAGATTTGCACTTAACATGAGCCAGTTCCCTAAACTGGATTACAGATATTTTATATAACTGCACGTATGACCTAGTTTCATTCCGAAACTCAACCGATGGTATCTCAATCGTTTTTTACTTTCCACCTCAAAGCGTCTACCTATTCCGCCACTGCACATTTATTCACAATCCTTTAACTATATATTACATAGTTAGTAATTGTTGAAAACTAAACAGCAACATAAGTTTTTTCGAATATATCTTTTTTGCAAGGATATAATTCTCCATTTACGCCTTTTATTAAATACTCCTCTTTTGTAGCTATCATATTTCCTTCTAATGTTTTTATAATAAAGTTATTGTCTGTTATTGTATTTATTGTTGTGTTTTCATATGCTTCTATTACCCATTTAGGTAACTCATTAAAGTTGTGTTTAAATTTTTCTAATAATCCAGAAACCAATTCTGCTTCAATTTCTACTGGTAATTTTTTATATTTTCCCATTTTAAATTTCCTCCTATAACTAAAAAGAGCAGACATTAATATTAACATCTACTCTTTTTTTCAAATTAATTAAATAAATAGGGTGCTTTTATTGTCTTTCGACATTTTTACTATTGTTATTATACTATATATATTTGTACTAAGCTATGTACTATATTACGAACTTTTTATGAACTCTTATATATTTGTCATTTTTTGTGTTGCCTTCTCTATTATTTTTTGTACATATCTTGGTGTACAAGTCCTTTGATACATATCATAATATAAAGTTCTACTAATATTCTCTGCTGTTCTTCCATCAATGTAATAAGCTATTAATAGTTCTCTTTCTTTATATTTCAATCCCTCCAACCTATCTTTTACCACTTCTACTTTTTCTCTTAGTTCTCTTACTAACTTTTCTAGTTCTCTTATTTCCTCTTCTAGTTGTTCTACTTTACTTTCTTTTTCTTCTATTTTGCTTAAAACTTTGTTACTAATCTGATTTTTGCTATGTATGTCTTGATTTACTCCATATGTCGTTGTTAAACTCGTCTCTGTTTCTTCTAAAGATTTTAATTTTATTCTAGCTACTTTTAACTCTTTTAATTTTATATTTAATTTAGCTTTGTTTTCTTTATATGTCTTTAATAATTCTATTAAGTCACTTTTATTCATTTGTACCTCCTCCTAAAAATTCTTTAATTGTATATCTAGTCTTTTTAGTCTCTCTTTAAATCTATTCATCTGATAATTTACATCTCTTTTCGTGGCTTCTTTATCTATTAATTTATATACTGTGTCTACCACATTGGTCATTTCTGTATCACATTCTTCTATTGCGTTTATTAAATTGTTTTGCTTTCTTTGTTCTCTTGTCATTTGCCTTCACATCACTTTCTCATTTTTTATCACTTACTTTCTTTGTTAAGAATCTTCTCTATTGTTTCTTTCTTTGCAAAACTCACAAAAAATACAGCTCCAATAGCTATTATTCTTAAAATTGGTATAAAACAAAATATATAATACATTCCTTTTTTACCAGTTGCATAATCTCTATAATCAATATCATCTCTATTTAATGCTATTGTTTTTAAAACTTTTTTTAATGCCCAAAATATTATTAAATATACTATTACACTTTTTATATAAAATCCTAACATATTATTTTTCCTCTCTTTCTTTATTTATTTCAAAACTTGATTCTATACTTTTTGCAATTATTAATATTAATCCAAAATCATCTCTTTTTACAGGATATTTTTTATTTGATGTTATACTTGTTAATATTTCTGCATTATTTCTTTGTATTCCATATGACATTAATAGCTTTTTAAATCTTTTCTTTTTATATTTCTTTATCTTTACATCTATTTCTATTTTAAAACCCTTTTTGTCATATAATTCTTCTAGTTTTTCAAAGATGTCTTTTTCTTCCTCTTCTATTGAACTAAATTCTAGTGTTCCTGTTCCTAATTCTTTATCGTCTTTACTTTTATAATACATTTTACCTTTTTCAAATTCCTCTGTTGGCATTATTTGCCTCCTTCTTTTAAATATCTATATATAACCGCTTCTACATATGCTAGAGCTTCATAATTCGTTAAAAACTTTCCATCGTGTCTATGTCTTACACTTGCTCTTATATTTCTTATTTGCATATTGTATTCTCTTTTATATATTTTTGCTAAGTTGTTTTTACTTAGTCCTTCTTTCCATTTTTGGATCATTTCTTTGTCTGTCATGCTAACACCTCTTTTGTGTTAGTATTAACTTTATTTTGTTTTAAATTCTTTTTCTAATTTTTGTTTTTCTGTATAATGTAATTTTTTTCTTGTTATCTCATATAGTATGCTACAAGTTACTTTATTACTATATGGAAAACTCCATGCATCTTTAAAATACTCTTTTCCTTTTTCTGCATTATCTTCTAATTCTTTTATTTGTTCTTTATCCATTTCACAATGTATTTTATATTCTAATTCTCTATACATTTTTTCAATAATCTCACTATATTTGTCTAACCAGCTCCAATCAATTTCTTCTATAAATCTTGGCTCTGCATATCTTATTACTTGTCTACCACAAAAAGGGCAAAATTTTATTTTTTCTTCAAAATGAAATGGCTTAAATATTTCTTCTTCAAAATATATTTCTTTCTTACAATTAGAACACTCATGATATTTGTATATCTTTCCTTTATAGATAGGCGTTAATATTACATCTTTCATTATTATTTCTTTTCTCCTTCTAAAATCCCTATTTTTGCTTTTGCTAAATCTAAATCTATTTCCAGTTTTGCATATTTATTACATACTTCTTCGTAATAGTCTTTCCATTTTTCTTTTTGTTCTTTTTCTTTTTGAATTTTATTATAATTATCTTCATTTTTTTCTGATAATGATTTATATCTATTATTTACACTTTTAGCTTCCCAGTCTTTGTTTCTTGCTAATTGCTCATATTTATTGATTATATTTCTTAATTCACTATATTCTGTTACATTTAATTTGCTTTCTAAAGTTTTTATAAACAATAATTCTTCATCTGTTAATTCAATTTTTTTGTTTTCCATCGTTCTTTTCTCCTTCTATTATATTTAATATTTTTTGAGATTGTAGTATTCTTGCAGTTAAATCTGTGTTTTTAATATTCATTGTGCTGTCTTTTAATAGTTCTTTATTGTAGTTGTTTATATCTTCTTTTAATTTGTTTGTTACTTTATCTAATATACTTGATTTTTGTTCTAACTCATTTATTTGGTTTTTCATATATCTTTCTCTTTCTAATTGCATTTCTTTATCTCTATTTTCTATTACTATTTGAGTTGCTGTTAATTTTTTTATTGGTAATTGTCTTTCTAATAATCCATGTATTATATATAAAACATCTTCTTTGAATTGTGATATATCTCCATTTTCTTTTATAGTATCTATAATATATTCGTAAACTTTATAAGTTCTTGTTGCTAAATCTATTCCATTATCAATGTTATTCTTAAGTTTTAGCATTTCTATTTCTCTTGATATTGCTGATTGACTTTCCGCTTTTCCATAATCTATTCCTATTGCATAGTCTTTTAATATGTCTTTTTCTATTTCTTCTTTATTCATTAGCTAGTCCTCCTCCAAAAATCTTTCTATTGCTATTCTTGTTTCTTCTTTATAACAGTCTTGTACTTTGTCTTGTAAATATTCTAAAAAGTTTTTTAATTTATTTTCTTTCATCGTTATTCTCCTCCCTTAATAATCCTAAATTATCATATATATTTCCTATTACTTCCAAGTCTTTTTGCCAGTATTTTAATCCTATATAACTACTATTATTCCATTGCCTACCTTTTAATCCTGTATCTTGCCATTCTATTAGATATTTAATATTTTTATCTCCACAAGTTACTATATCTCCTTCATAAATTTCTTTTCCGTTTTTATCTTTTAGTCCTGTGTATTGTCCTATTGTGTTTTCATCAATAAATTGCGAATGATATTTATCGTCTTGAATTTGATAATATTTCACAGTTTTTATATATTGTCCGTTTGCCTTTTCAATATTTTCATGTCCAGTTTGCATTAAGTATCCATATATCCATTCTCCGATTATCTACTCTTTTTCCCTTAAACTTTATCTCTCTCATACCTACTCCTTTTCTTGAGTTTGTTCAAATTGTTGCATTAATCCTCTATCTCTTATAAATTTTCTGCATTTATATAATTCATTCTTAACAGTTTTATAACTTAAACCATCTAATGCTAAATTTAATATTTCTATTTCTTCTTCTTTTTTATTAACTGTTGCCATTTTTCCAACTTCTAAATAGTTCATTTTTTCTTTTTCTAGTTTGTCAATCTTATTATATATTTTTTCTAATATTGTTTTACTCATCTTCTCTACTCCTCTGCTTTACTTTTATAATATTGTTTTATTTGTCTTTTATATGTATATATATCTACTTCACTATTTATATCAAAGTCAAATGCCATTTTCTCTGCCATTAAATCTATCATCTTATCTTTTATATCTAGTTTTCTAGAAAATTTTTTCGCTTGAATTATTGTTGTTTCAAAGTGTCTTTGAACTTCTTTTTCTAGTTTCTCTATTGTTTTGTTATTCTTAATAATCTGTCCTTTTAGACTTTTCTCTGTCTTTTTGTGTCTATCTTTTTCTATTTTATTTATATCTTTTTGAAATTCTATCTCTTCGTCTTTTATTTTATTTGATTTAGGGTAATATTCTTCGCACATTTGTTTTAGATTTTCTTCTAATTCTTTAATTCTCTTTGTTAAACATTCTGCAAATTCAAAGAAAAAATCTTTATTTATATTTGCTATTATAAAAGATTGTTCTTTTATCTCTTCATATGCTTTTATAAACTTCTTTACTCTTTCTTCTTTCATTCTTCACACCTCTTTTTCCAACAAATGGATACTTTCTTTTAAACTGTCTATCTGTACCTCTTGCTTATTTATCTGTTTTTCTTTATTTTGTAATTCTAAATTATTTACTAATAGCCCTGTAAATAGTCCTAATATAAAGATTATTAGTATTATTAATGCTGTTTTTATTTCTTTCTCTATTTCGTATAATTCCTTGTTATAATATTTAGTCTTTTGCATTGGTTACCTCCTACTTAATTATTCTCAATTCCAAATCTGGATATTTTTTTTCAAATAATTTGTGCTTTATTTTAAATACGTCTGTCTGTAATCCTTTTACATCTTCTATTATTGTTTTTCCATTTTCTATGTATTTAAAATCTGCAATATATTCTATTTTTCTGTATGTCTTGCCATTTTTCTTAAAACTTTCTTGTAGTAAAAAATGTGGTTGTAATTCTAAATCTTGTATTTGTCCTGCTCTTAATAGCAATTTAAGTTCTTTATATCTTTTACTTTCTTGAATACTATCAAATATATAATCATCTACTATTACTTTTCTGTTTCTGTATTTGTTCATCTTTTGCTCCTCTCATATAATTTTCACATCTATATATTTCTTTAAAATTTATATCTTCTAATTTGTTGCAACCTAAGCAGGTCTTACATTTAGTTTCTAATATCATTTTTTCTCCTAATCTACTCTTGGAATATGTCTGCTATATTCCAAATAATAGTTTTCTTCTTCCTCTCTTCTTATTTTTTCCACCTTTTGTACTCTGTATTGTGGATTTTCTTCTAAGAATTTTCTTCTTTGCCTGGTTATTGCTTCAAAGCTTATTCCTTGCACTTTCATTCCATTTAAAACTTGTCCAAATGCTGTTCCTTGGTTACAATCTAGCATTTGCATTAATGTTTGTTGTATCAAGTACCAGTCATCTTCTCTTGCTAATTTATCTTTTTCTAGTATTTTATAAACTGTTTTCTTTATATTTTTATTCATTTGTTATCACTCTCCTATTCCAACTTCTTCTGCATAAGGTGTATAAAAATTGGTTCTATATCTTTCCTCTGTTACTTTCCACCCTTCATATTTTTGCTTTTGTCTACAAGTACATATTGCTCCATATTCGTTTTGCAATTTTTCTTTTCCATTGTCTATTAATTTTTTATAAATTAAATATCCTGTCCCTTTGCATTTTTTACATTTGTTTTTATTAGATTCTTTTTGACTTTGTGAATATCCTAAATTTGAATTTATTTCTAGAATATCAGCTAATTTAGGTAAAAATTTCGAAGTTCTATATACTTGTGCTACTATATATTTAAATCTCGCTATATCTAAATTTCGTAACTCTTTAAACCATATTTGCTTTTGTTCTTCTGTTATTTCTTTTTGATAAAATCTTTCTATCTGAGCTACTTCATCTAAAAATTCATTAATCTTCATCTGATATTCCCCACTTTCTCTTAAGCCTTTCAGCCTGTTCCTCTATCGTTTCTTTTTTTTCGTCGGTCTTTTCTTTTTTGAATTTTCGGCTTTCTTCTTCTGCTTGAATTAAAGTTTTTACCCCTGAATTTTGCCAATTATTTAATGTTCCTTTTATGTATTGTATTGTCCTTACATTGGCTTCTACTGCTTTTTTCATTGCATAAATAATAACATCGCTAGACATTTCTTTAGCATAATCTGTTAATATTTCTAGTCCATAAGGTGTTATTAGTCCTATATTCTCGTTGTAAAAATTAATGATTTCTTGTAGACCGTCAACACAACTGTCGTCTACTTTTACATTGTCATTGTCATTTTCATTATCATTTTTATTTACATTATCATTTACATTAGTTCCTGTTTTGCTTACATTTTGCTTTTGTTTTGCTACCGTTTTGCTTTTCTTTTGTTTTCCATTTTCGTATTTTTTATAGTTAGCATCTAATTGTGGCTTGACAAGAGAAAATATCGCTTTAGATATTCCTGTTAAATTTATTTCTTCTTGATTTAATGCATATTGCATTATTGCATTGTATGTATCTGCTTGATTTTCTTTTGGCAACTCACTTATTGCTTCATAAAAACTTCTGTAAAATATGAAACTATCTCTTGCCATTTTCTTCTCCTTTCGTAAAATTAAGGCTAAAACTTACTTCTGTCTTAGCCTTTGGTGTTTTATATATTTTCTTTTTGTAATAGCTTAATTACTTTTTTCATTCTTTCATACTTTGTTTTAGAAAATTTTCTTGCATTAGCTTTTGTTGTATACACTAGTCCTACTACTTTTATTAAGTCATATTCATTTTTGTTTTCTACTATTGCATAATCTCCAACATCACAAATCTCTTCTATTTTCCAATAAAGCATCTGACCTGTTGCATTTATTACTCCTGCTACTAAAACTACTATTTCGTTTTCTTCTGTTATCTTTTCTACTATTTTCTTTCCTATTTCATCTGGTTTCATATTCTTTACCTCCATTTATAAATAATTTCTGCCATATCTGGCTATAAATTCTTCTTTTGTTTTGTTGTAATATGTTTGCCATATTAATTGTGCTGTTCTTTTTAAAACTAAATCTAATTCTTTATTAAAATGCACTCCATAATCACTCATATTATGCCAATCTGCTCTTAACCAAAGCCACATTCCATCTTCTTCACTTATTCTTCTATTTGCTGTTCCCTCAAATATGTGGTGTTTATGAAGATTGACGGTGCTTTTAGTTATGTAGCATTCTTTTTTACTTTGTATTATTGATTTCATTTCTTATCCCACTCTTTCAATAAACTGTTTATTTCCTCTTGTGGTTTTGTTTCTATGTTATATACTTTACAATCTTGTACTACTCCATCTATTAGTCTTGTCATTTGTTTAGAATTAAAGGAACTAGAACCATAATATGCATTTATAATTTTAAATTCTGTATCTCCTATATATGTTGTATCTGCTATTTCACAAAACCAAGCTACTCCTTGGCTTGTCCACATTTTTTCAAATGTTTTTATATTTTCTGTTTCTATTTTAAATTGTCTAAATATCCCTAGTTCCTTTACTCTTCTTTTATATTCTTCTATTGTATCTAATTCTACTAATTCACATAGTTCTTGTAGTAATTGCCAAAAATAAGAATTAGCATTTAAACTTCGTTTTTTTCTATACTTTTTTACTTCTATATTTAGCTTATTTTCCTTTTTTAGTTCTTCTACTATATCTAATTGCCTTGTATCTAAAAGTAAGCTTATTTTAGCTTTATTTGTTTTATAATCTATTGCTATATCTTCTATTGTTCCTGTTGTATCTAATTTAGACATCTAACCACCTACTCTATAGTTTTTGTTAAATCTGTACCTAATTCTAAATAGTTATCAATTATTTGTCCTTTCAGCAATTCATCTTGTCCTGCTTGTTTTAAGGCTTCTTGCCCAAATATATAACTACTTGATTTATAAACAACTTCTTGATTTTCTGGAACTACATTTTTTATTTTTGAATTTTTATTATATAGCTCATGCCATTTATGTGTTTTGTTATTTATTTTTGCAAGTTCTATTTCTAATCTTTTTAATTGTTGTAAATTTAGTTCTTCTAAAGTTGTCCATAGTTCTTTATTTATTATGCTAGATAAGTCCGTTACAATTATGCCTTGTTTTCTACATAATTCATTAATTGCTATTTTTACTATTTTAACTGCCTCATCATAGCTTATATACATATTCACATATATTTCTTCTTTTTTATTTTTCTTTTTAAATTCCTCTACTTTTTCCATATCTTGTCCACTTGCTATCCCACTATCAATTCCAAAACCACAAAATCCTAATGCTCTTCCTATTGCAGATGTTTCACAATTTTCTAGCATAGATATGCTATTTACTAATCCTTTTTTTACTTCACTTGCAAAACCTGTTGCTAACTCTTTTTCATTTTCATCAAATATAGTTGCTTTTATAGTTACATCATTATCTGTTTTATCTATAATCTCTGTTACAATTCTTCCATTTGGATTTAATTTCCTAAAAGCTAATATTCTTTCACTAACTTCTGCATATTGTTTTCCTTTTATATCTGTTTTCTTTATCTCTTTATTCACTTTTTCAATATCATCATATTTCATTTCTAATCCTCCTTCACTTCTTCTTTTATCCAATTTCCACTAAAAAACCACTCTACTGTTTCTTCAATATTTTCTATTTGCTCTCGTGTCATTTCTCCGTTTTTTCCTTTAGGTTCTATTGTTATTCCTAATTTTTCTAGTACATAATCTTCTGCCATAAAATCTTCGATTATTTCTCCTGTTGTTATTTCTTTATATTGATATTTCTTTTCCATTTGACATTCCTTTCTTCCTCATGTTATAATTGAACATAAGGAACATATATTTATGTAATTTGTTGAGTTATCTAAAAACTTTGCTCGGTGTTAGATAACTCATTTATTTTATCTAAACAATTTTCTACTAAAGCATTTATTATGATGTTTCTATGTTTATTCTTTTCTTTTTCTTCTAATCCTAAATTATTAACATCTTGTAAATTTAGTAGTTCTCTTACAGTATTATTTAAAAAATTAATTGCTTCTGTTTTGCTGTTTGTTAATTTGTTGTCTAGTTCTGAAATTTTTTCTTCTTGGCTTTTAACTGTTTTTAAAAACATATTTCTCATCTCCTTCCTCTAAAATATAAGCATAATATTATTAGTATTATCTTTTTCATTTGCTTCCTCTTTCTTGTAAATATTTGTATTTTGGTATATAATTCCCTCGAAAGTGAGGTGTTAATTCATGAACAATATTCCAATTATAAAAAAGTTTCCATCAAACAAGGCAATACTATTAACTTCTTTAATGAGTGCAGCTCTTCCATCAATAATAAGTATATTAGCCCTTAAAGACTTATCTATATGTATAAGAGTTATTATTTGCTTATCAATTTGTTGTTTAGTTCTTTTCGTTGATACTATTTTTTATTTTATAAAAGAACGTGAATATTATTATACTGCTTGTTATTTAGAAAATAATATTGATTTACTACAAGCACATATTAAACAAATTGAAAGTAAAATTCCTAATTAGAACTATTTATTTTTAATTGAATAGATTTAATTTGCTTTTTATACTTGTTTATATTTTTTATAGACTTTCTAATATTCTTAATTGCATAAAAGATATAAACAAGTATTATAACTAATATTAATTGAAACAATATTTTTCCTCCTACCTATAAACTGTTATACAATTATCTAATACATAAATTGCTAAATTATAATTTATTATATTTAGTAATACTATTCCTGTTAGATATGTTACTGCTCGTCCGATAAAAGCATATACTTTATTTTTATCTAATCTAAAATTTTTCCTCTTTCTTTTCATTGGTGTTCCTCCTTTTTAATCAGCTTGTTTTGCTGTATTTAATATTGTTTCAAGTATTGTTTTTAATCTTGAATTTTCTTGTTTTATTTCTATATATTTTTCTATTGGAACAGAATTACTATCTACTTTTATTTTATAGTATCCTCCTTCTGTCATATAATGTTCCAGTTCTCCACTTCTACAAAGTTTCTTTACTTGTTCTACTCCTATTCCACTTTGTCTGCTGTATTCTTCTGCTGATACATATTTTGGTATTGGCATCTTCTCACTTCCTTTCTATTTTTGTACCGTGTCGCAATTCGATATATTTACTTGTTTTTCCACCTATGCTATAATTCTGTTGAAAGGTGGTAAATTTTATGGATAAGTCATTTAATAAATTTATAAAATTTTTCAACAAACACTCTGAAGTTTCAGTCGATGAATTAATTAACTCTTTTAATATTGAATTAATAGATGCTGTAGAAATAATTAAAACTTTACATAAAAATCAATATATAATTCCTCTTGGCAATAATAAATATAAAAGTACTTATAAAGCTAAAACCATCACAGAATCTTCAATTTTAAGTTGGTTATACAATAATTGGCTTTCTATAATAGCAATAATTATCTCTATAATTGCCTTATTTAAGTAATACTGCTATTAGTGAAGCTATCGAAAAACCTAAAGCGAACCAGTTTAATCCATTTGGTTTGTTTTCTTCTTCCATACACTCACTTCCTTCCTCGTACCGTGTCGCATTATTTTATAGAACATTTTGTTCTTTCACAAGCCAAAAAAATTTGTATTACTGATGTTTTATATAACTTTGCTAACTTTTCCTTCATTTTATCACTTGGGTTTCTCATACCTCTTTCTAGCATAGATATATAATCTTTTGTTACTCCTGTAGCATTAGCCACTTCGCCTTGGGTAAAATTATTTTTTATTCTTAATTCTTGTATATTATATTCTTTCATTTCGCACCTCCTTACACAACATTTTGTTCTCTTTATGTTTGTAGTATATACAACATTTTGTTCTTTGCCAACACTTTTTTTCATTTTTTTTCTAATTTTTTCTCTTTTCGTTGATACTGTAAGAAAACTTTTTTCCACAAATTGTTCTTTTTTCTTTACTTATCGTACAATTTGTTATATAATACATATATCTAATTTGAAAGGATGATTAATTTGAATAGATTAAAGGAATTACGACTTGAAAAAGGATTACTTCAATCCGATATAGCGAAAAAAATTAATAAGTCTGACAGAGCAGTTGGACTTTATGAACGAGGAGAAAGAGACATGGGGACTGATACTTTATCAATATTATCAGATTTATTCAATGTCTCTATAGATTATTTACTTGGAAAAACAGATATAAGAAATTCTGAAATAATAGATACAGACAAAATTAATATCGGATTGAGTAAAAAAGACTATAATCCACCTA
The DNA here is from genome assembly GCA_958413095.1 of uncultured Clostridium sp. GTDB lineage: Bacteria > Bacillota > Clostridia > TANB77 > CAG-508 > CAG-269. The sequence continues at coordinate 42,850 of CATYUF010000006.1, forward strand.
CTAAAGAACAACAAGAAAAGATAGAAGAATTTGCAAAATTCGTTTTAAAAGATAATTTAAAACGAAAGGAGGATAAATAATGTCAGATTTAGATATAAAATCAGATACTATAAACAAAGGATTAGAAATCGTAGCAAATAGTACTAAAGAAAGTAGAGATGCTCTCGATAAAAATACTGCTAGTGGAATTAATAAATTCTTCGCATTGTTAAATTCTACCTCTGTCGCAATAAAGTTAGATACATATATTGCAGAAAGGCCCTATAAATTGCAAAAAGCTATGCAAAAAATGAAATCTAAATATGAACAAATACCTGAAGAAAATCGTGTTGAACCATCACCTTACATAGCATTGCAAACTGTAAACAATTTAAATTACTGTTTGGATGAAGATTATTTAAAAAATGCTTTCATTAACATTTTAATTTCTGATATGGATAATAGAAAAAAGTCAAGGGTGAAGCCAGCTTATATTGAAATGGTTAAACAATTAAATAAAGAGGATGCAGAATTTTTAAAACTTTTAGCTAATAATAATTATTATTTTCCTTCTATTGAATTATTATTAAAAACAGAAAATGAAAATGGAGAAAAGCATCTAAAAAAATTTATAATATATGATTTCGATGAATTAGATAATGGCAAAAATTCAATAATAGTAGAGCTTGATCCATTAGTTATAGATAACCTTTTATACTTAAATTTAATAAAAAACTCCTATGAAGTTTATTATCCAGATTGTTTAAAAGCTTATGAGTTTTTATTCGATTTTACAAAAAACATATATCGCTTAGATAGCCCTAAACAAAAGATTGATTATAAAAAACGGAATGGTTTCTCTTACCGATTTAGGAAAACATTTTATTAATATATGTCTTTCTTAATTTTATTAACAGCATTTTTTACTTTTGCAATTTCATCTAAGGCTTTTTCAATATATTCTTGATGCATATCAAAACCTTCTTGATTAGCTTTATCTAATTTTATAAATTGATAGCAAGTAAGTTTATATGTAATAAAACAACAAACTAAAGTGAATAAAAAATATAATATTATCATTTGTATCACCTACCTATGTCAATATTATACTACAAAAGAATAAAAAAGTATATAAGGAGATTTAAAAATGAATTTAAAAAATTTATATGATTTAGCCGAGAAAGAAAATATAAAAATATATGATTATTATATAGATGAATGTATAAATGGTATGTATCTTAATTATGACAAATTAAATGCTATTGCATTAAATTATAAAAACATTAAAAATAGTAAAGAAGAAACCTGTATTCTGTCTGAAGAATTAGGTCATTACTATATGGATGCTACTTATAATTATTCTTGCATAGACAAAGTTTTAATAGACAAACAAGAATATCGTGCTAAAAAGTGGAGTTATTCTATATTAATTCCTTTTGATAAACTAAAAAAAGCACTAAGAAGTGGTATTGATACAATTTATAATTTGGCAGAATACTTCAATGTTACTGTTGATTATATGAAACAAGCTATTAATTTTTATAAAGATAAATATGGATATATTTCATAATGTAATTGACAAAACAAAAGTTTTGATTTATATTAAATAAAAAATATACCTGTTACAATAGTTGGAATAGTAAAACAATTAAAAAGGGAATTTTAGGAGGTTTTTATGGGGTTATTTTCAAGTTTATTTAAAAAGGAAGTTGAACAAAAGAGAGAAGAAAAAATTATGGAATATGAATATATTATTACTAACACAGAACAGAAGGAATTGAAAAAAATATATAATACTGATTTTTCAATTGTAGATATTTATTTAAAACCTTATAAAGATGATACAGCTATTAAAGTGCTAAAACTAAATAATGATAATATAATAGGAGATATTCCTTCTAATAAAATATCTGAAGTCTTAAATTTAGACTTTAGGACAGGGCAAATTTATGTCGATGCAGATATAGATGACAACGGAAAACAATATTTTAAAGGAACTGTATTTTTTAAGAAAAGAATAAAAATATAAAAAAGGAGTTGATTGATTATGATGAAAGAATTAGTAATGGAAGTTACAAGTACTCTTCCCGATAATGCAACAATTGATGACATTATAGAAGCTATTTACACAAGAATAAAAATTGAAAAAGGTTTAAAAGCTAGTAAAGAAAATAATGGACTTTCTACAGAAGAACTATTGGAGGAGATGAAACAATGGTAGTTATATGGTCAAATCCTGCCATAGATGATTTAAAAAAATTTAAGGAAATTACTAAAAAGACAGAGCCAGATGAATATTTAAGTAATCTTGTCACATATGTAGAAGATTTAAGTTTAAATCCAAGGTTAGGGAAAATATATATCTATATACAAGAAACTATTATTAGACAATTAATTTATAAAGAACATAAAATATATTACTATATAGAAAAAAATGATAAAATCCATATTTTAGCTGTAGTACATTCAAAAGAAAATACAAAACAACGAATATCATATATTAAAAATAATTTTAAAAATAAATAGATAATGTATCCCTCGCCAAAGTTTTACATTATCTATTCCATATCAACTCTTGAAAGAGTTTTATTAATTATACATTTATTATTAACTCTTTTCAAGAGAACAAACTTTTGAAAGGAGTTTTTTATGGCAGTAAAAACTAATGTAAATAAAAATGGAAATAAATATTTTAGAATAACTAGAACTATTGGGCATAAAGAAGATGGAACACCAGTAAAAAAAGAATTTTACGGCAATAGCAAAAGTGATGCTGAAGAAAAAGCACAACAATATATAAGCGATTTAAAAAATGGTTTAATTGCAAGTGCAGAAGATTATACAGTTTCTCAATTAATGAAAATATGGCTTTTTGATTTTTTGAATAATTCCGCTTCAATTAAGCCTTCTACTTTTCAAAGATATGAAGGAATTTACAGAAACTATATTAAAAAATCTCCAATCGCTGGAACTAAAATTACCAAACTAAATTCAATTCAAATTCAAAAATACTACAATGACTTGTCAAAAGATAAAACATATACACAGATAAATACATTACATACTATTCTAAAGGTGTTTTTAAATTGGTGTTGTAAAAGTGGTTATCTTATCAAAAATCCTTGCTTAAATTTGAATTTAAAAGGAAATAAGACTGATATTATTAATCAACAAAGAAAAGAAGTTGAAATATTAAATCAAAAAGAAATTAATATAATAAAAAAATATATAAAAGATTCTGATTTTGAATTACTTTTTTTATTAGATTTAGGAACAGGACTAAGACTTGGAGAATTATTAGCTTTAGACTGGGAACATATAAATTTAAAGTCAAAAGAGCTTACAGTAGAAAAATCTGTAAAGGAAGTTTATATCTATGATAGTGCTGATAAAAAACATATAGAAACAATAATTCAAACACCTAAAACAAAAAATTCTTTTAGAACTATACCTATCCCATCTTCTTTAATTGATATTTTAAATAAAATATCTAAGAAAAAAGGATATTTATTTTTAGATAAAAATGGCGAATTATTAAAAGGAAAAAATGTATCTTCTAAATGGACTAAAATATTAAAGGAATGTAATATCTCGCATAAAAAATTCCATTCAATCAGACACACTTATGGATCTATGTTGCTACAAAAAGGAGTAGATATTGAAACTGTTGCAGAATTAATGGGACATACTGCTATTTCTATTACACAAATGTATATGCATTCTGAAACAAAAATAAAATCAAAATCTGTTAATAAATTAAATTCTATTCTAAACTGAGTCGGGAATGAGTCGGGAATGAAAAAAATCAGGTGTCTCAAATCTCTTGAAACACCTTATTTTTAGCCATTTTGTAATATCTTGGTAGCGAAGATGTGATTCGAACACATGACCCTTCGGGTATGAACCGAATGCTCTAGCCAACTGAGCTACTTCGCCATTTTCAACTGACAAATAATATTATAATGGTAGTTTGGCTTTTTGTCAAGTAAAAAATACAAGAATTTTAAATTTCTTGTATTTTTTCATCGTTATCTCTTTCTTTTGCTATATTTTGCTCTTTTACTTTAGTTTTATTCATTAATCTTTCTGATGTTTTATTTATATTTGACTTCGTTGTACCTCTTCTAGATTTTTTTACAATTGTTTGATGATTTTCAAGATTGTCACATAATTCTTTTATTCTCGGACTTTCTTGTGCTTTTATTTTTGCGACTTCTTCTAAGATTTTATCATCTTCAGCATTTTTTTCTCCTCCAAAAATATCTTTAAATACTAAAAATATTTTTTTAAAACTAAATCTATAATCTTCTATATTTTCTCTTACTTTATTTTCTTCCATATTTTCAACTTAGTGTTACTAAGTATTTTCACCTCTTTATCCTAAAATAAACTTTACAGTAAAATTATATCACAAAAAGCCTTGCTACGCAAGACTTTT
>CATYUF010000007.1 GCA_958413095.1 uncultured Clostridium sp.
ATAATGTATCATCAAAATTAGATATGCAATTATCTATATCAATTCCTATTCTCATTTTATATTTCCTCTTCCTCTACATCTTTATTAACATAGTTTTCTAAATTTGCTACACACTCCACATGTGTCATCTGATTATAACTGCAATGTATAGTTAATGTCGTATGCCTTTTTATAATATATTAACTATGCTACAACAAACTATGTTCTCTGTATGTTAGTGACAAGTCTTTTCAGTGTAATTATATCACATTACCTTTCTAATTCCAATCTAACTCGAATATTTTCTATTGTTTTTCTTACTCTACTTCCATTTTTATTTTTTTCAAAAATATTAAATCTTTGATTACTTATAACATCTAGTATTGTAATATAATTATCTGTATTGTTCAAATTATTATTTTTCTTAATCATTTCTTTTGTAATATCTTTTTTAGGTGTAAAATTGAATGATTTTTTGCATATAAATCTTATTAAATAAGAATCTTTTTCATCTTTCTCATTATATCCACCAATAATTACATAATCTATTAGTGCATCAAATATTTGTTCATCAAACTTCTCTATATTAAAAATTTTATCACTATTTAACATTTCTTTAAGTTTAATAATTCCTCTCTCAATTTCATCATCATCTTCTTTTACTAATTGTAGTTGTTCTATTTCTTTATCCATTTTCTCTATTTTATTCAATAATGTTGCTTTTTTGCTTTTAAATATTTCAGAATCAATAGTACCATCTACCATTAAATCTACCAATTTTGAAATTTTGTTTTCATATTCTATTTTATCTTCTTTTAATTTATCTAATTTTTCTTTAGTTGTTCCATTTCTCATTGAATTTTTAACAATGTTAGAAATATTATCAATTATGTTATTTCTATTATTTGCTAATAACTGATAAATATCAATAAAAGCATTTTCTATTATTTCTTCTTTTACAATTTTTCCATCAGGACAATTATACTTTCCATTTTTTGAAGACTCAATACATTGCCAAGCAGCAACTTTTTTAGATTGATTTACAAACATTGTCCTTCTGCCCAATGTTTCGCCACAAAATCCACAGCGAAGTCTCGAACTCATTGTATATTTACCTCCAACATTTCCCAATCTTCTTCCTGTTGCTCTTGCTCCACACTTTGCTTTTAAAATTTCTTGAACTTTATCAAAATCTTCAACTGAAATAATTGCTTCGTGATGATTTGATATATAATATTTATCTTCTTCTCCATAATTAACTAATCTCCTGTGAGATATTGGATCTTGAGTAAAGGTTTTTCCTTGAAGTACATCTCCTTTGTATTTTTCATTTGTTAATATTCCTCTTACCGTTGTTGCTCCCCATACATCTTTTCCTTTTGGACTTTTTATTCCCATTTTAGTTAATTGTTTTGCAATATAATCAGCACCCCTACCATCTAAATACATTCTAAACATCATTTTAACAATATCTGCTTCATTTTCTTTAATTATCATTTTATTATTATCTGAATCATATACATAGCCGTAACAATTATTAAATCCTATTAATTCTCCACGTTCTTTTTTCATTTTCAACCCTAGTTTAACGTGAGATGAAATAGTTTCGCTTTCTTGTTGGGCTACAGAACTTAATATTGTTAATAATAATTCTCCTGACATTTCCAATGTATTAATATTTTCTTCTTCAAAAAAAACTGCAACATTATTTTCTTTTAGTTTTCTCACATATTTCAAAGTATCTACAGTATTTCTCGCAAATCTGGATATAGATTTAGTAATAATCATATCAAATTTACCATTTATTCCATCGTGAATCATTTTCATAAAATCGTTTCTTTTATAATCCAAAGTTCCTGAAATTGCTTCATCTGCATACATATCGATATATTGCCATTCATCATTTGAAGATATTTTTTCTTTATAATATTTTTTTTGAGACTCATAACTATTTAGTTGTTCTTCATTTCCAGTACTAACTCTTGCATAAGCAGTAACCCTTAATCTTTCAGTTATTAATAAACCAGTATTTCTATCTACTCTACCATCTTTCTTTTTAATTATTTTTATATCCATAAACATTTCCTTTCTTGTTCGAACAATGCCATTTTATAAGAATAATCAATTAATTACAATTGTGCGATTTATTTAATTGCACAATTGACTTTTTATAAGTTATCTCATCAATTATTTTCTTATTTTTTACAAGATTTAGAATTCGTAACTGTTCAAGATAATCAACAAAATCTTTATTAAATGAAGAAGTTTTATTAACAATTATTTTTTTTATCATTTTATATCAAAAGTATCCTTTAATGATTTATTGACTAAGTTGATTTCTTCTTCATTCAAACTACATAAAAATGATATTAATCTTGTTTTATCTAAAACTCTTACTTGTTCCAATAGAATAAGTGAATCGTGTGTTATTTTTTCATTTGATTTTATTTCTATATGTGTAGGTAGATAATTTTTCTTTTTTGATTTACTTGTTAAAGGAGCAATTAATACAGTTGGGCTATATTTATTACCTAAGTTATTTTGAACAACCACCACTGGTCTTGTACCGTTTTGTTCACTTCCTATAATAGGATCTAAATTAGCATAATAAATATCTCCTTTTTTTATTACCCTATCTTCGTTCATTTTTATTAATCTCAACTTTATAAATAGTATGTGGTGTTTCATTATTAATTAGATTTCTAATATCTAAATTGTTATTTTTTCTTAAATAGTTATCTACTAGCCCTTTAACATCTGCTTTTGCTCTTTCCATACTTGTTTGCGTATGATCCATTGTTATAATATATTCTAATTTTACAGTTACTCTGTATCTTTTACTTTTCTTCATATTAAAAATTTTTCCTCCTTATATGTAAAAGCACGAGATAGTAAAATCTCGTGCTAAATTTATTTTTATTGTTTAAGTAACTGATATTTTTCCTCGAACCCCTCAGTCTTTGGGAAATCATCAAACGATTAAATTGCTAATTTAATCTCACAGGAATTCCACCTCCCCGAGGATCTCTCCGGGCTGCCCCCATTGCTTTAGGCTGTGGCTAGACAGGAGTATCTTTAATACTACTATTAATCTTCGCATATTAGTTGCTAACTAATTTTATAACCAAACAATTATCGTCAAGCGTATTTGTTAAAGTGCTTATAATAGTAGGAACGTATTTGATGAATGTATATACAATTGTCAAAGATCTCCTGTTTCCAACAAAAAAGGAAACAGTGAAAGGATGATTTATTACCCTCTCAACTGTTTCCTCACTAAAACGTAAAATTTGTAGTCTAATTTGTTAATTTTTTAAAATTTCTTTTAATTTTTTGATTGCAATATCTAAACTGAACTTTACTGCTCTATGTGTACAATGTTCTTCTTTTGCGATTTCTTTCAGTGTTTTTTCATCAAAATAGTACTTTTTTATTCTTCTTTTTTGTATTTCAGGAAGTAAATTAATTGCAATCATTAAATTTTCATAAGACGATTTTCTTATAACAGAATCCTCAACACTTAAAGGTTTGTTCATTATTCTTGTATTTAATTTATTGTCAGTTAGTTCCGAATGTTCTATATGCCTATCATATTCATTAAGTTCTTTTAAATCATCTAGTTCAAATCTATCCATTGCTTCATATATTTCTTTGCTAACTTGCACTTCATTATTTTTATTATTAATATCTTTAAATATTATAAAGTAAGTATTATTAATTACTTTTAACATATAAGGATTATCATTACTTTTCCTTCTTTTTGGTCTATTAACCATTCCATTTTCCTCCAATCAATTCGTTTTTTTTGAATTGATTGAAGGTGGAGATCTACATCTTATAATTATTTTTTTATAACAAAAAAAACCGATTATAAAACTCGATGGTCGAGCCTTATAATCGGCGTTAATAAGAACTTCAAAATATGAATTTAATGCTTTTTGAGAGCATAAAATAGAATAGAAATTTTGTTTATAATAATAATCTTGAAATTTTCTAAACTTAATATAATACACTCTCATAATGGCAGTACTCCCCCGAGCAATGCCTTATATAAGAGTTAACGAGTATTTTTTCATTTGTACAATTCGTTTTTTTATTATCTCTTATATAATTAACCAGTAATATTATTATCCAATAATAAAAAAGTACTGCCTAATCATTTTTATTATTTTCTATTCTTTTAAATTTATATACCCCTTTTCTCACAATATCACAGATTTGTGGCATTGCTAAAAAACAATAAAATAATCACTAAAAATTATTTAGTTGCTATAATACCATATTTTTCCTAAAAAAGTTGTCGAAATATGCCGAAAGTATGTTATTTTTGCCTAAACGTTTATTTTTTTTGTCTGAAAGCATAAAAAGAGATGTTATATTTCAATATAAACACCTTTTTTATGTTTTTATATTATATAACTTTCTATGCAATAAATTATATAACGTTGAATCTGCAAAAATAAAATGTAATGAATTTATCTTCAATAATTTCTTTTTTTACTTTCAAATCCATACATCAAAAAATTGAAGCACATACCTACAATTTAGAATTGGGCTTTATTGTATTCTTTAAATCATCTTAAATTTTTAAACTTATTATCTATTTTTCCATATATGTATAAAATTTTGCAAAATATAGTCTATTTCCCCTAGAAAAATAATATTTGCCCAAGTTGATGGAATAATTATAATGGGTGAAGTTATATGATAATTAAAAATTTACGAGAAAGTAGAGAATTAATTGATAAAAAGCAAAAAGATATAGCAGAATTGATGAAAGTTAATTTTACAACAGTATCTGGTTGGGAAACCGGAAAAGATACTATACCATTAAAAAGATTGATAGAATATGCAAATTATTTTAATTATAGTTTAGATTATTTATTCGGTTTGACTAGAACTAATGATACAAACTATCTTCCATTAACTATTAACCTTGATTTAATTGCAAAAAATTTAAAATTATTAAGAAAAAAACATAATCTTACTCAAGCAGATGTTGCAAAAAAAATAAATACTACTCAAGCCTCTTATGCTCATTATGAAAATGCTATCAATTTAATTCCTACTACATTTTTATATAACCTAACACTTATTTATTCTTCCTTTTCAATTGATGAATTATTAGGTAGAAAAAAGCAATAAGTCCTATTAAGATTTATTGCTTTTTTGTTTTTCTATTTTTATAAATTTTAAATCGTTGATTATTTTAGGGAATGTTTCTTTAACTTTTTCTTGCGTTAACAGTTTTGTAATATACTCATCAAATCCATAATACCCTACAAATGTATCTCTTTCATTTTCCGAAACTGTTAATACTATAACGGGAATATTAAAACCTTCTATTTCTTTTAGATGGTCTAGAGTATTTGGACCGTCACAATGTCCTCTATCATAAATATTATTTGTAATAATTAAATCATATTTTTCGCCATCTTTAATTCTTTTTACAATTTCTATACCACTTTTAGCAATCGTTGTTTTTATTCCCATACTTTCTAAAATGTATATTGTGTTTGATATAGAACTTTTACTATAATCGCCAACAAGAACATTTATTTCTTTATTTGGTTTATATTTTGTTTTTACTTTAATAATTGGAATCAAATCTTTTCTAACTTCTTTTTCCCACTCACCAACTTCATATCCACTTTTTTCAATTTCTATATCTAGGGTATCAAAAAAAGTGTTTTTTTGTTTTGCATTATCATCTTCTTCATTATCTTTATTTTTTACATAATTGTATAATTCATATATTAAACAAATTAAAAATAATACAATTAAAAATACTAATATAAATTTTTCCTCGCTCATCTAATTTTACCTCCTATAAATTTATTTAAATTTACTTTATATTTTTCTTTTAAAATTTCTTTTGTTTTTTTATATATTTCACTTTTTAAACATAAACATTCGTATTGATAATCAGATCCAGATGTAATAGAAGCAAATAAATCTTTATCTTTGACTTCCCAAAGTTCTTGTAAATAATAATTTTCATAGCATTCATAAGCAAAAAGTGACGCAAATGCTTCTACTATACTTTGCTTTCTATTTTTCTTTACTAATTGCATATTTTCATATAATCTTTTAATTTCTTTATAATCTGAACTTGAAAGTAGAAATTCATTAAAATTAGGATTATCAAGTATGTTATAACTTTTTAATTCATCTCCTCCATCTTTTGAACTAGAAGGGAGTCTTTTTATTATTGCCTTAAAACAATTATTTTTTTCCTTTTTTATAAATAATTCTATACACCATATATTTTCATCAATTCCAATTATGTAGCCGTCTTTTTTATTAGTCACATCTTTCTTATCAATTATAAAACTTTCTTTTCCGTCCGTTATTGTCACAATGTCACTCCTCTATATTATTCTATTTTCCCAAGTAATTGGTAAAAAAAACACAGTACACCTAATAAATAATGTACTGCCTTCATTGTGTTTATATTATAGCACCTTATTTTTTAAAAGTCAACGGCTATCCGTGAATAATTTCGCCGGTTTTCCGTTAAAATATTACTGAAGAAATGAGGTGTGTGATATGTTATTCAAAGAAGCAGTAAGTAAACGAATATATGAATTATGTAATACTTACAATTATACTCCTAACAAATTGGCTGAATTATCTGCTGTCGCACCATCTACTTTACAAGATATGTTAGCATTAAAAGTTAATAAACCAAATGCTTATGTTATTTATCAAATATGCAAAACATTAAAAATTAAATTATATGATTTTTTTAATAGCGACCTTTTTGATAATTTAGAAGATTAAAAGACTATTCAATGTATGAATAGTCTTCTTTATATATTTTAATAAATAAATTGTAATTTATCGTTCTAAAACAATGTTATCTGTTCATTACTTTTTATTTCTTTTTTATACGCCTTAATGATGTCTTTCATATCATATAAGATTCCATATTTGGTACATTCATCAGTAAACACTTTATATAGTCTTTTATAATTTGGTACTATGCAATTATATTTATCTCCATAATATTTAATATACTTTTCCTTAATTCCAATAAAATGCTGATCTAGTTTATAAAAATAGTAATCTCTTTGATTTTCTCTTAATGTCATCCCCATATAAGTATGAATGAATTTAGCACCATTTTCGTATGCAAGTTTGACTAAATATCTTATATCTTCTTCTTTGTCAGTAATAAAGGGTAACATAGGGTTCATCATAATACCTGTAAATATTCCATTATCACTTAATATTTTAATTGCTTGTAATCTTTTTGAAGATATACACACATTTGGCTCTATTATTTTTGATAATTCATCATTTGGAGTTGTTATAGTAAACTTAATAATAACATTATTCTTTGAATTTATTTCTTTTAGTAAATCTATATCTCTCAAAATCAGATCACTTTTAGTATCAATAGAAACACCAAAGCCATACTTTGATATAAGTTTTAATGCACCTCTTGTTTGCTCATACTCTTTTTCTAATGGATTATAGGTATCAGACATTGAGCCAATACCAATAATACCTTTTTCTCGCTTTTTAGATAATTCTTGTTCTAAAATATACAGAGCATTTTCTTTTCCTCTAACTAGATCAAAATTTTCTATGTGATAACAGTTACTCCTACTATCACAATAGATACATCCATGAGAACATCCTCTATATAAATTCATATTATAATCAATACCATACCATTCATTACCATATTTCACTTTTGAAAGTATAGTTTTTGCTTTTATAAATTCCATTTTAATCCTTTATCAATTTTTCAAATGAGTTTGCATTTAATATAGTGTTTGAAACAAATTCTCCTTTATAAAAATTTGCCCAATTATTAAATATGCAGGGTGCATTTTTCGCTTTTTCTAATGAATCTATTTTTATAAAGTTTATTGTTATATTCTTTTCTTTGGCATAATCTGATAACTCTTTTATTTCATATTCTACATAAGGGCATTCATTACTATAATAAATGGTAAAATCTTGATTATCTATTTTCATACTTTTAGCATTATCATTGAATTTTGGAGTTTCACTATCATCAAATTGTAATGCTAGTAATTCATAATCACCAATAGAATCCACAACTTTAAACCCATAATGTTCAAAGAATTTCTTTTCTCCAATAAATGGCTTTTTCTTTTTAGATGTTAAAGTACATATACCACTCATACCTTTTTCTTTTGAATCATTTATAGCATATTCTAAAAGTTCTTTTCCAATACCTTTACCTTTGAAACTACCTGCAACCCATAAGCAATAAATATATTCGTAGTTCTTACCACTAATAGGGACCCAAGCAGTTTCTATTGGCTCATATTCAATAAAAATTTTCCCTCGTGCTTTTAACTTTCTAAATACGTGTCCTTCATTTAATTTACTTTTAATCCATTCCTTTTTTTTATCAACACCAATTTGATGTTTTGGATCACCAATAGCACAACATATATGTTCATCTTCAATGTTTTCTAATGTTAAGTTTATATATTCATTCATATTATTTCAACTCCTCTATAATTTACTAATTTAAATTATTTATTTAATTCTTTCTTTAAATCTCTCATATATCTTTTTTGTTGGCTTTTTAAATAAGGTTTGGCTAATAGTTTCATAATTAAACTATTTACTTCAATTTCTTCAGTAAAATCTAATTCAATTTGACCATTTGGAAGTTCTTTAAAAGTACCAATCCATCTTCCTTTCAAATTAGCATTTTCTAAATCAAACTTATATTCTTTTAACTTTTCTTTTGCTGTTATAGTAAAATAAGTTGGAAAATTATTTTTTGTATATTCAATAAAATGATTTTCGTCTATTATTTCTATTTTTGATAAATCTGTTCTCCATTTATAATTTGAATTATCCGTAATAATATCCCACAATTTATTTTTGTCACAAGAAAATTGTTTTTTAATATTCGATTTAATCATAACTACCTCCAGAATCCCTAATGACTACTTTTTATTATCTTCTATTGATTTTTTACTTCTTCTATAAGACATACTAAAAACTATTGAAAATAACATTGGTATAATTACATATCCAACACTGTTTAATTTTTTAGTTATTACCATAAATACTCCAATAAAACTTAATATAGCAAACACAATATATAATATTAGAAATATCTTCATTTTAATTTGCTCTTTTTTTATATTCATAACTATTAACCTCCTACAAATTGTAATTTGTTGCCCTCTTTATAATTTTGATATCCAATTATTTTATCATCAAATGTTAGAAATGTTTTATCTTTGATATTTTTCTTTTTGTCTTATAACATAATTACTAATATTTTTATCATAATCTGGATATAAATAATTTAAACATTGTGCCACTTCTTTTGATACCATTCTAAAAATTCCCATACATAATTCTAAAGATTTCCACATTTCTGTATATGACCCCATATTATATGTAGCAAGAATTTTCTTCCATAATTCAGGTGAAATATATCGTTCTAAAAATTTATAGTTTTTTCCTAGACTAAAACTATAACCTTGCTCTATTCCAACCTTCCATGAAATCATTCGCAGTAATTCCATACGCACAATATTATTTAAATGGTCGATTGCAAATAAAATTTCCTTTCGACATAATCCTTTCACTACATATGTTACAGTATTCCAAAATTCATTACAGCAATCATCAAAAGAACGTGCTGTCGGATGTTCTATATAATAATCTTCATCTGTAGGTACTGGTATATTAGTAACACGATTATCCTTATCTAATAATAATTTTACTAATTTATCCCAAGTAAAATATTCATCTAAAACTTCTAATGGCAATAATGTCAAATCTATTTTAACTCCGTCCCAAAATAACATAAGATATGAATACCCTTTTTCTTCTTTTGGAAACAATTCCATATCCTCGGGTTTTTGCATAATAAGTCTCTCTCCAAAAACATTAAGCCACTCATCACTATTAATAAAACTCTGCATGTCTGTGACAAAAAAAGTAATATCATAATCTTGAAAATCATCTGGTATAATATTAATATTTGTTCTTGAACCTTCTAAAGTAACCACCCTAATTCTATCATCTGCTTTAGCAAAATTAAGTATAGTATCATATATTTGTTTCTCTGTTCTCATTTTCATATCAACTCACTTTTAAAATTATTATTACTTATATTATAACAGAAAAAAGTAAATTTTCTATTGCCTTAGATTTACCTTAAACATAAAATTATTCTTTAAATTTAACCTTGTATCTATTTTATATTTTTTCCTTTTTGGATTTCCATCAATCCTATAAATGCTATTATTTTTAATATCATAGCTTACAGACCAAATTGTATTAGCATCCTTTCTCTATCATAATCACATCTAAACAGTACAAAAATCTTTTTGATTTCTAAATACTTATCCATATCATCAACTACTTAACAAATTGTAATTTATCTCTATTTAATATTCCACAAAATATATGAAATTACTAAAAAAGATAACGGAATAATCATTATAATAAAAAATTCTAAAATGTTATTCTTTTTTGCCTTTTTTAATGATACAAACTCATATGGAGATTTCCATAGTTTGGTTGCACTAAGTATTACATACGTAATCCAATATAAACAAGAAGGTATAGATACTAATCCAGTCCATATAGAATTAGTTAAAGGAATGCTTCTTTCAAATATAATAAAACTTAACAAAGATAACAGAGGACATAAATAATGAAGTATAATATTTGCTATATTTGGATTAATATCTTTGTTAAAATCTTCTTTACTTAATGCATTTTTATCATTATTTCTCAATATAATTACATAAACAAACATTGCAATTAATAGACCACAAGTTGACATATATCTTAGTCCTCTAATAAACTCAGGAATTAGTATATCAAAAAATAAATTCATAATTACAAAAATAACAAATATTATACCAGTCATTAATGCAATAAAATTTTGTAAAAATGTATAATACTTAAATATATCTCTTTTATCTTTTAATTTAATAAATATAAACATTTCAAATACTATAATTATTATATTTATTACAAGAGCCATAATTAACATTTTTAATTCCTCCTCATAAATTACTATTTGTTAGTCAGTTTTTATATAAATAATTATACCATTTTTATTTAAAAATTTCTATCTTTTATAAAAAATATATAAATATGTATAAAGGTTACTTCTTAATTTTAGAAATAACCTTTTTGTTTTTATTAATAATAATACAAACCCTAAAAATAATTTAATCAAACCTAATACCATTACTCTGCCTTAAAATAATTAAATTGTGAAGTCTTGCTAACTTCATAAGCATTCCACATTATAGTTTGACTAGAAGCCGGATCAACTATCATTACATTTATTGAATCAATTCCTGTTACTGCAACCCAATGCTGATTACCGGGAGTTGCACCTTTTACTTCTGCCGTAATAAAATATCCTTGATTAAAATATTGTGTTATTAAGGCTAATTTTTCACTTCGTGTTTTTCCTCTTAAATTTACGTTTCCAACATAACTAAATCCTGGAACTGCCTTATTGACTGCTACATATTGAAGATTACCTCCACTATCAAATCCATTATTTTTATTTAATGCTTCTACAAATGTGCCAGGATTAAACGGGCTTATTGTAGTATTAGCACCTGACTTTTCAATAAGAATTGCTATTGAAGTAACCAAGCACCCTATCTTACCTATTGTACTATTGGTGTTTCCTATTTTTATATTAGCCCAACTAGGATCTGTTTGTCGCCAATTAACATATTCTCCAGAATTATTTACTCCGTAAATTACTCCACTCCACAAATTAGCATATTTATCACTTGATAATTCTGCTAATTGTTTATTTTGTGCAGCATTAAAATTATATTGTAATTTCATATCTTCTACTGTTTTAGATGTTATTTTTATATGCAAAACTTTCTTTTGTACCTCTTTTGGCTCTTCATTAACATTTACACCTTGTTCTATTACTTTTTCAACTTTTACTTCAGAAGATAGACTATTCATATCCCAAAATATTTTTTTTAGAATATTTTTTTTGTTATTGTCCATTGTGACAACATCAGTTGCATTTAGTCCATTTGATTGTTTAACCGTATAAATAAGTAATATATCTTTCCAAGAAGCCATACTACCATCTAAAACATAATCTTCGTGTGGATTTGTATCTTGAATTGATTGGATTTTATCTGCAAACTCTTGATTACATTCTGCAACTACTTCATTCATAGTTACTGCATTAGCACTTGTTTTCTGATTAGAAAAAAATATTCCAAATATAGAATTAACTAATAATCCAACCAAACAAATAACTACTATTATTATTATTGCAACCCACCCTCCTGCAATTAATGCAGTAATTAAAGCCTTTGTTCCTGCAATTATTGCCTTTATTGCTGAAATAGTTGCTTTTGTTGCAATTCTAATACCTTGAGCAGTCTTTCTTGCAGATTCTCTCGCTAATTTTACTGCTCTTTGACTATTTTTTAATGCTTCTTGTGCTGTTTTCTTTGTGTTTTTTGCAACTTGTTTACTTGTTTTTATTGTATTTTTAGTATTTTTAATAGTAGATTTAACATTGCCTTTTTTCATTTTCTCTTTAAAGGCTTTAATCTTTACTTTTGTCTTTTGATAATTTTCTTTTGTTTTCATCAAGGACTTTTGCCCTTGCTTATTAAATTGATGAATGCCCTCATCAACTGTTCTGTTAGTTGCAAATTTAATTTTATTACTAGCATATTCTACACTATTAATATCATCACTTACACTTTCTTCGGCTTTTTCTTTTGTTCTTACAATGGTATCTTTAAATCTTTCTGTTTGAATTACTGCTTTGTTTAGTGTTTTTATACCTTTTTGGTCTACATCTTTGACTTTAATATTTGCCAAGATAAACACCTCCTATTCTCTAATTACCTTCTCCAGGTTTAGTTGTCATTAATTTATATAATTTGGTATTCGTAGGAAATTTGTTTATAAATGGAACAAGTGAACTACCTACTTTTAATAATCCTTGCCCTGCACCTACATTTGTTATATATCCCATCTGTAAATCAGATATATTTAATAATTTAGCAAGTTCTAATCTATCTGTACTTGCTTGATTAAGCATAACTATAAACTCTGAATTTGCTAACATTGTTCTAGCAGTATGACTTTGTAGTAAATCATCTACATTTTGTGTTATTCCGGTACAATATGCACCATATTTACGAACTCTTTTCCATAAAGTAAATAGAAAATTAGCAGAGTATTCGTGTTGGAATAACAAATATATTTCGTCAATAAAAATAAAGGTATTTCTACCTTTACTTCTGTTCATAGTTATTCTATTTAAAATACTATCAAGAACTACTAACATACCAATAGGAAGTAATTGCTTTCCTAAATCCAAAATATCATAACATAGTAATCTATTATTTGTATCTACATTTGTATTTTTAGCAAAAGTATTTAAACTTCCATCTGTAAACAATTCAATAGCAAGTGCAATTTCTTTTGCTTCTGGCTCATTTTGTTTTAAAAGTTCTTCTCTAAAATCTTGTAATGTCGGAGGTGTTCCTTGATAATTCCCTTGTTGAAAATGTCTATAAACAGAAGCAGTACATCTATCTATAATAGATTTCTGTTTTGGACCTAGATTACTTCCTCCAATAAGTTGCTCACATAAAGACAATATAAACTCTGATTTTAATATTACAGGATTTGCTCCATCTCCATACTCACTATTTAAATCCATAGCATTAATGTGATTATTACTTGTTGCTGATATGTGGATTACTTCTCCACCTAAAGCATTTATTAATTGTGAATATTCTCTTTCTGGATCAATAATTATGACATCTGCATTTGGATCACGTAAAATTACAGATACTATTTCATTTTTACCTGTAAAAGACTTACCACTACCACTAACTCCCAGTATAAACGAATTACCATTTAGTAATTGTCTTCTATCAGCAATAATCATATTTTTACTTATAACATTTTGTCCATAATAAATACCATTTTCGTGATTAATTTCTTGGACTCTAAAAGGCATAAATACTGCAAGCGATTCAGTAGTAAGAGTTCTTAAAGTATCAATTTTTCTTACTCCAAAAGGCATTGCAGTATTCAATCCATCCATTTGTTGATATTTTAATATAGAGAATTGACATAAGTGTTTTCTTGCAGTAGTTAATAAACTTTCTGTATCGTTATCTAATTGTTCTTTACTATCAGCAGTATGCACCATAGTTAAAACGCATATAAACATTCTTTGGTCACGAGTAGTCAAATCATCTAAAAATTCTTTTGATTCTATTCGTTGTTGTTCCATATCGTATGGTATAACAGCACTAAAATTATTATTAGAATTTTGTCTTCGTTGCCAATTAGTTATGTTTGTTTCTACACCTAATCTTCTGTTTTCTACTTCTCTTACTGCTTCATCCATAGGAACAGGAATTACATCAATACTCATCATCATATTTCTATTTAAGTCAGTTAGTTCTGCCACCATATTGTCTTTAATATAACTTGCATATTCTTTTAAAAATATAACTCTACCATATTTGTTTCCCATTTTAAAATAATCTTTTTCAAATTCAAAATTATCTGGACATATAAAATCTTTAAAACTATGTCCTTTTCTCATATTTTGTATCATATCAAAAGTAAAAGCATTTTCCTCGCCTTGTCTATAAAAATCGTGTATCAAACGTAGTCTATCTTGTGCTTCTAATTCAATACATTTTGAACCTAATTGTGAAAAATGATTTATCAAATCAGCACTAATTCTTGTAAAATAGTTTCTTGCTTCTTCTACACTTTTTTTATTAACAGATATTGTTAAAAACTTTTCTTGGGTAATTCCGTTTGCTCCTGTTGCTTTATCTAAAAGCATTTTGTTGTATTCTTTTCTATATTCATCCAATTTATCATTTGCTAATGGTAGTAATATATTTTTTTCAAAGTCAATTTTATTTAATCTTCTATTTAATATAGTTATTTTTGTAGTGGCTCCTGTATCAAATGAATTAAGTAATTCTGAATATTCTAAAAACATACCCTCTTTGTCACTTCTACTTGCTACTGCATAATTTATATCTGTAAAACGATAACATTTTGAATATTTATTTTTTCCTACTTGAAATATACCATCTTGCCATATTCTTGTAATTGGAATAACATCTTGCACACCTTTTGGAACAATAAATGCTTCCTTGTCTTGCTTAAATAGTGTTTTTAATGTCTTCATTGTTTAAATCCTCCTTTTCTAACTTATCTTTTAATAATTCATAATAAAAATTAACTGGTTTAAAACTTAATTTTTTTGGTATCAAAAAGTCTGATTTTATATATGCATAGATAAACTTCTCTGCCGGCATTCCATT
The DNA here is from genome assembly GCA_958413095.1 of uncultured Clostridium sp. GTDB lineage: Bacteria > Bacillota > Clostridia > TANB77 > CAG-508 > CAG-269. Next base: position 15,318 of record CATYUF010000007.1, read on the forward strand.
ATAAGTAATAAAACCTATTGCAGCGAACGGACTTGCTCCTAAAATACATACCCAAGATAAAGTTTCTATACCAAAATTATTTTTTAACAAAAAATAAAGTAATACTGCTACTCCACAAGCAAGTATAGAAAAAACGAACTGTCTTAATGACAGTCCGAAAAATATACTTTCTGTGTAATTTCGTATTTCTCTATTTATTTTAACTTCCATACTATTACCTACCTTTCTTGATCTTTTTTATTTTGTATAAATGTGTCTGCAAGATTTCCACCAGATATTACTTCTTTAAAATCTTCTTTTGCTTTTGTTAAATCATTATCATAGTAATAACCATAAGCCCAATCTATTTTATTGTCTGTAATTTTATAGTAAAAGGCAATTACATATTCTTTATTATCATCACTTTTTCTTTCAACTAAAGCAATAGGCTCATTTCTTCTATAACCAACATCAAGAACAATAGCATTTTCTAATTCTCTTGTTTTTTTAGAATCAATACTAACTCCCGTAAACTTTGCATATTCTTCTTTGATTTTGTCTTTATTTTCAATTACCCATTCTTCAAGCATTTCATAGGCTGAATACTTTTCATTTTTATATTGCTCACTTTTTAAGAACTCCACTGCAACCATACTACAAAAATCATAACTTATATCATTTTCTGGTGTTGATGATTTTGAAAGCATATCGTTTAATAAATCATAACCTAAAACGAAAGTAAAATAAGATTTTTCACTTTCTACAACTGATTTATCAACATAAAATTCATCAATATAATCTCTTACGTTTTGTTTTAGTCCTATTGTTTTTAAAGATACAGTTTCTATTTCTTCTCCGTTAATATAATCTTGTTGATTTTCGTAAATATGCACCAAATTCTCGTTGTCATTATCAAGATTTTTATCATCTGCTTCTATGACATATCCTTTATATTCCATAGTTTTATATAATGGTATTCCTTCAAAATATTTCATAACATCAGGTGTATCAAATCCTGTTTTATTATCCAAATATTCCTTTGTTATTCCATTATCTGCACAATATTGCAAATATTTTTGAACTCCATCTTTATATTCAATATCATTTGGATATAATTCATTGATAGAATTCCAAATACTATAATGAACATTGTCTGTCATATAAATAATTTTTTTACCTTCTTCTAAATAATTATAAATATAATTATCAAAGTTATAATCCCATTCTGGAACATTTACATATCCACCTGAATATTCTTTTGAATATGGAGTAAATTCTATTGCTTCATCTACACCATCACTTGCTAATATATAAGTTTCATTTTTTTCTGAATCAATTAATATATAATCAATTTTCTTATTTTGATGTTCCATTGATTCCATTAAAAAAGTTTCAATATTTTCTTTTATTTTTTGTATTCTTTCGTCCATTTGACACCTCCTATAATCCCATCATTTCACGAACTACTCTGTCAGATAATTTTATTGTTCCTACAAGAACTAACATATTAAAGACTAACTCTCCAATATATTTCCATACTTGAGTAACTGCTGCTGCATTTGCGTCAACCACTGGTGGCGAACTTGCAAACAGTGAAAATATAATACAAGAAAGAACAATAATTGCTCCCTCTAAACAAACAGCACAGTAAGACTTGATAAAACTTTTACCAACGCTTTGTGTAGGCTCACCTGCAAATGTTGATAATGGTATTGGTGCAATAGCAGTATATAAATATAATTTAAAGAATCTACCATATACTGTTAATATCATTATGAAAGATAATACTGTTATAAATAGACCACCTATCAGTGTTACTGCCCATAATGGAATAGACTCAAAAAAGCCACAATCTTCAACTGCTGTTATTATTGTTTGTGGCAATGTTGTACTTGTAGTTCCTCCTAAACCAGAAGCAGTAATTATAGTTGAAATTACACCTTGAACTATTTTGAATAATGAAAGCATTAAATCAAGTCCATAAGTTACAACTATTTTTGCTATTGCAAATCTAATAAATAGTTTTAATGCGTGTTCTGGCTTTTTTACTTCTGCAAACGAGCCACAAGTCTTCATAACACCTACTACAAAAAACAATACTAATAACGCAAGACCTATTGCTTGTAATGCTCCGTGAATATTAAGAATTACTTGCCATATAGTCCCACCTTTAAAAGTTTCTGGAGTTTGTGTCACTAATTGCCATATTTCACTTAATTTTGAATTCCAAGTATCTAGTGCATTTTGTAAATTTTGCACTACCCAATTATCACTCAATAACAACACCTCCTTGTATAAATAAGATGAGGGCAAGTAATAATACTCGCCCTTTGATAATTGTTATCCTGCAATCATATTTAATATTTCTTTTGCAAATGTGATTATTATTCCACCTGCAACAGTCAAAAATCCATTTGCTCTTTGGCTTGGATCGTGACTCTTTAAAGATAATCCTACTTGAACTATACCAAACCCAAGCAAAATCATTCCTATTGCTCTAATTAATCCAAAAATAAAATCAGATAAATTATTAACAACTGACATTGGATCATCGGCTGCTAAAACATTCATACTTGTTCCAATAGTTAGAGCAAATATACATACACCTAAAACATAGGCTTTAAATATTTTTTTAACTTTATTACTCATTTTTAAACTTTCTTTTTTCTTTTTCATTATTTCTAATCTCCTTTTCTTTTAAAAAAATCTTCTATTTCTTCAGAAGTAATTAATTCATATTGTTCTGTTATTTCTTTAGTTTCATCAAAATTATAATTATCTAAATTATCATCAATAATAATTGAAGCAATAGCATTTTCAGTTCCTCCGTGTAAATAAGGTTTTTCTTTTCCATCGGTAGTAAATGCAACATTTGGATGTTTTAAAATATCATATTTAAAATCCATAATCGGTCTTTCGCCTCTAATAAATAAAATTGCATATTTATTATCAAGTAACCTTACTTCATCAGGAGTAAGTAATTCTCTACCACTAATCTGATAATTAGTTGAGTAATTTCCACCTCTACCACTACTTTTGCCATAAGTATTAGTATCAATAGTTTCTTTACCTAATAACTCTGATACATATTTGTGCGTTGATTGTTCATTTCCACCAAGATACAAAAATTCATCACAATTTCCAACTATACTTTCCCATTGCTTTTCAAATAATGCTTTTAATTGTGCTAAATTTTGTAAAATAATTGATACTGATACTTCTCTTGAACGCATAACTGATAAAATTTTATCAAAGTCATCTGGCAAACTTACATTAGCAAACTCATCCATAACAAAATGGACGTGTACTGGAAGACTACCTCCATATTTGTGGTCTGCTAAAAAAAACAACTGCTGAAACAGTTGTGTGTATAAAATACTAACTAAAAAATTAAAACTTGTATCATTGTCAGGAATCAAAGCAAATAATGCAGTTTTCTTTTCTCCTAAAGATGGTAAATCTAATTCATCTGTTGCAGTTAATGAAGCAAGACTTTCAAGATTGAATTTCTCCAATCTTGCTGCAAGTGTTATTTGAATAGATTTAAGAGTTTTTGCAGAGCCACTATGATAATCTCTATAATATTTAACTGCTATATGTTCTGGCTCTCGTTCTTCTAATCTATTAAATAATACATCAAGAGGACTAACATAACTATCATCATCTTCGTGTACTTCTCCTGCTCTTAACAATTCCATAACCATAGGGAAATTTTGTTCTTCTTCTGGTGCTTCATATTTCAAATAAAATACCAATGCTAATAACAACATACTTGCAGCAGTATCCCAAAAAGGATCATTGCTCTGACTTCCTTTTGGTGTTGTTGATTTAAAAAGATTCGTTACTAATTTTTGAACATCGTTATCATCTTTTAAATAGACAAAAGGATTGTAGCAATGGCTTTTTTCCATATTTATTAAATCTAGAACTTTAACTTCATAACCTTTTCTTTTTAATAATCCTCCAACATCTCTTGCTATCTCTCCTTTTGGATCAAGAATAACCATAGAAGTATTACATTGCATAACATTTGGCTTACAATAAAATCTTGTTTTCCCTGCACCACTACCTCCACAGACTAAAACATTTAGATTTCTTCTATGTTTTTTACCATTTAATCCTATTACTACATTTTGTGTTAATATTTTATTATTTTCTATTGGGGTTTGCTTGTATTTTTTATTTATTTCGGTTGCATTACCCCATTTTGCAGAGCCGTGTTCTTCTCTCCTACGATAATTTTTTTTAGTAGATATATATAGTGTAATTGCCATTGCATAAACAACAATAAACACTAGAATGACTTTTAAAGAATCATCACACCAAGTAAAATGAAAAGGATTACCTATAATATTGGAAAAATCCTTTATTATTTGTGGTAATCCTCCATTTACTGATGGTGCTATCAAAATTCCTAACCATATCGTAGGTATCAATCCAATACAATAAACCCACTTTGGATAGTTAGAATCTGTATTCATCTCTCCTCAAACACCTTGTGAGAACTTTTTTTTTAACTGGGGCATCTATTGCTCTTAATAAAACTTCATCTACATATTCTGTATCTTTGCCCTCTTGAATCAATTTATTTCTAAATGCATTTAAAGCATTGATAAGAATACCTAGTTCATATTTATCAAGTTCTAAAACTTTAATTTCCTCTTTCATAAATTCCTCCTATCTTTCGTGTTCCTTATTTTTTTGAGTTTTAGAAATTGTTTCAAAATAAGCACTCATTCTTGTATTTATATCTTCCATAACGCTACGCATAGAAGTCAATTCATTTCTTACTTCACTAGAACTCATATTTTTAAATGAATCTGGAATTGAAATGTTTATATTGGATACATCAATTCCATATTTTTTACAAAGCATATAGGCTGTAGAATTACATTTAAAGTTATCTAATTCTAAATTACCACTTTCTTCAAGTCCTACTCTTGTTAATTCTCTGGCTAATTGTTTAAATATTTCTGGTGTTTCTCCACCTCTTTGGACATATAAAGCATTATCACTTTTATTCCATTCTACAACACTGTTATTACCATTTTGAATATCATCTACTGCTTTTATATCAACAGGACAATCTCTTAATAATGCAGTTAATTTAACTTTGTCATCATAATTAATTGATTTTGGTTTTTGATTAGAAGTTGTTTGTGAAATGTCAAACATCTTTTTTACATTATAAGAAATTCCAGAAGTACCATCTGCTCTTGTAAAAGAATCTCCTGGCTCTAATATTTTAATTCCATTTTCTCCTTTTTTTATAAAAGCACCTACTTCTTTCCAATCATTAAATTCTTTTAATTGTGTTGCAGTAGGAAGTGTTGCAGTAATTACAAGTGCATTACCAACAGAGTATTTATCTAATCTGCCTTGAACTTCTAAATACTGTTTATATTTATTAACATCTGATTTAATTTCATTTGCCATTTTATCCATTAAATCGTATACTTCTTGTCTTTCTTGTTGTTTTTTTTCTATCCAAGCATTTTTATCAAATGGCTTTTTATTTTGAGTAGTTTTACTACCATTGGCTTTTGCCATTATTTCATCCAAATCATTCATATTTTATTACCCTCTTTCTTTTGATTTTTTCTTTTTTGATTTTGGTTGTTTATGTTTAGTTGTCTTATTTTTTTCAGTTTTTTCATTTTTAAGTTCAGACTTATCTAAATCTCTTTCTTTCTTCTGTTCTTCTTTAATTGATTTTATTTCTTCTCTAACAGAAGGTTTATCAGATTTAGTACCCTTGTCTAACTTGTTTTTGTTGTTTAAGGTAGGCTCTAACGGAGGGTTTTTTTCCGTTTTTGCCAATTGGGGGTTTGACATTTCATTTTCCTCCTTATTAATTGGTTTAGATAAAATGTCATCTACAAGTCTTTCTTCTACACTTTTTATAACAACTCCCTTGTCTTTGCTATCTTTTGTCTTTTGAATTTCACTTTTAATAGAAGCCTTATCATAAGTAGAAAGATTAAATCTATCAACAATACGATTTATTTTACTTGCATCTTCTGCACGAACCATAATATCTACCATACCATCTACACTTTTACCTTTACTCTTTAAAGCACAGAATAATACTCCATATCTTTTGGCTTCTTCAGTAAACTTTTTTAAATCTTCTTCTTTTACAGTAAATACTTTAAGTTCTTTCCCAGATTTAAGCATATTAGTAAGTCTTGTTTTTCCCTTTGTTTGTTGTTTGTCTTTTAATATTGCCACTAATAATGCTGCAACATTTTTTGCACCACTTCCACTTAATCTTACTGCTACTTCAAATCCTTGCAAACTCATTCTTACAATAGATTCAGCAGCGTCACCTGATGTGTTCATTTTTTTCTACCTCCTTTACTTTTATATTTTCATCAGATAATTCTTGAAGATTTTTTTCTATCTTCTTACTTCTCTCTAATATATTTTTACATAGCACCACCTCCTTTCGTAATGGAGTAATTTCCTTATTTAATTCATTAATTTGTTCCCTTATTTCATCTTTTTCTTGTTTAGATTTTGATTTTTTATGTTTGTACCAAAGTTTACTTCTTTGATCCATCAAATCGTTAAGTCGTTTTTCCTTTTCTTCTTTAAACGAAAAAAACTGCTCATCAGTTTTTAAATTATTTCTGACAAGCAGTTTAGTTTCATTTGATATATCTTCCATCTTCCTAACATCAGCACGAATAGCAGGAGATAATTTTTGATAAGGATATTTTTTGGGAAAAACTTTTAAGAGATAACAATAATGAATATATAAAGCATAAAATCCCTTTGGTTTTCGCTTTTTATAATAATTAGCATTAATCTTTTTATTAATTCCATATTCTTCAATAAATGGAACTTTCTTAATGTGTTCTTCTTCAATTCTTTGCGTAATTCTTTCAATAGAATATTCACTACCAAAATATCTTTCAATGCGAATATTTTTTTTATATGGACTTCTTTTTATACTTAATTTATTGGCTCTATAAATAAGTTCATAATCCATTGCTTTCATTAAATCTTCAAAGTCATAATAAGAAGTAGCCATACCTATTGCCCTATCTAAATCTTCTTTTGCAATAGAATAATAATTAACTTTATTATTTAAATCTTTTTGATAATTAGCAAAATTTATTTTACTATTTCTACAAGGCTTTTCTTGTATAACTGATAGTCCATATTCTTCACACAACGAATCAGATAATCTTCTTAATTCTGCATAAGTTTCTCTTTTATCATAATATCTTTTTCCATCTTTAAACGATACAGAATTTATAACAAAGTGATTATGATAATGATTTGTATTAATATGTGTACTAACAACAACTTCAAATCTATCTCCCCACATTTCTTCAGCAAGTCTTACTCCAATAGCGTGACATTGTTCTGGTGTAACTTCTCCCTCTGCAAAAGATTGAAATGCGTGAAATCCAAGTATTCCATCTGTTTTTCCATATTGTTCTTTTGTAATACTCATTTCTTCAAGTGCTGTTTTAGGACTACAATTAATTCCTGATACAAAAAGTTGTTCCTCTGTTTTATAATCTGATTCTACATATTCAATCACATTGTGTAAATCGTAATAATTATTATTTTCATTATGTTTTGTCTTTTCTACATTTGTAGTATAATCTAATACATTATCTAATCTTTTTTCTATTTTCCATATACCTGTTGTTGCCATAATCACTCCTTTATTATATATATTTTTCTATGATAAATAAGTATATCACATACTTTATTATCTTCTTCAAAAACTCTATATCTGTGTCCCCAGAAATTAATCCAAAGTTTTCTTAATTTTTTCATTTTACCTCCCATAAAAAAAGAGCCTATCATTTCTGATAAGCCCATAAATTGTCTGCTTAATAAATTGTAATTTTAGTGAATAGTAACTTAATTTTCTTTTTTATTAAACATATGGCGTACTTTATCTATTCGATTATTTGGTCTACGTGATTGAATAACTGGTTCACAAGTAGCAATTTGATAATCTTTTAATTCTGTCAAAAAAACTGCTTGCCCATTTGTATATAGAGTTAAAGTATTACGATATTCATTAATACAACGTACAGGAATATGTCCTGTAAAAATAACTTCATCATTTTTTGATTGACTTGTTTCAATTATTGCACAATGTTTTTGTGCATCTTTATATGCACGAGAAAAGTATCCCTCTGGTGTAAAAAGTATAAACGAAAGATATGGCTCTAATAATTGCGTTCCCGCTTTTTTCAATGTTTGTTCAAGTACAATTGGGGCAAGAAAGCGAAAATCCGAGGGAGTACTAACAGGGCTATAATAAACACCATATTCAAAACATATTTTACAATCTGTCACTTTCCAACCATACAATCCTTGCTCCAGTCCATAATTAATACCTTCTCTTACTGCATTTTGAAAACTTTGATTTAAATAACCGAGTGAAACTTTGCTTTCGTACTGTATTCCAGTGCCAATTGGAAGTGGAGTTATTGATAATCCAATTGATGCCCAAAATGGATTTGGTGGTACTTCAATATGAATAGTATAATCTGCCTTTTGTAATGGCTTTTCCAAATAAATTACGGTTGGATCTTCGATTCTTATGTTTATGTGATATTTTTCAATCAACAGAGAACAGATAACTTCTAACTGCACTGTTCCTAAAAAAGAAATGATGATTTCATGTGTTATCGTATCAACATAATAACGTAAAAGAGGATCAGTATCTGCAATTTCTGTAAGAGCATCCAATAATTTTTCTCTCTCTTCTATTTTTATCGGTTCAATTCTTGTTCGTAGTATTGGTACAGTCTTGTCATTCCATACATTGCATGGCAAAATCTTTTCATTTCCTATAATATCGTTCAATCTTAATGTATTGTTAGGTATAATAAAAATATCTCCAGAACAAACTATTTTTGTCTGTATCATTTCCCCATTTGAAGGAATATATATTTCTGTAAGTTTCATTTTCTTTTTTTCTGGCAACATAATTGTATCTCGTAAGTGTAATGTTCCACTATAAAGACGCAAATAAACTAATCTTTGCTTATGGTCTGTATATTCAATTTTAAAAACTCTTCCACATAGTTCTGAATCATTCTCATTCATTTCAGAACAAAAAAGATTTGAAATAGCTTCGATAAGTTGTTGAGTCCCTATATTATTTCTAGCACTTCCATGGTATATAGGAAACAACGAACCTTTTTTAACACACCTATATTCTTCATACATTAATTCTTGTATAGTCAATTTTTCTCCTACAATATATTTTTCTAAAAGTTTATCATTTTTGGAAATTACAGGATCCCAATCATCTAAATCAATGATATTTTTAATTGATATTTCTGGAGTTAATGTTACATTTTGCATAACAATAATATCATTTGAAAGTTTTTCTTTGATATTTTGATAAATATTATTTAAGTTAATTCCATCCTGATCTATTTTATTTATAAAAATAATTGTTGGTATATTCATTTTTTGAAGTGCATGGAATAGTATTCGGGTTTGTGCTTGTACACCATCTTTAGCAGAAATTACTAAAATTGCTCCATCAAGAACAGATAAGGAACGATACACTTCTGTTATAAAATCTGTATGTCCAGGAGTATCTACAATATTGATTTTGTAGTCATTCCAATTAAAAGAAGTAACTGCTGCCTGAATTGTGATTCCACGCTGACGTTCTAAAAACATAGTATCTGTCCTTGTTGTTCCCTTATCTACACTGCCTAATTCTAAAATTGCTCCACTTGTATAAAGCAGACTTTCCGTTAAGGTCGTCTTTCCTGCATCTACATGAGCAAGAATACCAATGTTGATTATTTTCATAGAATTTCCCTCCCTACAAATTTATCTTTTAACTTAAAATCAATATTTGCTAATTTTGTTCTTTTAAACTATTCTCAAAATCAATTATCCACTTTTCTAATGTTTCTACTAATGCTAATTGTTGTTTGAACATTTGTTTTCCAACATTAGGAATATGTTGTCTATGAGAACGTCTTTCATTTAGTAATTCTTTTAATTCTAATATCTTTGATTTTATATTAGAAACAAGAATCTGTTTTTGTTCATCATCTACTAAATCTAAATTCGTGATAATAACATTAAAATCCAAATATAGACTAACATCAGAATTTGAAATATCATTCATAAGTTTATTAAAATAATCATTACCTTTGTTAGTAATAGTATATATTGCTTTATCTGGCATATTTCCCTCTTTCTCTTTATGGCTAACAATATATTCTTTTGATTCTAATTGTAATACTTTCTTATAAATAGACTGTTCACTAATTTTTACCCATCTTGGTATATTACGATATTCTATATTTTTTTTAATATCATAAGCACTTTGTGATTTTTGTTTAATAAGTCCTAATAATACCAAATCTATATTTGACATAATCTCTACTCCTTACTTAATATAATCTGTAACGCCAAGTCTATTTCCAAATGGATCTTCAAACTCGACTGCATTACCAGTTCCAATTTTAAAAGGCTCACTCAAAAATTTTATATCATTATTCAACATTTCTTTATAGAAGATTGCAACATCTTCTACTTCAAACCATATTGTAGGCTTTAAATTCTCAAATTTATTTTTGTCTTTTAAAATTATTGCAGGTTCTTCATTTCCAATATTATAAGCAACCATTCCCTTATCAGAGAAATCAAATTTCTTTTTTAACCCCAATATTTCCTCATAGTATCTTTTTGCTTCTTCCATATTATCTACAGGAAGAAAATAATTGTCATAATTTTTCATATATTTAATGTCCTCCTTTCTACTATAAACTACACTACTATATTTTATAGTAGTTATCGTTAAAAGTCAATATATAATAAAAAAATAGATTAGTTGCACTGAACTAATTTATTTGTATAACTGCCTGTCGTACAAAAAAGACTGTCATTACTGACAATCTTTTTGGTAAATTACTATCTTATGTTCTCATTATATAATAAAGAGTAGATAATTTCAACTATATTACCTACTCTACTTATTGTAATTTAATATCTAATTATATAGTAAATGACATACACCCAACTCATTAATCCATGAACAATTGCCCAACCAACTGAATGCCAATTTACATAACTGATAACCATTGCTAACGCACTTCCAAAAGTAATACCAGTTTTAACTGTTTTTGTTATTGTGTCATTTTTCTTATTCATAATTGACCTCCTCAACAAATTACTATTTTTATATCATACCACTAAACTGTAATTTGGTCTTTATTCTTCTTTTATATAATGCAATATTTTAGTTGTTAATGGTTTAAATATTATATACAATATATAGCCAATAATTCCACCAAGTACATTTGTTATTAAATCTGTTATATCTGATGATCTAAAATCATTTATTAAAGGTTGTAATAACTCAATACCTAAACTTAATAAAAATGTATATAATATTATCTTTATTAAGTTTGTTTTCTTGTTTTTAATAAGTGGCAATAGAAATCCAAATGGAATTGTCATTATAATGTTTAAAACTACTTGTCTAATAAAATCTCCTTTGCCACTTGAAACGTCAATGAAAGGCACTAAATTCATTGGCACATAAGAGTGATTAAATATAAATGGTAAAGAAGCGATTATTGGCATTAAAGTAAAATACAATACAAATGATAAATATATATACATTATAGTATTTATAAATAATACATCTTTTCCTTTTAATTTCCATCTCTTGTAAAATATAAAAATATATAAAAGAAATAAAACAATAAAATCTACTAGTTCTTTCATATTTTCCATCTCCTACTTAATAGTATTTTAATTTATATAACTAATTTTTTGATTTCACTTTTGCTGGATTACCTACTGCTACTGAATTGTTTGGAATATCTTTTGTTACTACACTTCCAGCACCAATAACCGAGTTATCACCAATAGTAACTCCAGGCAAAATGGTACAATTCCCTCCAATCCATACATTTTTACCAATAGTTACAGGTTTGCCAAATTCAATATCTGAAATTCTTTCATCTGGAACTAATGAATGACAAGCAGTATAAATATGGGTATTTGGTCCAATTAAAGTATGTTCTCCTATTTTTACAGGGCAAACATCTAATATTACGCAACCATAATTAAGCATAACATTTTTTTCAATAAAAATATTATATCCATAATCACAAAAAAATGGTGGTTTAATCCAAAATATTCCACTGGTGTTTATTAATTTTCTCATTAATCGTGATCTCATATTTATCTCATTAAAATTCCTTTTATTATACTTATTACATATTCTATTTGCTCGTGCTCGTTCAAAAACAAGTTTAGGATTAGCAGGATTGTATTTTTCTCCAGAAATCATTTTTTCTTTTTCTGTTTTCAATCTTATCATTCCTTTTTATAATTTCAAATTACTGCTTATCTTTTTTAATTAAAGATCCTATTCCTAAACCAACACATAAACCTATACTTATTCCAAAACATATACATATAGGGATATTATCAGCGAACACTCCTATAATCACTCCTAATGATGTTCCGATACACATTCCTACTGACATTCCCTCTAACATATATGTTTTAGTTTCATCTTTAATTTCTTTCTTATTGACTTTTTTGTTTTCCATAATATTACCTCACTTTCAAATTACTATTTATCATCTTAAATTTTCAAGTAATTTTTATAAGATTATTATATCATTTTATTTTATTTTTTTATATAGTTCTACAAAAATTATTTTTATTTATCTGGACGGAGATATTTGTTTTTCATATCAACTATTAGTTCATCTAATTTATCTATTTCTTTTTTTAGATGAGGAACATCAATAACTTTTTTTGCATTAGCCATTCTTGCAATTTGATTTATATTGTTTCCTATTTTACGAATACCTTTCATATCTTCATAAAATTGTTCTGGTGGTTTTTCTTTTGGCTTATAACCTACAATTAAATGTCTAATATAATCAGAGGCATTCATTCCAACTGCCTCTGAATTACATTTCATTATATAATCTTCTTCTTCGCTAAGCCATATTTGTTTTTTTATTCTACGACTTCGCATTTTACTACCTCCGGTTCTTCTTCTATTTCATCTTTTAAAACTATTTGTCTTTCTAATTCATTTATACGATTTATTTGTAAGCAACACATCAAAGTAGTCATTCCAAGACCTCCTATAATAAAACCTAAAATAAAAAATAATAATTGACTCATAATTAATCATCTTCCTTTCTTTTTAATATTGTTTTTCTAGCAAGGGGATTGGGGATTTCCCCACAACCGAATTCGTACGGGAGTATGAATTCAGTGCTGGCTAGACAATAAATTTACTCCCCATAGGTACATTCGCCACAATAAGGGCAATAATATATACAACTTTCACAAGGACATTCTGAAGAAAATTCTTCATCCATTTCTTCTTCTATTTCATCTGAATTTTCTTCTTCTTCATCAAAAATTTCTACAACATCTACAACAATTTCTTGGCTAGAATCTAACTCAATAATTCCATTTTCTATCACAAATTTTGTAACAATAATTGCTGCTTCTCTTGGATTTTTTGCCATTATTTCAAAATAATCTTCATTGACATTTTTAATTTTAACCTCATATTTTTTTTCTTGTTCTTCTTCTAAAAGACCAACAGTTTCTAATAAAAAATTAACATCTAATCCTAATTCATTGCACATTTTTACGAATGGAATAAAATAAAAACTAGGCTTTAATCCATTCTCAAATCTAGATATTTCTGCGTGACTTACACCTATTTTTTCGGCAAGTTTTCTTGTAGAAATACCTACTTCGTTCCTCCTTGTTTTAATAATATTTGCTAATTTTAAATAATCAAATTTCATAATATCTCACCTTTCTTTTTCATATCTTTTTTTATAATTAATTCCTTTTTTAGCACACAAAAAGTCATTGAAATCCTTTCCTATTAGTGGTGGATCATCAATGACTTCATATTTTTTTGGAAGAATAGTTTTGAGTGCCATTGTTGCTATTCTTCCTGCACTATCATTATCAAAATGAAGATATATTTTTTCAATATCTTGATTCTGATTTAAATAATAATTTAATGCTAGTGGTATCTTACTTTCATCAATTTTTTTTGCAGGTTGATATACTCCTGCAAGAGATAAAAGGTTATCATTATACCACTCTTTATTTTCCATTTTCTTTAATGTTGCATACGATAATAAATCAATCGCACTTTCAAACAAATGAACTGAATCTGTTTTTTCTGTTGATTCTAGTTTAAAAGAAAATGCCTTATGACTACCATAAGCATCTTTCATATATCTACTACTATTTGTACCTCTAATTCCTGCATATCTTGGAACATTATTTTTATCATATCCAACAAAAACAACATTGTGATTTGGTAAATCTTCATAAATTAATCTATTATCTATACACTCATTTATTATGTCTTTGTCAATTCCACGACTAGACAAATAACTAATTATCTTATCAGTTGATTTAGACCTTTTTGGTAAAATAAGTCTAATATTTTGAACTTTTTTGGGCTGTTGATACATAGTTGGTGGTTTTACATTAGAATAACCTAAAATAGTTTCTACTGCTTGTATAAAAGTATAATCTCTAACTTTAATTAAATATTCCAATGCAGTTTTTCCTCCTATTCCTCTTGAAAACCAATACCACATTCCATTACTTATTTTTAAACTATCGTGTGTTCGAGTCATATAAGTTCCTCTACTAAAATATACTAATTCTTCTGGCTCATAGTTTTTTAAATAAGTATATAAATCCATTTCCTTTGCTCTTTGTATTTCTTCTGGTTGATAATATGCCATACTATTACCTACCTTTCTTTATCTTTTTTCTTTGATTGCTTTTCTCTATATTCATCTGCTAAATCAGACACAGTATCTCTAACACTATCTTCTAGTATTTGATTTATATTTAAGTCAGAATCCATCCATCCTTGATACAGAGTTTCTAATGAATTTTTTTCATTTTTTAATGCTTTAAGTTCATCTATCTCAAATTGTTTTGACTCTGGATAAAAAAGATAAATAACTTCTTCTTTAACAGTTGTTTCATAAGATTTATCAATTATCTCCTTTGTAGTTAAAGTAGATAATTCCTGTTTATAAGAAGTAAGTTCTTGTTCTAATTTTTCATACAATTCTTGTCTTATTTTTTCTTCCATAATATCAATTCCTTTCTTAAAAATTTAAAAGAGCGATAATAGTTTTTATCTAAAATCGCTCTAATATAATAATAAAATTATCTTTCATAATCTTTATTAGGTGTATGATTATCACTAATTTCTTCGCCACCATCGTCAACAATTTCTTTATCTTTTTCATTAAGATTTAATTTAATATTAAGTTCATCTAATCGTTTAGATTTGGCTTTTAATTCTTCCTCTTGTGGAAATGGTTTTTTTATTTCTAATTTTGCATTTTCATAATTTTTTTTGGTATCTTCAAGATTGCTTTCTGCATTAGAAAGTTTATTTTCAATGCTATTTAATACATTGTCAATACGGGTTATATTTCCACTTGGATCACTTCCTAATTCTACTTTATATGATAAATTATTTTTCATTCCCATATAAAATTTCCTATCAAAAGTATCAAATGATAACATCATTTTAAACCCCTTATATTCTCCTATTTCTATTGGCTCTGGATTAGTCATTGATTTACATATTTCTATTATTTTTTCTCCTGCTTCTTTTCTTTCTATGAAGTCTTCGCCTCTAATAGTCATTTTCTCAAACGAATTATCTTCTGTATTATTAGAATTAAAATACTCTAAATCTTCTTTCATATCTTCAATTCTATTTTCTAATCTTTTTATTTCATTAGGATAATATTTAATAACTTTATCTTCTAATGCATATATTTCACTTAAATGAGTTTGTTTTAATAACTTTAATTTTGCGACTTGTGTATCTAGTTCTGTCTTTTCAATTATATCTGGATTTCCTGCTGCAAGTGCTTTAATTTCTGCATAAGATAATGCAGTTTCATCAATATCTTCAGCAAATCTTACAGGAGTCTTTGAGGTCATTATTTGAGAAATAAATCTTTGTTTATTTTCTACTAACTGATATAAATATGCATCAAAAGTTCCCTCCGTTACATATCTATAAATATCTACTTCCGGATTTTTATTTCCCTGTCTAATTATTCTTCCACTCCTTTGAATTAAATCACTTGGTCGCCACGGACAGTCTAAATCGTGCAATGCAATTAATCTATCTTGACAGTTAGTTCCTGCCCCCATTTTTTGAGTGCTACCCATCAAAACTCTTACTTGTCCACGCCTAACTTTATTAAATAATTCTTGCTTTCTTGCATCTGTATTTGCATCGTGAATAAATGCAATTTCTTCGTCTGGTATTCCTCTATCAATAAGTTTCTTTTTTAAGTCATCATATACATTAAACTTTCCATCATTATGTGGAGTTGATAAATCACAAAATACAAGTTGAGCAGATTTATTAGGACTTGTTTTGTTCCAAATATCATAGATATTATCTGCACAAGTTGCAACTTTACTTTTATCAAAATCGTCTAACATTTCATTAGATAATCTTTGGTCAAGTGCTAATTTCCTTCCATCATTAGTTATTTTTAACATATTATCAATAGAAGAATCTACCATTCTATTTCTTATTCTTTCTGCTCTTTCAGATAGTTCTTTTACAAGTTCTTTTTGAATCTCACTAGGCTCTATGACTATATTATGATAGTTTGCTTTTGGTACCGGAAGATTAAGCATATCAGAAGTTTGTATATCAGCAACTTCCTTAAACATTGCCATAAGTTCTGGTAAATTAAAGAACTTTGCAAATCTAGTTTTTGCTCTATAACCTGTACCTTCTGGGCTTAATTCTATTGCAGTAACTGTTTCGCCAAATGTTGAAGCCCAAGCGTCAAATTGTTGCAAATGTCTTTTTTCTAATTCTCCATATTGTAAATATCTTTGCATAGTATATAACTCTACCATTGAATTAGAAACTGGTGTACCTGTTGCAAAAATTACTCCTTTTCCACCTGTAAGTTCATCTAAATATCTGCATTTCATAAATAAATCTGATGACTTTTGTGCTTCGGTTTGTGCAATACCTCCAACATTTCTCATCTTCGTATATAAGAAAAGATTTTTATAATAATGTGCTTCATCTACAAATATTCTATCAACACCTAATTCTTCAAAAGTTATAACATCATCTTTTCTTGAAGTATCATTTAATTTTGCAAGTTTTGTTTCTAAATTCTTTTTTGTTTTCTCCATTTGCTTAATAGAAAATCTTTCGCCATTACTATTTTTTAAATCTTGTATTCCAAATGTTATATCATCAATTTGTTTTTGTATTATAGCAATTTGTCGTTCTACTGACATTGGTATTTTTTCAAATTGAGAATGTGAAATAATGATGGCGTCATAATCTCCTGTTGCAATTCTTGAACAAAACTTTTTACGATTGGCAGTTTGGAAATCTTTTTTTGTTGTAACCAAAATATTTGCACTGGGATAGAGTTGCAAAAACTCTTGACCAAATTGTTCAACGATATGATTAGGAACTACAAATAAAGATTTATTACATAGTCCTAATCTTTTTGATTCCATTGCAGCAGCCACCATTTCAAATGTTTTACCTGCTCCAACTTCGTGAGCAAGTAAAGTATTTCCTCCATAAAGAATTCTTGCTATTGCATTTACCTGATGTTTTCTTAAAGTTATTTCTGGATTCATACCATCAAAGGTTATATGACTTCCATCATATTCACGAGGTCTAATAGAATTAAATCTTTCATTATATGATTTAACTAATCGTTCTCTACGCTCTGGATCTTTCCATATCCATTCTTCAAAAGCAAGTTTAATTTGTTCTTGTTTTGCTTGGGCAATCGCCGTTTCTTTTTTGTTTAATTCTGCAACTTTTTTTCCGTTTTCATCTTCATAATAATCATATATTCTAGTATCTTTTAAGTTCAAACTATCTTCAATAATTTTATAAGCATTTGCTCTACTTGTTCCATAAGTATTAGTGGCTTTTACATTGTACCTATCATAACTTTTCCCATCTATATACCATTCAGAAGTAGATTCCATATAATGGACATTTATATTTCTACTTGCATAATAACTAGGATTTAAAAGATATTCTATAAAAACTTTTATATCTTCTGGTGGTATCCAAGTTGAGCCTAACCTTACACTAATTTCACTTGCACTTAAATCTTTTGGTTGAACTTCTTTAAGATACTTTACATTAATATTAAATCTATCATCAGTTTCTGCAAATTTTTCTGCTATTCTTAATTTTTCTCTTACATTTCCAGAAAGGTATTCATCTGCTGTCACCCAATGATTAGACTCTCCATATTCAGGAACATTAAATATTTCTCCTTCTAATTCTTTAAGCATTTCATCCATATTCTTATTACAAAGTTGTTGCATAAATTCTATATCAACTCTTGCTTTTTCAGAAAGTGAAACAATTAAAGCGTCGTTAGAATTATCTACTGATGTTATTTCTGTTTTAGGTTTAATTGTTCTTTTAGTGAACATATCTGCTTTTCTTGCAAGATTACCATTTTCATCTAAAATCTCAAGAGAGCATAATAGATAATAACTTGAATCATTAGAAAAAGCAGAGTTATTTCCTCTGCTATTGATTAATCCATATTTCTTTGTAAAAGTATCATATAAACGATTTAATTTAATCTGCTCTCTCTTTATATCTTCATCTGGATAGTCTTCTGTCTGATTCTCCAAAAGAGTTCTCACACAGTCCCTTATTTCAATAAGACCTTTTACTCTATTTTCAGTTGTCATAGCAAGTTCTTGTGGATACATTCTACTATTCTCTCTGAAATAAATTTTATCATCAATTAAGGTATATGAGAAGTTTCTAACAGTTAAATCTGCTTCAATAGAATTATCTTCTTCGCCTATATCATCTAGTTCATATTCCTTAACTTCAGCGTGAATATTTGAAGTTGCTTCATTAAGTTTTTCTTCTAAATTTAAGCCATCAGATATACAAGCAGAATCATAACCAAACCTAGTAGAAATCATTTCCATATTTCCCATTATCATTCCTGGATTATCAATGAAATATTGATTCATCTTAATTCCATTTTCATTTTCTCCTAAATATACCCAGTCTGGCTCTATATCAGTTATTGAATCTCTTTTTTGTAAGAATATAATATCTGATGTGACTTCTGTACCTGCATTTGCTTTAAAAGTATTATTAGGTAGTCTTATTGCTCCTAACAGGTCTGCTCTTTGTGCAATATATCTTCTTAGACTTGGATTTTCTTTATCTAGTGTACCTTTAGAAGTTATAAATGCAATAACTCCACCTGGTCTTACTTTATCAAGTGTTTTAGCAAAGAAATAATCGTGAATTAAAAAATTGTTTTTATCATATTTTTTATCTAATACTTTAAAATCTCCAAATGGAACATTTCCTATTGCAACATCAAAAAAAGAATTAGGAAGATTAGTATCTTCATATCCTTGTACTGCAACAGAAGATTTTTGATATAGTTGTCTTGCTATTCTTCCACTTATTGAATCAAGTTCAACACCATATAACTTACAATCTTTTAATGATTCTGGAATCATTCCTATAAAGTTTCCTATTCCACAACTAGGCTCTAATATATTACCGGTTTTAAGCCCCATATTCTCTAACGCTTTATACATAGACCTAATTACTATTGGGGGTGTATAAAATGCCGTTAAAGTTGATTCTCGTGCTTGTGAATACTCTGTTTCATCAAGTAAGTTCTTTAAAATATGATATTCATTACTCCAAGAAGAATCCATATCATCAAATGCTTGTGAAAGACCTCCCCATCCAACATATTTAGATAGTATTTCTTGTTCTTCTGGAGTAGCAAATCTATCTTTTTCTTCGCATTTTTTTAAAATCTTAATTGCTTCAACATTATTATTAAATTTCTCTCTTGGAGTACCTTCTCCTAATCTATCATCAGATATTCTAAACTGACTACGATTGACAGTAGGTATTTCTGGGTGTATATCAAAACTTCTTATTCTATTACTTTTTTTCTTTTCAAATTCTGGAACAATTATTTCTTCTTTTTCTATATTTTCTTCAATAAACGTTTCTTTTTGTTCCTTTTTCGTATGTTCTTCAGCATTATTTTCTTCTTGTTTTTGCTTTTGAATTTCACTTATTTTAACTTTAAGATGGTCATTAGCAGGATTTTCTTTAACTTTTTTGTCAAAGTCTTCTTTTGACATTTCACGATTAAATAATGGGTATTGGTAATCATATAGAACTATATTAGAAATCCCAATATTTAGTATTTCATATTCATCTGCTCCAATATAAACCTTATCCCCTAAATGATATTGATACTCGTATTCTTCTTCAGTTTGTTCTAATAAAATGTTGTCTGCAAGGTTTTTACTTGCCTCTATAAACTCTCTTTCTTGTTCTTCTTTTTCAAGCCAATTAGGATATTCTTCTAATTCTTTTTTATTTAAGTATCTATCTTCGTGAATAAGCGTTTTTATTCTATTGGCAATATAATTCCACTTAAATAATTGTTCTTTAGCACTAGCATCAAAATAACCACGATTAAAACGCATTCCTTTTGCATCATAACTAACACCTATACCAGATCCTTTTACAGTATGAGTTGCTCCACCCATACCATAAGAATTTTTAAGATAATTTATATTTTCTTCTGTTGATAAACTTTTTTGAAATACCTCATAAGTTCTGTACTTTGTTTCGGTATGTTGTTCAGTTAAATATTTATCTATGAATTCTTGAGTAAATTCTAAATCTGACACCATTTTTTCACTATTGTCATCAATAAAACTTAATTGGTCTGTTATACTTGGCAAAGGCTCAATTCTATCATTTAACTGATTTAGCAATATCATTGAATCATAATGATAAGTTAAATCTTCCCAACTTACTAAAGTTTCTGTATCTCTTGATAAAAAATTACCTTTCCAAAATAAAATACCGTTGTCAAAAGTTTTATAACCATACATCTGGTCATCAACTATAACACCGGTATAATCTGAATTAAACATTTCTTTAAGAAATTCTGCTCTTTTACTAATATCTTTCTCATTAGCAAAATAATCTTTTATTTCTTTGTTTGATTTTCTTATATGTGGGGTTGTACTTAATATTTGATTTATCTTTTCTTCTACTACAACATAAGGATGATGTTCTGTTGCATTATAAACATTTAAGCGTAAATCAATTCGTTCATTACTATCTCCTCTGCTGACAACTTCAAGTTGTTCATCATTTGTACCCACTTCATTTGGTCTTGTTGTTTCAAACTCTCTGTTATATTCTCTTTGGCTTTCATCTCTGATACTATTTGTTCTATCCTCTCCATTGCTGTTTGTTGAATATGCATTAAATGTTGCGGAAGTTGATTGCTCATTAGTAGAGTTGTGTATAGAGATTTCTTGTTCTCTTTCAAGTATCTTAACCTCATCATTGCGTATTTGCCCTCCACTTGAATCTTGTTTTCCGGTACTGTTAAGTTCGGTATCTCGTAATCCCCTTGACGTGTGTAAGTTATATTCATTATTATTCCTCCTTTCAATAGTATTTCTGCTTTCGCTTATATCATAAGATAAATTACTGTCTATATCAAATGTGCGAATTTTATTTATTTCATTAATTCGCAGATTTTTAATAGTATTATATATTTCACGAAGTCCCATTTCGGATATTTCACTTGTTGCTACACCAATTCTCGTTATTGTATCAAAACTATCAAAATTTAATAAATCACTAAAATCGCTACTTGTAAAATATTCATTTGGATTTAATCCACATCTTTTAATTATTGAAAATGCAATACTATTTTCTAATGCCTTTTGAAATAATACTTTTATATTTTCATTATCTAATGATTCAAGAGAACTATTTTCTTTATAGAATATTAAATCATCTAAATAATCTTGTATATTATCTTCAACAATTATTTTTGATACCGACTTAATTGCAAGTCCCAGAGAACTTTTATCAGCAAGTTCTCCGTACTTATTTTCTAATGACTCAATAATATCTAATTCATAAGGTTTTGAAACTGACCATAATCTAAAACTTTTACCAAGTTTACTATTGGTATCTGCAATATCAAATACATATCTTAAATTAGTATAACCATTTTCTTCAGACAAAAGAGCAATTCCTTTTGCACCACGATTAACCCATCTACCAACTTGTTTATTCCAAGCCTCTATTTTTGCACAGGCTATTGCCGTAGGTTTTTGTGCATAAATTAAAACTTGATCATTGAAAGGATATTTGTAGTTCATTGCAGCACATTCCAAAAAAGACATCCAATCTTCAGGAGAACTGCTTATTTTAGTTAAAGTTTCTCCATAAAGGTCTGTAATTAGTCTTAATTTACTTGCCATATTACACCTCCTATTCTAAATTAGACTATTTATTCACTTGCCATTTTTTCTTCTTTTATTTTTTCTCTTACTTGCAACAATACATCAAAGTAATTTGTTTCAACAGAAATCATATCCTCTATTCCATAAAATAAAATATAAAATAAATCTACTATTTCATTGTTATAAAGTCTAATATCTACTTTTGTTTCCTCATTTTCATTTTTTATTGGAACACTATATCTTAACAATTTTTCTTTTAATTTTGCTGATTTTTTTGAATAAAGTTCATTATCAGAATTTATTATATTTTCCAATATCTCATTAAGTTTATTAAACTCATTTATGTTTAGTTTTATTTTAATTGGTGGTATTCTTTTTGAATAAGCCATATCATTTTCCTCCTATCTTTCCATATATTTATCTTGTTTTACTCTTTGATTTAAAACTATATTATTTCTATATTGTCCTATTGCCTCTTTTACAGAAGTATTTTTCAATATATCATCTACTTTTGCTTGGGCTTCTTTTCTATTTTTTGCCTCCACTTCAAAAGTAATAGTTCCATTAATATCTACATCTATTTCAAATTTTTTCATTCTTATCATTTCCTTTCTCTTTATAACCACTTAAAAAAGCGATTATTTGCTTATTTTTAATAGACCTTTTAAACTCTATTATTATCATCATCTCTGATGAAGTAAGATTGTTTATTTTTTCTAAATCTTCTAATTGCATTGCTAATATCTTTTTTTCGGTATTAAACCCTGCACTAAATAATTTATCTAATGTTTTAGTTATTTGATTAAGATTATTTTTTGTTTCCATTGCATAACCTCCTATATTCTTTCAACTAATTCACAAATGATTACAATCTGTTTATTAGTATTGTGACGGCAAGTAATAAGAGTTAAAGTATTCTTTTGAACATTTCTTAAAATTTCTACAGTACCTGTTTTTTCTACATCATAAGTATTAACCATTCTGTATCTGTACTCATAGCCGTTGTAAAAAATACTAACTATATTATCTATTTTTAATTTATTTAAGTTCTTAAAGAAAGCATTTTTTCCATTACCACTATGTGCTGCTAATATTACATTCCCATTTTCTTCATCTGGCATATCAGATTCATCAAGTATCTTAATATTTTTATTAACATTATTATAGTAACTATCTTTACTAACTAATCCCTTTTCTAAACCAATGCTTGGTATTTTTAAGACAGCAATATAATCTAATGGTGTTGTACTTTTTACTTCTTCTTTTTCAATATTTGTTTCTTCTTCCTTTTCGGAAGATATATTATTGTTTATTTCTTCTTGTTCTTCATAAAATTCTACTAATGCAATATTTTCTAAATTATCTGACCTTATATCAAAATATATTTTTCCAATTATTACACCTAAACCCAATAAGATAAGTAAAGAGCCAACTATTAAAAGTTGACTCTTTTTATCTTTGTTCTTATTATTTTCTTTTCTTTTTAACATAATAAGCAACAACTCCTATTCCACTTATAATTAAAATTCCTCCAATTAGTTCAATAATATGATAATCATTTATTCCTGTATTAGGAACTTCTACTACTACTTTTTCATTTTCCATAGTTGCTTTAACGATTTCTCCATCTTCTCTTATTTCAAAATACATTCTTTCTTCATTAAGAATATATCCTTCAGGTGCTTCCTTTTCTAAAATATAGTAACGACCATATCTCATATCTTTAACAATTATCATACCTTGTTCATTTGTTCTTCCTGAAAATACTAATTCATCTTTATCGTTATAGATTTCAATTAAAGTATTAGGTAGAGGAGTTCCAGTAGATAAATCAATTTTCGTAAATTCTAGAGTCCCTGTAATTGGCTTATTTTTCATTTCTGCTTTTACTACTTCACCATTTTCTTTTATTTCAAAAGATACTTTTTCATCTGTAATTAAATAGCCTGTCGCACTTTCTTTCTCTAAAATATAATATTTTTTACCTGCTACTAAATTTTTAATAATTATCATACCTTGTTCATCAGTTGTTCCTGTAAAAATTAGTTCGTTTGTATCTTCTGTATAAACTTCAATAGTTGTGTTTGGAATAGGTTCTCCATTAACTAAATCAGTTTTTGTAAACTCTAAATCGCCTTTTTTTAATTCATTCTTTAATTGTAAAGTTTCTGACACAATAGCAGTTTTATTGTCTATTTCAGTTAATTCAACAAAATGTTCTGTTGTATCTATAACATAATTATCTAATGTTTTAGTTTCTTTTATTAAATACTTTCCAAGATAAAGATCTGTAAATATTGCTATGCCATCTTCTCCTGTTTCAATAGATTTAATAAATTCACCTTTTTTATAATGGGTTACTCCATCTAATGTTGTAATATCTTCGTTAGCGTAAATTGAAAATTCTACACCACTTAATTTAACATCTTTGTAAGTGAACTTTCCATTTTCAATAGTAAATGCTTCTCCTGTTTTTTCAATTACAACTTCACCCATTATTTTATCATTAGCAAATTCTATTTCTATATATTTACCATATTCATCATCTTCAATAATTGAACTATTTTCATCAATTCTAAAAATAACACCATCTTGATTTAATAAATATCCATCAGGACTTGTTAATTCTTCAATTTTATAAGTTCCACTCATTAAAGGATAAGGAGTGATAAATACACCATTTTCATCTGTTTTAAATTCACATATTTCCTCTTTGTTTGGATATGTTACTTTTTGACATACATATTCATCTGTATCAACATTTTTAATTTTAAATGTTACATTTTGAAATGGTATAACTCTTCCAGATTCAGAATCTGTCTTTACTAATTTTAATTTTGCAGTAATTGGAGCATTTGATAATGAATATCTTATGGTTTGTGGTGAATTTCCATTAACAACTATTTTAAAATCCTTAACTTTTTCGTGACCTTCTGTTGTGTTCAACTGTTTTACTGTATAAGTTCCATATACAAGATTTATTTTTGAATATCCTTGTTCATCAGTCTTAACAGTTGTAACGTGATTGCCCTTACTATCATAAATACCAAACTCTATTCCAACTTCTGGTTTTAGAATTCCAGTTTCTGCACTTGCATAATATTTATTTATTTCTACATCTCTTTTGATAATTTGTTCATAGACATTTATAGATGGGTGTAAATCATCAACTGTAATTTCAAAATAATATTTATTTGTATCTAATTCATACCCTGTGCTTGGACTAATTTCTTTCAAATAAAAAGTTCCAATATCGGGTAAAATTGGACTGGTAACTTTTCCCTCACTATTAGTTGTTACCTTTTCAACTAACTCATCATTTAGATTATAAATTCCATATACTGCTCCCTCTAAAGTAGCCTCTACACCTTGTGGATCATTTGTTTGAGTGTCATTATCATTTTTATTTACTGTCACATCTCCACCTTTTGTGTCAATTTTAACAGAAGCAACTACTGGATCTGAAAATCTAAAATAACCCATTTTTTGTGAATTAACTCCATTACCAGTATATACGATAGTTGTATAATTATCATAGTGTTTTCTTACAACATTCAAAGTTTGAACTCCTACTTTTAAGGGTGTTACATAAATATTATTACCTTCTATTCTTACTGATAAATTATCAGAACTATACACTTCATATTCGCTTAAAACATTGTTTGAATCTGTGATTTTAATTTCTTTTCCTATTATTGCATCTTGTGTAGTTCCATTAAAACTTGGCTTATTATAATGAGTGTTTACCAATCTCATAATTTCATTTTTTTCTGCATCTATATTAATATAATCACCATATCCAGAAGCCTGTGTCCAAAACTCTACTATTTGTCCTCCTGTTGTTTCCCAAATCAATGCTTGTGCTGCCATTCTATATCTTAATGTTTGATGACCAGGATAATCGTATCCATAATGACCAATCAATTCAATTTTTTTACTTATTTCAGCACTATATGGTGATGCTTGAAGACCATCATACCCTAAATAACTGGTAGTAGTTATATCAACTCCTGGCTCTATACAATAAACAGTTTTTCCATCCATCGTATAGGTTTCATATTGTGCAGACATATAAGGTTTTCCACCACCTCGTCTTGTATAATATACATCAGGAACTTTCGGATGTGATAAAGTTCCACTTGAAGCAGCATTAACTATTGTTGGAATAGCAAATGCGAATACTTCAAATAAGGTCAGTGCAATCAATAACACTGATACTATTTTTTTCTTTTTCATTCTTATCATTTCCTTTCTAAAAATTAAAAAAACAACCTTTTATGGTTGCTTTTATTAAAATAAATTATTCCATTGGATTTGTATAATCAATGTGCAACTTATAACCTAAAACTTTACCTTTATAAATTACCTCTTGACAACTAAATCCTAAAATATTAACTGTGTCTGAAAATGCCTTTTCAAAACCTGCTTTTTGACATTCCTCATAAGTAGCATATTCAACTTGTTTTTTTAACTTTTCTAATTCTTCATCTATCAGTGGAGGTTGTTCTTCTTTAGGCACCTCTATTGGTGTAGATTCTTGTTTTTCTTCTTGAACTTGATTTTTTTCATCATTTTGTTCTGTTTTAACAGGTTGGTTACTTTCATTTTTTTGAATATTAGAATTTTTTTCTTGTGTATTTTCTTGAATAGTTTCATTACTTTCACCAGTATTTTCCTCTATTTCATCAATGATTTCACTTGTTTCTGTTTCGTGCTCTTTTTTAACATTCTTTTCATCATCAAGTTCCTGATTTTCTTCTACTACAACATCGTTTACTGTGTCTTTCTTTTCTGCTTTTTCAATAAAATTGTTGAAAAGAAGAAATATTCCAACACTACTCAAAATAAGAATTATACTGACTGAAAAAAGTATTTTCTTGCCCATATCTATCACTCCTTTAGTGATATTATAATCTAAACTTTTTAATCTTGCACTTCTACAATTTTCTTTCAGTTAGTAAATAACAGTTAGTAATATATACTAGGGTGGATTGTAAGGAGGGATTTGTGGAATACAAACTCCCATTATCTTGCATCCATAGACTTTTGTCTTTGCAAGTGTTTGTTATAAAATTCAATCGCATTCACAACATAATCTTCAATTTTTTTATCTTCAATGTTTTTTGGGAGTACACTTCTTATTCTGTTTTCATTGAATTTCATTTTGGGAACCTGATTAGGCTTATCTTCTGACATTATACTATCAATAGTTTCTTCTGTAAGTTTTCCATCTTGACTTAATTTTTTCATTTTAATTGCCTGTGCGTGAGATGGAGTGCAACTATTGTAGTCTATGCAATCCAACAAAAAGTATTGTTCTTCTTTTGTTAGATAAGACAATTCTATTGCAGGAAGAAAAGCAATATCTTTATTATCTACTTTATCAAGTAATTCTGGTACTAATTCAGTTAGCCTAATATATCTTTGAACTTGTCTGCCACTTTCATTATACTCTTTACCTACTTCATCAGCAGTAGTCAACTTCTCGACAGCCTGTCGAGAAGTTAAATCATTTCTTTTTCCTTGATGACTAAGTGCTTCTAATTTCATTTTGTATGCAAAGGCTTTTTCACTAGGTAAAATTTCTTCTCTTTGAATATTGCTATCTACCATTATAATAGTTGCTTCATCATCTGTTAATTCTCTTACTATACAAGGTAAGGTATCTTTATTGGCTAATTCACTTGCCCTTTTTCTTCTATGTCCAGAAATCATTTCATATCTTCCATTAGGCTTTGGTCTTACTAAAGCAGGAACAAGAACTTTATTTTCTTTAATGCTATCTCGCATTTTTTCCATATCTTCATTGTCTATAACCTTAAATGGATGATTTGGAAAATCGTCAATATCTGTAATTTTTATATCAACAACTTTTTCTAAACTAGCAATATTTCTTTCTTCTTCTGTCGTAAAAAGGTCATCTAACTTTGGTAGTGGCATTTTTGATAGGCTCTTTGCCATCGTTAAGCACCTCCTTTGCGAATGAAGAATATGCTTCTGCTACTAATCCATTTTTATCATAAGAGAAAATGCTTTCTCCTTGTGAAGTAGATTCAGCAGTTTTAATAGCACGAGGTATTTGAGTTTTATATAACTTTAACATACTCCCATAATTCTCTGTTATCTGTTTTTCTATTTCTTTTGAAAGATTAGTTCTTCTATCAACTAATGTTAATAATGCTCCATCAATTTTTAGTGTAGGGTTTATTTGTCTTCTTACTTTGTTTATTATTTTAAACAAATCAGTCATTCCCCTTAATGCAAAATACTGACTTTGAACTGGAATAAGAACACTATCTGCACTTGCGAGAGCATTTATAGTAAGCATTCCTAAACTTGGCTGACAATCTAAAAGTATATAATCATAATCATTTCTTACAACAGATAAACAATTTCTTAAAGTATATTCTCTACTCATAGCATAGGCTAATGAATTCTCTAACGCAGACAGATTTAAACTAGAAGGAATTAAATCTACATTTTCTTTATGGTGCAATATACATTCTTTTGTTTTAATTTCATCATCATTCATTGATTGCTCCATTAAGTCTGATAAAGTGTATTTTAATTCATCTGAGTTGTACCAACCTGCATAGGTCGTTAAATTACTCTGTGGATCAACATCTACTAACAAGACTTTTTTCCCCTGTTTTGCTAATGCTACTCCAAGATTAAAAGTAGTAGTTGTTTTACCAACGCCACCTTTTTGATTTGTGATAGCAATTACCTTGCACTTACTTTCTTGCATATATTCTCCTCCTTTCTTTTAAATTTAGCCATTCTACAATTAAGCAAAATGGCTATGTATTCCATCTCTGGCACAAAAAAAGAACTGATTCCTCTAATCAGTTCAATATGTTTAATATGTTATTTTATAATATGATTAATAAGTAGTATATCTACCAAATCTTTGGATAATAAATTTTTAATAATAAAGTTATATAAATAAAACTATAAAATAGTTAAAATTAAGATTTAATCCTTGTAACATATCTAAAGGATTTAATCTTGAAACTAGTATGTGGAAACATATTACATACATACAACCCTATTTTTACAAGTTCAAAAATTTTTACTTTTTTCACTTTTTTGAATTTTTTTTATTTTCAAAACTCCTTATTTTACTGGGCTTTTCGACTTAGCACTGACACACATTCAACGTGCGATGTATAAGGAAACATATCTACTGGCTGAATTTCTTTTATTTGATATTCTC
>CATYUF010000008.1 GCA_958413095.1 uncultured Clostridium sp.
TTACTTTGAAGCTATATAATAACCTACTCCTCTTTTTGTTATTAGTATTTTTGGTGTTGATGTATCTTTTTCAATTTTTTCTCTAATTCTTCTTACTGTAACATCAACAGTCCTTATATCTCCATAATATTCATATCCCCATACTTTTTCAAGCAATGTTTCTCTTGTAACTACTTGACCTGGTTGCATAGCTAGAAATTTTATTACTTCAAATTCTCTTACTGTTAAATCAATAATTTCTCCTCTTACTTTTACTTCAAATTTATCTAAATCTAATGACAAATCATTGACTACTATTCTATTATCTTTTTTCTTTGCTACCATATATTCATTTTCAGTACTTCTAGGATTTGTATTAACTTCAACCTTTCTTAAATTAGCTTTTACCCTTGCAATTAACTCTCTTATGCTAAATGGTTTTGTTATATAATCATCTGCACCTAATTCTAGTCCTAAAATTTTGTCTATTTCTTCATCTTTGGCTGTAAGCATTAATATTGGAACATTCATTGAATTTTTTATTCTTTTACATACAGATAATCCATCTAATTTTGGTAACATTATATCTAATAATACTAAATCAGGATGTTCACTTATTGCCATTTCCACCGCCGTTATTCCATCTCCTGCTTCTATTACTCTATATCCTTCTTTTATTAAATTGTGAGATAATATATCTCTTATTGGTTCTTCATCATCAACTATCAAAATCGTTTTTTGATTTCTTTCAAATTCTTCTTCCACAAAAACTCCGCCCTTCCTTTTTAGCTTTATTTTCATATATATTTATATCACAATTAGTTTGAATATACAAGTGCTTTTTACTTTTTTATTGTATAGTAAATTCTATGAAATAATTTACTTTTGCACTCAAACCAAAAATAAATTTAGACTTTTTACTTAACCCAATATATGTTTCTGTATATATCACAAATAATAACATCATCAAAAACTAGTTTTCTAAATACATTTATAGCTTATCTATATCACTTCATAATTTAATAATTCTACATCATTTGATAATAAATCATTTGAATTATTCATATTTTGAGCTAAATCTGTTGATAAGTATTTTTTATTGTCATCTGGAAATACTATAACTACTTCTTTTTTTATTTTTTCTTCTAATTTTATAGCACCAATTAAATTTGCACCAGAAGAAATTCCTACTCCTAATCCTAATTCTTTTGATAATTTTCTCGACATATTAATTGCATCTTCATCATTAATTAAAAATACATCATCTATTATTTTTTCGTCATATAACTCAGGGACAAAATCATCTCCTATTCCCTCAATTTTATGCTGACCCGTTATTTTTCTCCCAGATATTATGGGCATTTTTTCTGGTTCTAATGCACATATTTTTATATCATCAAAGTGTTCTTTTAACCTTTTTCCTATTCCGATTAGAGTTCCTCCTGTACCCACTCCTGAAATAAATCCCCCTATTTTACTTGGTAATTGTTCTATAATCTCTTTTCCTGTTGTTTCATAATGTGCCATTACATTATCTTTATTTTCAAATTGTTTTGTTAAAAATCCATTTATTTCTTGTGATAAATTATTAGCTTCTTTTATACACCTTAGAAATCCTCCCTCTTCTTTTGATATTAGTTTTACTTTTGCCCCATACAGTTTCATTAATTTAATTCTTTCCTCACTTGCCCAATCTGGCATAAAAATATATACTGGGTGCTTATAATATGCTCCTAAGGCTGATAATGAAATTCCTGTATTCCCACTTGTTGCTTCAATTATTGGCATTTTTTCTTTTAATATCCCTTTCCTTTTTGCATTTGCTATAATATAATTTGCTACTCTATCTTTTATACTTCCAGTTAAATTATATGATTCTAATTTACAATATACTCTTCCTATTTTTTCTTTATATTTATATTCTATTTTTATCATTGGAGTGTTTCCTATTAAATTTTTATTTGGCATATTCCGCCTTCCTTTCTGTTTATATACGATTTTAATTAAATAAATTTCAACCTTATCATATCAGTCAAATTCAAATCTATTTTTTTAAATTTATATGTATTTCAAATTTGTAAGACTCTTTATGTTTATATATTTATTTTATTAGTCTATCTTCATTTATTATATATTTTCATTACTCTTTTATACTATTCTCTTTTATCTTTTATGATACAAAATCTTTTGCTCTTTATTGTAAATTTACTTTTCTAATAACTTTTATGTAATAAATGTAATCTTATTTTAAGTTGTAGGAAATAGAACTTCCTATAACTAAAAAAATAGTTTTAATGAATAAATTATCTTTTTACTTCATTAAAACTATTTTTATATCCTATTATTTCATTATTTATACTATGCTTTTTTTCTTCTTATTATCCAATCTTTTTGACATTCTATTGGTAAATCTATTAATACTTGTTGTCCTTTCACTCCTGGGCTAATTGCTTCAATTTCTTCTTCTGTTTCTATATCCCATAATTTATTAATTTTAAATTCAACTGGTTCTAGTTGATATGGAATCAATATTTCTAAGGTATCTCCTACATTTAATTTATTTTTTATTTCTATTATTGATTTATCTTTTCTATATTCAACAACTTTTGCTCCAAATTCATATTGCTCATTATATTGTCTACCACCATATTCTTGAATATCTTTATTATTCCTATCATTAAAATAAAATGTTGTTAAACCTCTTGTTTTTACTTTTTCTATTTCTTTTAAATATTTTGTATAATCATAATTTTGTGGGTCTTTTTCATAATCATCTATTGCATTTCTATATGTTCCTATTACACTTGCTAAATAATATTCCGTCTTCAATCTACCTTCAATTTTTAAACTATCTACTCCCATATCAATTATTTCTGGAAGTTCTTTTATTAAACATAAATCTTTTGATGAAAATATACTTGTTCCATATTCACTTGTTTCTATTGGCATTAATTTTCCTGGATTGTTTTTTTCTTCTGCATAAAGATTATATGACCATCTACAGCTTTGTGCACAATCTCCTAAATTTGCACTTCTACATGATAAAAAGTCACTTAAAAAACATCTTCCTGAAAATGCAAAACATATTGCTCCATGTATAAAGATTTCAACTTCCATACCTTCTGGTTTATTTTCCATTATGTATTTTAATTGTTCCTTGTTCATTTCTCTTGCCATTATCATTCTTTTTGCTCCATTTTTATACCAGAAATTAGCAGAGTGTAAGCTTACTATATTTGCTTGTGTACTAACATTTATGGCTACACTTGGTGCATATTCTTTTAAAACATCTATTACTCCTCCATCTGCTGCAATTATTCCATCTGGTTTTAACTCTTCTAGTTTTTTTGCCATTTCTATTATTTCATCATATTTATCGTCCCATGCAAAAATATTTAAAGTTACATATACTTTTTTTCCTATACTATGTGCATATTTTATAGTATTTTCTAAATCATCATCTTTCATATCAGCTCTTGTTCTTAATGATAATGATGATGTTCCACAATATATTGCATCTGCACCATATAAAAAAGCTATTTTTGCTTTTTCGTATGAACCTGCTGGAGCTAATAATTCTACTTTTTTCATTTTTTAATTCATTCCTTTCTTTCTTCATTTAAATATATTTATAATTTATTAAATTCTTTTAACTTTTTAGTACTTCTAAATATACTATTATGTATTTTTGCTACATTTCATTCTAACTATTAAATTACATCTTGTTTTTATTATATTTACATTTCATTTTATCTACTAAGTTATTATATATTTTTTTACTAATTATGTCAATAAAGCTCTTAAAACTTGCATTTTTTGGTAATCTATGCTATAATTAAATGATAATTTTAAATTATAGGAGTAAATTATGGATAGAAAAATTTCTTTTAAAGATTCTTTATCTGTTCCAATATTTGAAGCTTATAACAAATCAATCTTTAATTTATTAAGATCTAAGTCATATGAAAATTATACTGATGTAGTTCTTTCTACCTTAGGAAAAGAATTAGAAAATTATTTTTCCCCATCAGATTTTAGACTGAAATATAGATATAAATCTAAAAAAAGTTTTTATGCTAATATTTCAAAAGACTCTTCTAATAAAGATTTATCATCAGATTTTAATAAATATATAACTTATGATGTAATTGGAATGAGGTTAGTAATTGAAAATATACCTGAAAATTTTGATATTGATGAAGAATTTATAAAAAGGTCAAAAATAAAAATACAATTTCTAAAAACAAAATTATACCATCTTCAAAAAGATTTATATAATTCCAATGATTCAAAATCAATAACTGAAATAAATAATAAAATTGAATATATTAATGACAAAATTAAGTATTTAAACAAATGTATCAATTTTAAAAATTTATTAACTAAAAAATCTTT
The DNA here is from genome assembly GCA_958413095.1 of uncultured Clostridium sp. Classification (GTDB taxonomy): domain Bacteria; phylum Bacillota; class Clostridia; order TANB77; family CAG-508; genus CAG-269. The sequence continues at coordinate 4,375 of CATYUF010000008.1, forward strand.
AATACAAAAAGATATTAATTTAATAGATAAAAAATTAAGAAAGCATCCTAGTCCTACATTAGAGCAAGAAAGAAATCAAGCTTTTTTAATCTTAGAAAGTCTAAATAATTCTTTAGGTTTAATAGCTGGAAATTTTGCTATTAATGAGATTCTAAAAAAATCTTCTAGCCTTAAAAAATTAGGCATTTATTTAGATTCTTCTAGACAAAAGTATTTCAATGACTTAAATGGCTATAATTCTATACATTTTTGCTTAAAGAGCTCTTTATATCCTGCTTGGGTAGCTGAATTACAAGATAGATCATCCATTATGGAATATATTTCAAAATATGGTCCAACTATACATGATAAAATTCCTGGCAAAAAACGAAAATTATATCCATTGCCTTTATCGACCAATACTAGTGATATTCATAGATATATTTCACATATTAAATATATCTTACCTAAATATACTAAATATATATCTAATGGCTATATAAAAAAATATACTAAAAAAGAAAATGTTCAACATTACTATAAAAAATTATTTTTGGAAAATGCTGAATATTCAAGAATAGCAAATAAAATTCTTTTTGATAAACCTACTATAACTTATTTGCCATCTTTAGAACAAGAAGGATTAAAGGAAAAAATAAAGTAAACATATTACAAAATTTAGTGTTATGTTTACTTTTTTAGTATTTTTTGGTATAATATATATGTAACTAATTAATTATTGTCAATATTGAAGGGAGATTAAAAATGACAAACGAACAATTACTTGGAAACTTGTTTCGGGAAGCATTATATTCAGCTAATAGTGTGCCAGAAGTAATGGAAAATTTTTCAGATAAAATTTCTACAAACTTTACTTCAGAAAATTTTTTGCTTTTGCAAATGGCTACTCAGTTAAAAGAATCTGCTGAAATTCGTAAAAATGCACCTATGTATATGCAGATGATGTCATCAATTAGCTCACATTGTTTTTCACTAATTCACAAAACTCATCCTGATTTGCATTTTTGCACATCTCAGCGTTTTAAAGGATTCTTAAGTGAACTTTATAAGCGCTATAATCGAGTTCAAGATGGTTTATCACCTGAGATTAAAGATTTACCCGCTTTACGGATTATTCTTTTAGAGGATGAAACTCAAGAAATTTTGCATACAGAATATCTTATTGTTCAGGAAATTCTAGAAAGTACTTCAACTTTAAGTAAAAATCCAGACTTTCCTTTGTATGTAAATTTATCTACACCAGATAAATCCGTAAGCAAAAATTGTTTTAATCCTGAAGAATATCCAGAAGTAATTCTTCCTAATCCTGACACTATAATTCCTGGATTAGATAAATTAGGTAAAGATTATATTTCTTCTCCTAAGGAAAAAGGATATCAGTCATACCATCTGACTTTTGAATTGGTTATGAAAGAAAATCCATCTATTCGAATTTTTGGTGAAATTCAGATTAGAACTATTGCTCAGCACAAATACGCTGAATATGGTCCTGCAAGTCATCAAGACTACAAAGACCAACGAGATAAAAAGCTTGAAGAAATTTTTAAATTTGACAAAAATAAAATTCATATTAAAGGATACTATCCTGATGAAAATGTTGAATTTGAAAAAGATTACTCTGGCTTCTCAAGGCCAATTTTGTTAACCGAAATGTCACAAACTTTCTAACTTATCTTTAGCTCATCTGCTAATGATAAGTGTGATTGACAAAAACTCTCGAGTCATTTCTCGAGAGTTTTTCAAATTATAATGTTTAAGAATTTTTGCAAAAATTTTGTTAAATTTTATAACTTTAAATCGATTTATTTTGCATTACTTAAATTTCACATAGATAATAAAAAATTACTTTTAAACTAATTTACTTATTGCAAGACCATCTCCAACTTCTAAAATTTCGGTATCAAGATTTGGATTTTCACTTACTTCCTTAATATATTCTCTTAAATTTCTAACAGCTGTTCTTTGTTTATGTTTATTATAATCACTCATAACATATCCTTTGTATAAAATATTATCTGCAAATATAACTCCATTTTCCTTTATCATTCTAAGTGCTTCTTTTAGAAAGAAAGGGTACTTTCCTTTTGCTGCATCAATAAATACAACATCATATTTTTCATTCAAGGTAGGTAATATTTCTACTGCATCACCGTCATAAATATTAATTTTTTCTTTTACTTCTGCTTTTTCAATATTAATTTTAGCTTGTTTTACTCTTTCTTCATCTCTTTCTATTGTGTCAATTATTCCATCTTCTGATAATACTTTTGTAAAACATATTGCTGAATATCCAACAGCTGTTCCTATTTCTAGTATTCTTTTTACATTTTTTTCTTTTAAGTAATTTTCAATAACTTCCAATGTATCATCCATTATTATTGGAATATGATCTTCTAATGCTTTTTCTTTTATTTTCTTTAATTCTTCTATATTCACTTTAAAATCCATTCCTTTCCCACTTTACTAAAAAGACACATATGACGATGAAAAATTTTTGTTTTCGTTCAAATATCTTTCTATAAATTAAAATAGGTTAAACTCTTTTGCTTAACCTATTTGTTGTATTATTTTTATTTGCTTCTATTTGCTCTTTCTCTTTCTTTAGTGTCTAAGATTTTCTTTCTTAATCTTAAAGATTTTGGTGTTACTTCTACTAATTCATCATCTTGTATAAATTCTATTGCTTTTTCTAATGACATTTGAATTGGTGGAACTAAACGTAATGCATCATCTGAACCTGAAGCTCTTGTGTTTGTTAAGTGTTTTTCTTTACATACATTTATTGCTAAGTCTTCTCCTCTTGAATTTAGCCCAACTATCATTCCCTCATATACATCTACACCTGGTCCTATGAATAATTCTCCTTTGTCTTGTGCATTGTATAATCCATATGTTACTGATTTTCCTTTTTCGAAAGCTACTATTGTACCTCTTACACGAGCTTGTATGTCTCCTTTAAATGGTTCATATGAATCAAATATGTGATTCATTGTTCCTTCACCTTTTGTATCTGTAAGGAACTCTGTTCTATAACCAATTAGTCCTCTTGCTGGAATTCTAAATTCTATTTTAGTATGTCCTGCTTCTGCTGGTTCCATATTTACCATTTCTGCTTTTCTTCTACCTAATTTTTCTATTACATTTCCTACACAGTCGTCTGGTACATTTACTACTAATGCTTCTATTGGTTCACATTTAACACCATCTATTTCTTTTATGATAACTTTTGGTCTTGAAACTAATAATTCAAATCCTTCTCTTCTCATTGTTTCAATTAATACTGATAAATGTAATTCCCCTCTTCCTGATACTTCAAAAGAGTCTGGTGATTCTGTTTCTTTTACTCTTAAAGATACATTTCTTTCTAATTCTTTAAATAATCTGTCACGAATATGTCTTGATGTTATAAATTGTCCTTCTTTTCCTGCAAATGGTCCATTGTTTACACTAAATGTCATTGATACTGTTGGTTCATCAATATCTACAAAAGGTATTTTTTCTGGATTATTGAAATCACAAATAGTATCTCCTATGTTTATATCTGGAAGTCCTGCAAGTTCTATGATATCTCCTGCTTTTCCTTCTTCAACTTCTACTTTATTTAATCCAACATGTGTATATACTTTTGCTATTCTTCCTTGTGTTACTTTATCTTCTTTTCCACATATTGCAACTGGCATTCCGTTTTTTATAATTCCTCTTTCTACTCTTCCAACTGCTATTCTTCCAACATAGTCATCATAATCAATATTAGATACTAACATTTGTGCTGGTCCTTCTTCATCACAGTTTGGTGCACTTATTGTATTTACTATTGTTTCAAATAAACAATTTAAATTGTCTGATTCTTCTGCTAAGTCCATTTTTGCAATTCCGTTTTTTGCTGAAGCATATACTACTGGGAATTCAAGTTGTTCATCACTTGCATCTAATTCAATAAATAATTCTATTACTTGGTCAACTACTTTTTCTGGTGTTGCTCCTGGTCTATCTATTTTATTTATTACAACTATTGGTTTTAATCCTAATGATAATGATTTTTTCAAAACTTCTCTTGTTTGAGGCATTGCTCCTTCAAAGGCATCAACTAATAATAATACTCCATCTACTGTTTTTAGAACTCTTTCTACTTCTCCTCCAAAGTCAGCATGTCCTGGTGTATCAACAATATTTATTTTTATATCATTATACATAACAGATGTATTTTTTGATAAAATTGTAATTCCTCTTTCTTTTTCTATATCATTTGAGTCCATTACTCTCTCTTGTATTTGTTCATTTTCTCTGAAAACATGGCTTTGTCTTAATAGTGCGTCTACTAATGTTGTTTTACCATGGTCTACGTGTGCAATTATAGCTATGTTTCTAATATTTTTGTTATTCATTTTTATTACTCCCATCTTTAATAAATTATAATCCTATATTTTTATAAAACTTAAGTTACAAAATTATTATATTTTTGTAAAAAAATAATTACATTGTTTGTTTTAGCTTTTAACATTAGTTAAGATTTATTATTAGTACTAAATAATGCTAAATAATATTAACTAAGTTCCTAGTATTTCTCAAATTCATAACTTAAGACGCTTTTCAAGTCTTTTTTGAAAAACGTCTTTTGTCTATTTTACATATAAAATTATATAACAATTTTATTATTTTGTCAACTCTATAATTTTATCCATTATTTCTTCTGTTATTTCTTCTAATTTTTCCTTATCTTTTGTTCCTTTATATTTGCTATAATCAAGTGGTTTACCATATGTAATAGTTACTTTTCTATTTTCTTTAGTTCCTCCTTTAATTCCACAAGGTACTACTTTTGCTCCACTTCTAACTGCAAAAAATGCTACCCCATCTTTTACTTTTTCACCCTTTTCTAGACCATTTCTAGTTCCTTCTGGAAATAGTCCTATACATTGTCCAGATTTTAAAAATTTTAATGATGTTTTTATTGCTGTCACATCTTTTTCATCTCTTTTTACTGGTATGGCTTCAAATACCCATCCTAAAAATGCTAAGAATTTATTATTATATAGCTCCTCTTTTGCTAAAAATTTCATATCTCTTTTGGCTGTTGCTACCATTAATGGTGGGTCTAAATAAGTTCTATGATTTCCACAAAATATTAGTGGTCCTTCTTTTGGGATATTTTCTAACCCTATAATTTCAGCTCTATAATATACTTTGCACCATATATATATTGCTCCTCTTACTATACTTTTTATTATATTTTTTAAAAATTTTTTCATTTTCGCTTCGCATAATTAATCTTGTAAAACTTTTATTTCACTTGATTAATTTTTCCTTTCTTTTTATTTTATTACTTTATTCAACTTTTCATTAACTATACTTATTATTTTTTCACTTACTTCTTCTATTGTCATTTCACTTGTGTCAAGATATATTGCATCTTCTGCTTGTTTTAGTGGTGCAACTTTACTTGTTTTATCGTTGTTATCTCTAAATTTTATATTTTCTAAAATTTCCTCAAATGTTGTTTGTATTCCTTTTTCTTCATTCTGTTTTTGCCTTCTTCTTGCTCTTTCTTCTGGAGTCGCATCTAAATATATTTTTACATTTGCATTTGGAAATACATTTGTTCCTATATCTCTTCCTTCCATTATAACATTTTTTCCTTGTGCTATATTTCTTTGAAAATCCGCCATTCTTTCTCTAACTTCTGGTATATGAGATATCTGAGAAACTAATTCATTTACTTTAGGTGTTCTTATTTCTTTTGAAACGTCTTCTCCATCTAAGAAAAATTGTTCTTCACCTTTTAAATCTTTTTTTATTTCAATTTTTATTTTATTTAATAAATTTACTATTTTTTCTGTCTCTTCTAATTTATATTTATTATTTATTACTGCTAGAGTTACACATCTATATGTTGCGCCTGTATCAATATTTACTAATCCTAATTTTTCGCCTACTATTTTTGTTATTGTTCCTTTTCCACTTCCCGCTGGTCCATCAATAGCTACTATAAATGACATCTATTTTTCCTCCTCTTGTGGTACATAAATATTTTTTGCAACTACTTCTAAGTTAACAACATTCATGGCTGTAAGTTTTTCTATTTCTTTTCTTGCCTTTTTCTTGAATTCTTTTATTCCATCTACAACATTATAACCATACATTATTGTAACTTCCATATAAAGTTTTGCACCTTCTCCATAATTTTCAACTCTTGTTTTTAATATTTTATATATTGCTGGTGTTTGTACTGCTAAATACTCTAAAATCTGTCTAAATACTGTATCTGAAATTGTAAAATTTCCTAAGTAACTAAAAGTTGGTCTTATTATAGATTTTTCAGATACATATGGTTTTTCACCTTTTCCTTTTGATTTAAAAATTTGTAATGGGTCTAACAAATAACCTGAAAAATCCTTTTTTATTTCAAAAGTCGGAACAGGTATTACATGTTTTCCTTCTGTTACCCTTATTCTTCTTGCTGTTTCCATTTCTTGCTCTGTTGCTACATCTGTTATATATATTGTTTCAGAAATTTCTGGTAATTCTAAATTTGCCGCAATCTTTTTTACCATTCCATCTGATGTTCCTAAAATTAATATGCTTTGAGGTCTATATTTTCTTAATGCTTTTATTATATTATCTCTTTCTTCTTTTTCATAAAATAATGCATGTTTTACTGTTCCTACTTTTGTAGGAGCTTTTTTTGCTGATTCACCTGCTATTACTTTATTGTCCATTATTAATAAACCATCATCTATAATGAATTTTATATTTTTTTCACTTGCTACCATTTGAGCTCTATAACTTTTTCCTGTTCCAGATGGTCCTACAAATGCATATACTTTTATTTTGCTATTAAATATTTCATCTAAAATCATTTCTTTTTATATGATATATTTTCTTAATATCATATTCTCCTTTCACATTTATTATTTAACTCTTATTAAGTATAAAAATTAAATTTATTTTCATTTTGGTTACAAAGCCCCCAAAATTTTATTGTATTTCTTATTCAAGCCAAAGCCTCTTAACCTTTTCTTATTATTCAAAATCTGTTTCACTTAAATTTGGATAAGCAAATTCTTTTCCACCTTCTGTGAATTGTCCACTTGTTATATGGTCTTGGTCCATTGTTTCTTTTCCTTTTAGAAAATATCTATATTTTGATTTTTTATTTAAAATTCCTCCTCCTATTATAATAGGGTCATCCCATGTTGTGTCTACTGCATACCATGAATTATTTAATTTCACATAATTCCATGCATGATTTTCAGTATTTCCTTCTCCATTTGTTGCTGTTCCTATTACTAATATACATGGTATGTTTAATTCATCTAAAATATATTTATATGCTCTAGCATAACCTTCGCATACACATTCTTTATTTATTAATGCTCCATATATATTATATATATTAGGTTTAGAAATTGAACTGTCATATGAAATATTATCAACTAAGTAATCATGTACCATTTTCATATCTTCATAAACATTTCCTGTTCTATTTGATATTATTTGATTTTTTATATTTTCTATCTCTACTATTGCATTATCTACCTGTTCTTTAGAATTAAATTCATCAATTAGGTAATTAGCTTCATTTCCATTATTTATGAATACATTATATGTTACATTTTTTCCTCTTGTTGTTGTTTCTATATTCAAATACATTTTTTTAGGATTTAAGTAAAATACATCTGGATTATCATAGGTATATGCTTCTATTGCAGATTGATAAAATTTTCCTAACTCTTCTTGGCCATTTTCTTGCTTTAATATATCTGAAAATAAAGTTCCAAGTTCTATTTTGTATGTTCCTGTTTTCATATTTTCTTTATTTTGTGTAAAAGCTTTATATATTGTTTTTGACGGTTCTTCTAATTGGTTATAAAAATATTTATTTACTTTTACATTGTCATAATTTACATTTTTGATATTTGTATCTTCTATTTTACTTATAGGATTTTCTACTATTTCTGGTGTTTTTATATCCTCTTCTACTGTATTATTTTGTTCTTTTTCAATTTTATTAACAGGATTTTCTACAAATGCTAATTCTTCATTTTCATCAGGTTTTATATATTCTTGTAAGAAAATTAATCCTAATACCAAAGTTGTTGCAATTATTCCTATAACTATTAAAAATATTATTATTGATGTTATTTTATCTCTCACTTTGATTTCAATCCTTTCTTAAATCAAAAAATTTTTCAATTTAATTAAATTTGTCAATATCGTAATAATTATAACATTTTTTAATTCTAAAAACTAGTATAATTTTTAAAAATTTACTAATAATATTTTTAAATATAATTATTAAAATTGGAGCTTATTATGACTTTTAAAAATTTATTTGATACTTTGTTTTCTTATAAACCAAGTAATGATTCAAATCATAAATTTAACTTAATAGAAGATGCTCATATACGAAATTATCCTAATAGTGATATTGGAAAAAAAGATACTGATACTAAAAAAATTTTTACAAGTCTAGATGTGAATTTAGAATATGTAAAAACCAAGTATAATTTATTAATAAATTCAGATATTGTTTTAAGGCAATTTACTTTAAATGCCAGAGGAAAACAGTATAATGCTTTTCTTCTTTATATTGATGGTATGATTAATAGTGAATTAATGGATAATTTTGTTTTAAAACCTTTAATGATGAGAAATCGTAATAATCTATACGATGGTGGTCAAAATAAAGTAGTTTCTCAAGCAGTGGCTAATAATATTACTGTGAGAAAAGTCAAAAAATTTGATTTGCCTTCATATATAATAAATTGTTTGCTCCCTCAAAATACTGTAAAACAAGCAAAAACCTTTGAACAAGCTTTTACTGGCATCAATTCTCGGAAACTGTGCACTTTTTATAGATACTTTAGATTTAGCTTTTGATATTGAAGTCAAAGGTTATGCATATAGAAATCCTGAAAAACCTAATAACGAAATTGTAGTAAAAGGTTCTCATGTTTCTTTTGTAGAAAATCTAAGAACAAATACTTCTTTACTTAGAAGATTTATTAATAATGAAAATTTGATTATTGAAAATATTGAAATTGGAAATATAACTAAAACTAAATGTGGCTTATGTTATATTGGAGATTTAGCAAATGATGACCTAATTGCTGAAGTAAAATATAGAATGAATAATTTATCAGTAGATTCTTTACTTTCAGCTGGTCAATTAGAACAATTAATTAGTGAAACAAATAGATTAGATGTTCCTCAAGTTTTATCTACTGAAAGACCTGATAAAGCTTCTAGTTATTTATTAGATGGTAGAATTGTAATCTTAGTAGATGGTGCACCATATTCAATAGTTATTCCTGCTATTCTTACTGATTTTTTAAGTTCTCCTGATGATAAAAACCAAAAAGCTATTTTTTCTAATTTTTCTAAGTTAATTAGATTATTTGCTGCTTTTATAACTTTACTATTACCTGGATTATATATGGCTATTACTAGCTTCCATCAAGAAATATTACCGACAGAATTGTTATACTCTATCCTTGCTTCAAGAGAAAATGTACCTTTTCCTATAATCTTAGAGTTATTACTATTAGAATTATCTTTCGAGTTAATTAGAGAAGCAGGTCTTAGAGTTCCTGCCCCTATTGGTCCTACAATAGGAATTGTTGGTGCTATTGTTATGGGACAAGCTGCTGTAAGTGCTGGAATTGTTAGTCCTATTTTAATTATAGTTGTTGCAATTACTGCCACTGCTTCTTTTGCTATTCCTGATTATTCTTTTAGTTTCCATTTGCGAGTATATAGATTTGTTTTTATTTTTTTAGGTTACCTTTGTGGATTTTTAGGTATATCTTTAGGTTTATTTGTTTATTTATCTATGATAGTAAATACTACTTCTTTTGGTGTTCCTTACACTATTGGACTTTCTCCTTTTGAAAAAATCAAAGGTTCTAAGTATTATTTACCTCCTATTTGGAAAAGAGAATATCGTTCTAGTTTTCTAAATTCAAAAAAAGAACAAAAACAAGATAATATCTCTTTAAAGTGGAAAAAGTATTAAGAAAGGAGTTAAATTAATTATGGATAATTCTAAAATTGGTACTGCTGAAGCGATTAGTATAGTTTTAGGTGTTTTTGTGGCACATACTCTCGTTTCTTTACCTAGAACTATGCTAGAAACTGCCAATTCTGCTACAATTATAAATATTATTTATGTTGGAATAATTGCCATAGCACTTACTGTTCTTATTTATAAGTTAATTAAGAATTTTCCAGGTAGTGACTTAGTAGATATTTCAGAATATTTAGGAGGAAAAGTTTTTAAAAAATTTGTAGGAATTGTTTTTATAATTTATTTTATTAGTAGTACTGCTATTCTCATAAGAAATTTTTGTGAATGTTTAAAAATTGTATATTATCCAATGACAAGTTTGATATTTATAATTCTTGCATTCATAGTTGCCATTTGCATTGTATTAAAATATAATTTTTCAGCTATCTCAAAAGTAAATCTTTTGATTATGCCTTTAGTAGTATTTAGTATTATCTTCTTATTTGTAGCTAATATGCAAAACTTTTCTTTGTATAATATTTTTCCTATAATGGGAAATAGCTTATTTAATACTTTTATAATTGGTCTTGGAAATCTAGGAGCTTTTGGGGGAATATCTTTACTTTATTTTCTTCCCCCTTACTTAAAAGAACCAGCAAAAATGAAAAAAGTTTTCATCACTTCAATAGCTTTAGGAACCATCTATATACTAATATCTGTTTCTACTATACTATTTTTATTGATTTTTTTAATGTATTCTAATGAAATTATGCCTCTGTATTCTGCTGCTAGATATATTGAGTTTGGAACTTTCTTTCAGAGATTAGAATCTGCCTTTTTATTACTTTGGATTTTTCAAATGGCTTGTTATCTAACAATTTCCTCTAAATTTTCTATTGCAATATTTAAAAAAATCACTAATGTAAAAGATGATACTCCTTTAATTTTAGTTTTTGGAATATTAATTTTCTCAATTAGCTTATTACCTTCTAATTATGCAGTTTCTAAGTTTATTGAGGATTATGTATATAAATATATGGTCTTAGGAATTGTTTTAGTATTTTCTATTATAATTCTAATTTTAGCTAATATAAAGAAAAGAAAAAAGGTAGGTAACAAAAATGAATCATAAAATATTAAAAAAAATATTTATTATTATTTTAATCCTTTTGTTTCTTTTATCCTTTTCTAGTTCTTATTCTTCTCTTAACATTAACAATCTAGCTATTGTTGTTGCAATGGGAATTGATGTTGCAGATAATAATAATTTGAAATTAACTTTTCAATTTACAAATGCTTCTTCTATTTCAGAATCTGGTTCTTCTGAAAAATCCCCATCAATAATCTATACTGTTGAAGCTTCTTCCATCAGTTCTGGAATAAATCTTATAAATTCACATATAGGAAAAGAATTATCTTTATCACATTGTAAACTTATTGCTTTTTCAGAAGAACTAGCTTCTAAGGGAATTTCAAAAGAAATTTATACTTTAGTAAATGATACTCAAGTTCGCCCATCTACTAATATTATTATTACAAAATGTACTGCTAAATACTATCTAGAAAGCTCTAAACCTTTATTTGAAAGCTTACTTACAAAATATTACGAAGTATTTTCAGATTCTAGTAAGTACACTGGTTTTTCTTCTAGTATAACTATTGGTGAATTCTTTAATAAAATGCTTTGTACTTCTTGTCAACCTTCTGCTATTTTAGGAGGAGTGGAAGACAGTTCTCAGAAAACACCAACTAGCAATATTAACTCTGAAAATATAATTTCAAACTCCTCTCCTGTTTCTGGCGATTCAAAAGCTGAAAATATTGGACTTGCTGTATTTAAAGACGATGTTTTAGTTGGTGAACTAAACTCAATAGAAACCTTATGTTCTCTAATAATTGGAAATAAAGTATCTGGATTTTTAGTATCTGTTCCTAATCCTAGTAAAACAAATTCTTACTTGGATATTTATATTACCCCTTTAAATGAAACTAAATTTAAAGTTGATATTATAAATGGAACACCCTATATTTCTGTAAAATGTCGTTTTACTGGTAGAATTTACTCTATGGAAGAAAACTCCAAATATTTAGATGATAAATTATTAAAAGAAATATCTGATTCTTGTAATAGTTATATAAAATCTGTTATGACTGATTATTTGTATAAAACTTCTAAATATTTAAAATCTGATATTAATTCTTTTGGTAAAGCTGCTCAAAGTAAATTTCTTACTACTAAAGATTTTAATGATTATAATTGGAATGAAAAATATAAGGATTCATTTTTTGATGTAGAAATTGATTCTTCTATTCGTTCTTCTTTCTTAATAACTGAAAGTTAAATTTGGTGAGGTTTTATGGTTAATTTTATAGAATTTATGTTTTTTATACTTTTTTATTTATATGTTTTGATACAAGCTATTTGTTATGGATATTATGAAATTAAAACTAATAATAATAAATTTGGCGGAATTTTTACAATTGTTTTCTCTTTCTTTACAATTATTTTAGGAATTTTTGCTGTTCTTTCTGCTTAAAATGATTTTTTTGGGGTCGGAGAGAAGAAGATTTCGGGGTTGGAGACAAAAATCATAATATTAAAATAACTATTTTTATTTATTTTGATTATTACAACCATGATTTTTGTCTCCAACCCCGAAATCTTCTTCTCTCCGACCTTTAAATCATCTCCGACTCCGAAATCATCTTCTTAATTTTTCTACAATTTTTCAATTATCTCAAAATCCACAGTCCTCAATAATTTACTCGCATCTTTTACTCTTATTTTAACTTTATCTCCTATTTTATAAACAATATTTGACCTTTCACCAATTAGCCTTTTTCTATCTTCATCATATATAAAATATTCATTTCCTAAGTCTTCAAATCGAATTAATCCTTCTACTGTATTATCTAATTCTACAAAAACCCCAAATGAAGTTACTGAAGAAATCATACCTTCATATTCTTCCCCTATTCTATTTTCCATATATTCTGCTTTCTTTATGTCTTCACTTTCTCTTTCTACTTTTGTTGCTATTTTTTCTCTTTCTGAGGATTGTTTTGCTCTTTCTTCTGCTTGCTTTTTATATTCTTCTATAAATTTTTCATTTACATCATAGTTTTCTTCTAAATATTTAGAAATTATCCTATGAATAAATAAATCTGGATATCTTCTTATAGGAGATGTGAAATGGCAATAATATTTGCTAGCAATTCCAAAATGTCCTTTGTTTATTTCTTCATATCTTGCCACTTTTAAAGTTCTTAATAATAGATGTGATACTACTTTTTCTTCATCCTTTCCTTTTATTTCTTCTAGTATTTTAGAAAATTCTTTAGGATATATATTATCTTTATTGGCTTTTATTTTTAATCCGAAGTTAAACAAAAATTTATTTAGTTCTTGTACCTTTTCATAATCTGGAGTTTCATGAACCCTATATATAAATGGTGCATCTAACCAAAAGAATTTTTCTGCTACTGTTTCATTTGCAATTAGCATAAATTGTTCTATTATTTCATTTGCAAATGTAGTCTCATATTTAGAAATATTTATTGCTCTTCCTTCTGAATCTAGTTCTATTTTGCTTTCAGGAATGTCTAAATTCAAATATCCTTTTTCTAATCTCTTTTGCTTCAATATTAGTGCTAATTCTTCCATTAACTTAAATTCATCTATATGTTTTTCATATTTCTTTATTATTTCTACCTCTGAATCATCTAATATTTTTTGAACATCTGTATATGTCATTCTTTCTGTTACATTTATTACTGCCTTATATATTTCAGAAGATTTGACATTTCCATTTTTATCTATTTCCATTGTGCAAGATAAAGTAAATCTATCCTCTCCAGCATTTAAGCTACATATTCCATTTGACAGTTCCCTTGGAAGCATTGGAATTACTCTTCCTAACATATATATACTTGTTCCTCTTATTAAAGCTTCTTGATCTAATAGACTATTTGGTTTTACATAGTAGCTTACATCTGCAATATGAACACTTAATTTGTAATTTCCATTTTCCAATTTTTTTATTCCTATTGCATCATCTAAGTCCTTTGCTTCTGCTCCATCTATTGTAAATATAACTTCATTTCTTAAATCAATTCTATTTTTTATATCTTGTTCATCTATTCTGTTGCCACATTTTTTAGCCTCTTCTACTACTTGTTCAGGAAATATTGATGGTAGTTTATGCTCTTTTATTAAAGATAACATATCAACTCCTGTTTCATTTACATTTCCTAAAACTTCTATTATTTTTCCTTCTGCTTTTTTACCTTTTTCAGGATATTTTGTTATTTGTACTAATACTTTATGATTATTTTTTGCTTTTCCAAAGTTCTTTTTTGAAATAAATATATCTGTTCCAAAATTTTTATCATCAGGAACAACAAAACCAAAGTTTTTATTATTTTGAAATATTCCAACTACTGTATCTTTTTCATGTTTTAATATTCTTACAATTTTTCCTTCTGCTTTTTTTACTTTATTTTTTTCTTCTATTATTTCTATTAAAACTTCGTCACCATTTAATGCATTTGATGAATTTGTTTTTGCTATATATATTTCATCTTCTTCATTTTCTATTTTTACAAATCCAAAGCCTTTTGCATTTTTCCTATAAATACCATCATAATATACTTTTTCTGCTATTCTATATTGATTTTTTCTGTTCTTTTGAATCTTCATTTTCATTTCTAAGTTTCCAAGTATATTTAAAAATTCATTATATTCATTTTTAGGCACTCTCATTACCATTGCTATTTGTTTAGCTTTCATCGGAGGATATTCCTCATCTTTTAATAATTCTAAAATTTTCTGTTCTTGTTCTTCCATTAAAAATCCTTTCTATTGTTTATATTATTAATCATCTTTATAAAACTTCTAATCTTTACCTTTGCTTAATATTAATTTGACTTTTTTAGTAATGCTTTTTCTTTTAATATTTATTTTTAATTTTGCCAAAAAAATTTATCTTAGTTATATTTTTAAAGTTCAATAAAGAAAAAAGAGCCAGTAATATTAATTTATACCGCCCTTTTTCTATCTATGCCATATATATTATTCCCAATGCTATTGTTAATATTGCAAATATTATTGATAATATTATTGTCCATTTTTTTTGTTTTCCTTCTTTAGTTCTTCCTTTATTTTTTTCATAAAAATTATTTGTTGAAGAACCTGCAATAGTTGCTGATAATCCAGCATCTTCTTTTGTTTGGATTAATGTTAATATTATTAATATTACTGCTACTAATATATATATTCCTATCAATATCCATTTTGCTATTTCCATGAACTATTCCTCCTAACGGTTTATCTCTTATTAATACTTCGATATTGTAACATATATTTTAAAAAAATGCAAATACTTTATTTTCTTTTATTTTACTTTTACAATTTACCTTTTGCTTTTATTTATGTTCTTTTTATTCACTTTTCAGTTTCCACTTATTTATTTCAAAATATTTCTTGTAATTAATATTTGATTTTGTCTTAATAATTTATTCTATACTATATAACTTACTTTGCCTCAATAATTTTATCTATTGATTCTTTTCTCATTTCTTTCATTAATTTACAACTGTTATCTAACTTAGCTTGTTCTTTTTCATTTAATTCTAATTCTAATAATTCTCTTACACCATTTTTATTTATTATTGCTGGAACTCCTATATATATGTCATCTTGTCCATATTGGTTGTTTAAATATGTTGAAACTGTTAAAATTGAATTTTCATCATTTATTACTGCTCTTACTAATCTATTTAATGCCATACCTATTCCATAATATGTTGCTTTTTTCTTTTCTATAATTTCATATGCTGCATTAACAACATCTTCATGAATTTGATTTAATTTTCCCATAGGATGATGGTTGTCTTTCATTACATCTATTATTTTCTTGCATCCTACATAGCAATGTTCCCATGGTACAAATGATGAATCTCCATGTTCTCCCATTATATATGCATGTATATTTTTGCTAGAAACTTTTAAGTAATCTCCTACTAAATATCTTAATCTTGCAGTATCTAAAACAGTTCCTGAACCTATTACTTGATTTTTTGGTAATCCTGAAGTCTCTGCTACAACATATGTCATTAAGTCAACTGGATTACTTGCTACTATTATAATTCCATTGAACCCACTTGCCATTATTTCTTTTGTTATACTTTTTACGATTTTTGCATTTACTTCTGCAAGTTCTAATCTTGTTTGTCCTGGTTTTTGAGCTATTCCTGCTGTAATTACTACTACTTGAGCATCTTTACATTGTGAATAATCTCCTGCTTTTATAATCATTTTTTGAGGTGCATATGTTAATCCGTGAGATAAATCCATTTCTTCACCTACTGTTTTATCTTTATCTATATCTATTAAAATAAGTTCTGAAATTCCTCCACTATTTAACATTGAATATGCCATACTCATTCCTACAAATCCTGTTCCTACTAAAACTACTTTTCCTTTTTTCATAGCATTCATTTCCCTTCTTAAAAAATTCCTTTATATTATACTACTTTTATTCCCATTTTTAAAGTTTTTTATTAGAAATATTTTACTTTTTACATATTTTATGATATAATTGCTAAAAATTAATCAAAGTAAGGAGTGCAATTTATGAGTTCAAATTCAAATAATACTACTTCTTTGGCTGAAAATAAGGTTTTAATTTTGTATATATTAACTCTTATTGATAGTGAAATTATACAAGATGGTTTGTTTAAAATCATTTCTTCTATAAATAATATAAATTATTTCTTTTTTAAACAAATTTTAACTGATTTAATAGATTCGAAGTTAGTAGGTATTTACACAAAAGAAGATGAACAAGTATTAAAAATAACTACTGAAGGAAAAAATGCATACGAGCTTACTAAAGATGTTATGCCTGGACTTTTAAAATTAAAAGCAGATAATGTTTTTAAAACTGAATTTTCTAATATAGAAGAAGCTTCTTCTATAATTGCTGAATTTACACCAAAAAATGAAAATGATTATACTGTTAAATTAAAAATAGTTGAAAATAATGAAACTATTTTTGAAGTGAAAACTTTTGCTGGTTCTCGTGATATGGCAAAAAAATTAGTTGATAATTGGAATAGTAATGCTAATAGTATTTATCCTAAAATTTTGGATATTTTGTTAGAAAATAAATAATCGTACATTTTTTAAGTGCCCGTAAGTAAAATTATTTTATTAATATTTACTTTACGGACACTTTTTATTGTATAGAAAAATCGACTTTTATCTTCTTATTATTAAATTTAATGTTCTTGTATATCTAAAATATTACATTGTTTTTAAATCATATATTATTACTTTATAATCATTTGCAAGTAAAATAGCTGTTCCTGCAACCAATATATTTGCACCTGCTTTTTTTACTTCTGGAGCTGTTTTTAAGTTAATTCCTCCATCTACTTCTATATCTACTTCAATATTGTTTTTTTCTATATAATCTTTTAATTTCTTTATTTTTTCTGTCATTTCACTAAGATATGTTTGTCCACCTTTACCTGGTTCAACAGTCATTATTAAGCACATATGAATATATGGTAAAAATTCATAAACTTCTTCTATTTTAGTTTCTGGCTTTATTGCAATTCCAACTTTTGAGTTATTTTCTTTAATATATTTAATAATTTCCATTGCCTCTTCTTTATTTTTACAAGCTTCTAAATGAAAAGTTATAATATTAGGTTCAACTGGAATAAAATCTTCTATTGCTGATTTTATATCTTTTACCATTAAATGAACATCTAAAGGTAAATTTGATATTCTTTTTATATATGCTGAATATTCTAGCATTTTTTGATATGTATCTTTCTCCACAAACTTTCCATCCATAACATCTATATGAAAATAATCTGTCTTTCCAGCTTCTAGTCCAAAAAATGTTTTAGATTCCTCTCCTTTTTTTACATTAAGTATTGATGTTGATACTTCTACCATTTTCGTTCCTCTCTTTCTTTTAATTCATTATATATTTTACAAAACCTATTATATCTTAATCTATCTATTTTTCCTTCTTCTATTGCCATTTTTATTCCACAATTTTCTTCTTTTATATGTGTGCAACCAACAAATTCACAATTTATTATATTTTCTTTAAACTCCCTAAAATATTTTTCTAGGTCCTTACTTTCTATTTCAGATATATCAAAAGTTGAAAATCCTGGAGTATCTGCAATATATGTATTATTATCTATTTCATAAAGTTTAATTGATGTTGTAGTATTTTTTCCTCTCTTATTTCTTTTACTAATCTCTCCTTCTTCTGTTATATCTTTATCAAAAATGCCATTTATAAGTGTTGATTTTCCTACTCCTGAATTTCCTGAAAATGCATTTATATTGTTTTTCATTTCTGCCTTTAACTCTTCTATTCCTTGTTTCTTTTTCGCATCTGTTATTATAACTTTATAACCAATTTTTTCATATATTTGCTTTATTTGTTTAAATTCTTCTTTTTTATCTAAATCTGTTTTATTTAATACAATTACTGAATTAATTTTCAAAAATTCTGCAAATGCTAATTGCTTGTCAAGCATTAATAAATCTGGCTTAGGGTTTTTGCTAGACACTACAAAGATTATTTGTGTTATATTTGCAAGTTTTGGTCTTTTTATATATACTTTTCTTTCTCCAATTTCTTCTATTACAGCTTTTTTATTTTCTTCATCTAATATTTCAATTTCTACATTATCACCTACTACTGGTGTTATTTCATTTTGTTTAAATTTTCCTCTGGCTGTTGCTTCATAAATTTTATTTTCTGCTTTTATTTTATATAAATTTGAAATATTTTCTATTATTATTCCGTGCATATTGCCTCCTATCATTTTATATTATATATCAAAAAAGATTAATTAGCAATTATATTCTAATTAATCTCTTTTAATTTACTTTTATATTTTATTTAAAATTTATAGATGTAGCATTATTAAAATCAACTGTTTGAGTTCTAGTCCAATTTCCACCTTGATTATCTGTTATAACAAGTTTTACTTCTGCATTCCCCTTTCCTTGTATTTTAGCTGTATAATTGGCCTTTGATTTTGCTATTCCTGAATCACTATGTACTGTATTTCCATCAACTGTTATTTTAATATCCACCGTTTTAGCTACATTTGTTTCTGTCGTATTTGTTTGATTATTTGGCATTTCTTTATAGTTTGTTATTTTACTTAAATCAATATTTACCGTAATTTCATTAGCTTTTGTTACTTTATTTACTGTTATTGTTATCGTTGTACCTTCATTAACTGTTTTCCCACCTTCTATACTTTGTTTTAAAACTATACCATCTGCTTTTGAAGTATCTTCTTCATAAGCTACATTCACTTTTAATCCTAAACCTGTCAATGTTGTTTTTGCATTTGCTTCATTTTGACCTATTACACTTACAACATTTACTTGTTTTATTCCTGTTCCTTTACTAACATGAATTTTTACTGTATCTCCTGCAAATGCTTCTTCTTCTGGTTCTGTCTCTTGACTAATCACATATCCTTCTTTTACAGTTTTACTTGTTTCTTCAATTATCTCTGCTTTTAAATTCGCTTCTTCTAATAATTGTAAAGCCTCTTCTTGTGATTTTCCTTTTACATTAGGTACTTTTGTTTTTTCTTGTCCTTTACTAACTACTACTGTTATTGTGCTTCCTTCTTTTACATTATATTTTTCTATATATTTAGGGTCTTGAGATATAATAAATCCTTCTGGTACTTCTTTGTTAAATTCTTCTGTTTTTATCTCAAATTTTAATTTTAAATTTTCTGCTTCTTTTTGTGCCTCTTCTTTTGACATTCCAACTAAGTTTGGTAATTCAACTTCTGGTGGATTAGTAAAATTTAAGAAAGCTAGTGTTCCACCTAAACTTAATGCAAATAATAATATTAATCCTATAACAATACTTAAGGCTTTATGTTCTTTTATAAATTTCTTGAACTTTCCTTCTTTTTTCCCTTTTTTATTTTTAGTTTTTGAATCTTCTTCTATATTCCCATATAAATCTGTATTTATTTTTTGTGTTTTAGCTGTTTCGTCATACTCTCTATCATCTACAAATTCACCATCTGGATTTTTTAATGCTCTTCTTAAATCTGATAACATTTCACTTGCTGTTTGATATCTTAATGTTGTATCTTTCTTTAAAGCTTTCATTATAATTTTATTTACTGCACCTGGTAAATTAGGATTTAACTCTATTGGTTCTTCTGGTTCTTCTTGCATATGTTTTAGTGCAACAGACACAGGAGTATCTGCATCAAATGGTACTTTTCCTGTAACCATTTCATACATTACAACACCTAATGAATATAAATCTGATTTAGCATCTGTAAATCCACCTCTTGCGTGTTCTGGTGAAAAATAGTGTACTGAACCAATTGTAGTTCCAAAAGCTGTAATAGTTGAATTAGATACTGCTTTTGCTATTCCAAAGTCTGTAACTTTTGCTATTCCATCTTCTGTTATTATTATATTGTGTGGCTTTATATCTCTATGGATAATATTATTTTTATGTGCCATTTCTAATGCTGAAGCTATTTGTATTGCTACATTTACAGACCATTTCCATGGTAATGGACCTCTTTCTTCTATTATAATTTCTTTTAAGGTCTTTCCTTGAATTAATTCCATTACTATATAATAAAGATTCTCTTCAACACCTACATCAAAAATAGATACTATATTAGGATGGACTAATCTTGCAGCAGATTGTGCTTCTATTTCAAATCTTTTTATAAATTCTTCGTCTGTTGTAAATTCATCTCTTAAAATTTTAACTGCTACATTTCTCTTTAAGACTTTATCTTCTGCTTTATATACTGTCGCCATTCCTCCATTACCGACTTTTTCAATAATCTGATATCTATTCCCCAATACTTTTCCTTCTAAAATCATATTTTCTCTCTCCTTAATATGTTTATATGTGGATTGCTTATATTGTTATATGTTTTTTATAACAATAACTGTAATATTATCATAGCCACCATTTTCATTTGCTAATTTTACAAGTTCTTTTGGTGCTTGTTCAATATCTTTTTTTGCCCATTTAAACATTTCTTCTTGTGATACTAAATTTGTTAGTCCATCTGAATTCATTATAATTATATCATCTTTTAAAAATCCTTTTACCATAACATCTGGTTCTACAAAAGCATTACATCCTAGTGCTTTCATTAACATATTCTTTTGTGGATGATGTGCTGCTTGTTCTTGTGTTATTGTTCCATCTTTTACTAATTTTTGAACATAACTATGATCTTGTGTTAATTTTCTCATAAATTCTTTTCTAATTCTATAAATTCTACTATCTCCTATATGTCCAATAAATGCTCTATTATTATATATTAGACAAACCTCTAAAGTAGTACCCATTCCTTCTAATTCTTGGTTTTCTCTTGATTTTTCATATACTACCATATTTGCATATTCCATACTACTTCCAACTAATTGAATTATACTTTCTTTATCTTTTTCTATTTCTTTAAAATTATTTTCTATATAACTTTTGGCAGATTGAATTGCTAATTTACTTGCGATTTCTCCTCCATTATATCCTCCCATTCCATCTGCTAACATATATAATTGTACTTCGTCTAAAGAATTGGATATATAGTAATAATCTTGATTAATTTCTCTTACTTTTCCTATATCAGATTTAGCATAAGCTTTTATCATTTTTTCACCTCGTTTTCCTTGTTTCTCACACATAATTACTTGTATCATTTATATCATAAGTTTGGATTTTTTGCAATTATTTTAATAAATTTTATATATACAAAAAGACTAAAGCTGGAACTCTAGTCTTTTATTGTGCCTACATTTTGGTATTTATTTTTTTAATTCTTCTAAAAACATCTCATTTAACATCTTAGGATTTGCTTTTCCTTTTGTTTCTTTCATTGCTTGTCCCACTAAAAATCCTAGTGCTCTATCTTTTCCAGCTTTATAGTCTGCTATTGATTGTGGATTTGCTTCCAATATTTTAAGTACTATTTCCTTAATAGCTCCTTCATCTGATATTTGAATCCATCCTTTTTCTTTTATTATTTCCTCAGGTTCTCGTGGGTTTTCAAATAATTCTTCTAATACTTTTTTACCTATACTAGAACTTATTGTTCCTTTATCTATTAAGATAACTAGATTCCCTAGTTCTTCAGCATTAAAAGGTATTTCTGATGGTTCCAATTCTTTTTCATTTAATATTCTTGATATATCTGAAATAATCCAGTTATTTACTGCTTTAGGATTATTACAAATCTTTATTGCATTTTCAAATAAATCTGATAAATACTTTGAAGCTGTTATTATTCCTGCATCTTTTTCTGATAATTTATATTCTTTTAAATATCTTTCTTTTCTACTTTCAGGTAATTCTGGTAATGTTTTTCTTATATTTTCGATATATTCTTCTGATAGTCTTATAGCTACTAAATCAGGTTCTGGAAAATATCTATAATCTTGAGCATCTTCCTTATCTCTCATTGAAAAAGTCTTTCCTGATACATCGTCCCATCTTAAAGTTTCTTGTTCTACTTTTCCACCATTTTCTATAAGTTCTATTTGTCTATCAATTTCATATTCAATTCCTCTAGTTATACTTCTGAAAGAATTCATGTTTTTCATTTCTGTACGAGTTCCTAATTTGCTATCTCCTTTTTTTCTTACAGAAACATTAACATCTGCTCTAAAAGAACCTTCTTGCATTTTACAGTCTGAAACTTCTATATATTCTAATATAGATTTTAATCTTCTCAAATATGCATCTGCTTCAAGGCTACTTCTTAAATCTGGTTCTGAAACTATTTCTATTAAAGGAACTCCTGCTCTATTTAAATCTACTAAGCTTCCACCTGCAAAATCATCATGATTTAATTTTCCTGCATCTTCTTCTATATGAATTCTTGTTATTCCTATTTTTTTGTTTTCTCCATTTACTTCTATTTCGATATTACCATGTTCACAAAGTGGTTGGTCAAATTGAGATATTTGATATGCTTTTGGTAAATCTGGATAAAAATAATTTTTTCTATCATTTTTACAATCTCTTGAAATTTCACAGTTAGTAGCTAGTCCTGCTTTTACAGCATATTCAACAACCTTTTCATTTAAAACAGGTAAAGTTCCCGGCATCGCCATACATATTGGACAAACTTGTGTATTAGGTTCTGCCCCAAATGTTGTTGGACATGAACAGAAAATCTTTGTCTTTGTTGATAATTCTGCATGAACTTCTAGTCCTATTACTACTTCATAATCATCTCTTAACATTCTTTTTCCTCCCTTAATCTTTCTTAAATTCAGGTTGATATTTTTTTCTAAACTCAACTGCTTGTTCAAATGTATATGCTGCATTTAATATTTTTTCTTCTTCAAATTTATTTCCTATTAATTGCATTCCTATTGGCATTTTTTCACTATTTACTCCACAAGGTATTGATATAGCTGGCAATCCTGCTATATTTACTGATACTGTGCATATATCAGATAAATACATTTCTAATGGATTTTCTGATTTTGTACCAATTCCAAAAGCTACTGTTGGTGATGTTGGTGTTAATATAACATCATATTTTTCAAAAGCTTTACTGAATTTATTCATAACTAAAGTTCTTACTTGTTGTGCTTTTTTATAATAAGCATCATAATATCCTGATGATAATACATATGTTCCAAGTATTATTCTTCTTTTTACTTCTGCACCAAATGCTTCACTTCTTGATTTTTTATACAATTCTTTTAAATTTTTAAATTCTCCTGTTCTATATGTATATCTTATTCCATCAAATCTGCCTAAGTTTGAACTTGCTTCTGCACATGCTATAATGTAATATGCTGCTAAAGAATATTTTGCTATATCTAATGAAAACTCCTCTATTTCAGCACCTAATTCTTTATATTTTTCTATTGATTTTTGTAAAATTTCTTTTACTTCTGAATTTATACCTTCTCCAAAAAATTCTTTTGGAACTCCTATTTTTAATCCTTTAACATCATTTTTTAGGCATTTTGTATAATCTATTTTTTCTCTATTTACAGATGTTGTATCTTTTTTATCATGGCCTGCAATTATATTTAATAATAAAGCTGAATCTCTAACATCTTTTGTGATAGGACCTATTTGGTCTAATGATGAAGCAAATGCTACTAATCCATATCTTGAAACAAGACCATATGTTGGCTTTAATCCTACAACTCCACAAAAACTAGCTGGTTGTCTTATTGAACCACCAGTATCGCTACCTAATGCCCAAGGCACTAAATTAGCTGCAACTGCTGCTGCACTTCCTCCTGATGAACCTCCAGGAACTTTACTCAAATTCCATGGATTTTTTGTAATTTTAAAATATGAATGCTCAGTAGACCCTCCCATTGCAAATTCGTCCATATTTAATTTTCCTAAGTTAATTAAATTTTCATTATTAATTTTTTCCATAACTGTTGCATCATATGGTGATACAAAGTTTTCTAACATTTTTGAAGAACAAGTTGTTTTTATTCCTTTTGTGCAAATATTATCTTTTATCCCAACTGGAATACCTTCAAACTCTCCTTCAATTTCTTTATTATCTATCTTTTTTTGAATTTCTTCTGCTTTATTTTCTGCTTCTTCTGCCAAAGTAGTAACAAAAGCTTGTACATCTTTTTCTTTTTCATTTATTCTATCTACATATGCTTTTGTAATTTCTTTTACTGTCAATTCTTTATTTCTTAACTTTTCTTGTAATTCATGAACTGTTAATTCTGTAATGTTCATTATCTTTCCTCCTCGTTTAATATGCTTACAACTTATTTCTTAATTTTATAAGCATATTCTTTTTTTATCAAGTATTTTATATTTAAGTACTTAGTTAAATTACTTTTGGTATCTTAAACATATTTTGTTCTTGACTTGGTGCATTTTGCAATAAAGCTTTATTATCTTCAAATATTTTAACCTTGTCTTCTCTAAATACATTTTGAGTTTCATTTGCTCCTATTGTTATATCTAAATTTTCTGCATGTGCATTGTTTACTATATCTGCAAAATCTAATATTTCTTGTAAATTTTCTAAATAATTTTCTATTTCATTTTCTTCTAATGTTAAGTTTGCTAAATTTGCAATATGCAATATTTCTTCTTTACTTACTTGCATTTTACCATCTCCTAAATTTTTTATATGTTCAATATTATATACTGAATAAATCAAAAAAACAAGTCTAAAAAGACCTGTTTTTCCACATTTCTCCAGTTTAAATTGCTCTTGCTTTTACTATTACTCTTTCTTTACTATCATTTGTGCAAGTTATTAAAGTTATTTCTTTTTTTCCATTCGTTCTTTGGTCAGTACAAGTAGTATCTGATGGAACTACATTATATTTAGTATATACTGAATATTCCTCTACCTTTCCTGTTGTGTCTGTAATTTTTATTATATCACCATTTTCTAAAGTTGGCACTTTACTAAAAAACTTAGAATTTCTATAATTATGTCCTACTATACAATAATTTCCTACCTCATTAATTTCTGGTCCATGAAATTTCAATGGTGACATTTTTAATAATGCTTCTGTTTCTTGTTCTGATTTAGTTTCACCAGATAATATAGGATAATCTACTTTTATTTTTGGAATTTCAATTCTTCCATCTACTACATATGTATAACCAGCTGATGATTTCTCTTTTGGCTTGGTTGCAACCGTATTTGAATTATTTGTTGTTGGTACTACTACTGGTTTTTCTTCTTCGCCATCATCTGTTGTATCATTTAATACTGCTATTAATATATCACTATTAACTTCTGTTTTATCTTCTTCAGGTATATTTGCATTTGCTAAAATCTCCTGCGAAGCGGCTTCTGATTTTTCTCTATCGTATGCAGCATAAATATAAAATGATACTAATACTATTAAAAAAAATAATGATAATATGAAATTAAATTTATATATTTTTTTCTTTTTCTTTAACTCTGGTGTTATATATAATTTTTTGGTTACCAAAATTTGATTCATATATCTCTCCCTATTTTATAATACTTCTATAATATTATATCATGAATTTTTTTATTTTCAAATATTTTTATTGAATTTTTTGTAAATTCATTGTATAATACAATTATGCGGGTATAATTTAGTGGTAGAATGTCATGCTTCCGACCTGATAGCGTGGGTTCGATTCCCACTACCCGCTCCACTATATTTTAAAAAGGATTGCTGAATTTATGCAATCCTTTATCTAATTTCATCTTTAAATGTCTTTCCTTCTATCAACCTAATTTCTTTCCCCTTTAAATATTCTAGTATCCCATTTTCACCTAAAAAATTTAATTTTAATACATAACTACAAAGCATTTGATTCTTTCTATGAAATTCTTTATTTATGCTATTTTTTCCATATTTTCCATCACCTATTATTGGATTACCTATATGAGCTAAATGTGCTCTTATTTGATGTGTTTTTCCTGTTTCTATTTCTACATCTAATATTGATGTATTATCTTTTCTTTTTTCTAATACTTTATAGCTGGTTATAATCTTTTGATAACCTTTTTTAGGAATATCACTTATATATACTTGTGCTTTTTTATTGTCTTTAAATAAGTATGCTTCTAGTCTTTTATTTTCATATTTTGGTATACCATATACCCATGCTAAATAATGCTTTTCTATTTCATGTTGCTTGAATTTCCTTAATAAAATTTCTAAACTTTCTTCGTTTTTTGCAAATAATACTAATCCAGTTGTATTTCTATCTAGTCTATGACAAGGCATTGGCTTATAAATGTTTTCTTTATATTTTTCATGTATTATATTGGTTAAACTATTTTCTCCTGTTACTTCTAGATTTACAGGTTTATTAATTACTAAAATGTTTTCATCTTCATATATAATATCTAAATTTAGGTTATTTTCTTTTTCTTCTAGTTCTTTTGGTAAATATAATAAAATCTCATCATTTTCATACACTATTATATCTTTGTTTATTCTTTTTCCATTTACCTTTATATCTTTCTTTTTTAGTAATTTACAAAACATACTATAATTAATATTTTTTACTTGGTCTAAAACAGTTTTATTTAATTTTTTCTCATTATATTTTTTACTTACAATTAATCTTTTCATAACAGTATTATACATTAGTCTTAATATTGAAACAAGCTTGCTTTTATAATTTTTTCATATCTTTCAAAATTATTTTCATATTTTTCTATCATTCTATAAAAATTCTTTGTATGTGTTTTGTATTTCAAATGGCAGTATTCATGCAAAATTATAAAATCTATAACATCTCTATGAAACATTACTATTTTAGGATTTATTGTTATTTTATTATTTTCACATCTTCCAAGTTCTTTTTTCATGTTTCTTATTTCATAATCTTCTGGAGCAAACCCTAACATTATTCTCATTTTTTCCATTGCTCTTTCTACTTCAACTTTTGCAATTTGTTCATACATCTTTTCTATTGCTAAGTCTAATATTTCTTGATTACTACCCTTTTTATATTTATTAGGAAGTGATATTTTTATAAGTTTATCATCTACATATAATTCTGTAACTTTAACATTTTTATATACAATCTTCACTTTATAATCTGTTCCTAAAACAGGTACTGGGTGCCTTTCTAATGTAGTTACTAAATTTCTATTTATAGTCATTATTTCTTTAACTTTATTCATATCTATCACTCCTTGTTTGAATTTTTGTTTTACGAATCGTTGTTCGTTTTTACTGTTTCTATTTTATATATTTTTTTTATTTTTGTCAATACTTTTTATAAAAAAATAAAAATTTGTTCGCATTATTTGTTAATCTCTATTTTGATTATTTATTTCCAATCATCTTATTTATATATTCAATAAATTTCTCTAGTTTTATTGGCTTTGAATAATAATATCCTTGTATCAAATCACATTTAACTTTCTTTAGATAATCTACTTGTTCCTTATCTTCTACCCCCTCTGCTACTGTTTTTAAATTCATTTTTTTTGCTATCATCATTATTACTTCAATAAGATTTTCATTGTTATTAAATTTATCTATTTTATCTATAAATGACTTGTCTATTTTTATAATATCTATTGGCATAATCTGTAACATATTCAAAGAAGAATATCCTGTTCCAAAATCATCTATTGATATTTTGAAACCTTTATTTTTTATCTTTGTTAAAATTTCTTTTATATCTAATTCATTATTTATTGCTATTCCTTCTGTAATTTCTAGTTCTATTTCACTTGCATTAATTTTATATTTACTCAAAATTCTTAAATACTTCTCTAAAAAGTTATTTTCTGTCAAGGTTTCTTTTGAAATATTTACTGAAATGATTGGCATATTTTTTATTTTATTCTTTAAGACTTTAATATCTTTACATACTTTTTCAAAAACATATTCATCTAATTTTATTATAAAATTATTTTTCTCAAAAACTGGTATGAATTTTCCGTGGAGAAATATATTGACCATTTTTATTCCATCTGACTAAAGTTTCTGCTCCTTCCACCAATTCACTCTCTGCTGAAACTTTTGGTTGATATAATATCTCAAATTCTTCTTTTTCTATTGCTTCTTCCATAGAATTTTCTATTTCATTTTCTTCAAATAGTTCCTCTTCTAGTTTGTCATTAAATAAACAATATTCTTTATTGTATATACCTTTTATTTTATCATGTGCTATTATTGCTTTATCCACTAATTCTTCTACTTTCTTTTCATTTCCAATATGAATTCCTATCGTTAATTTTATATTATAATGAATATCATCAACATATATTTTAGATAGATTTTCATTAAGTCGTTTAGCAAAAGCATCTATATTAATTTCATTTAGAATAAAAATTCCAAAATTATCATTTGCTATTCTACATACTACATCTTCTTTTCTTATATTTTCTTTTATTCCTTTTCCTAGCGCCTTTAATATTTTATTTCCAATAATATATCCATATTTTTTATTAAATGATTTAAAATTGTTAATATCTAAAATAATAATTGTTTTTTTTGTGTCTTTATCTAAATTTTCTGTAACTTTTTTCTTAAAATAATTATAATTTCCTAAACCTGTTATTTTATCAATATATGCTAACTTATATAAATCTTCCTTTTTCTTAACATTTGAAATTAAAACATATAAAATAATTATAAATATAATTACTGAAATAATTGTTAAAACTACTAAAACTATTTTTAATAAATTATTTAATTCTTCTGCAATCATGCTTGCTGGTGTTATTACAACCAAAACCCAATTTTCAATACTCAATTTTTCAAAAGCTATATAATAATTATGACCTTCCATTGAATAAATCATTTGCCCCACTGTATTACTAGATAAAATTTTTTTCATTTTTTCTACTTTATCTATTTCTTTATCATTAATTCGTTTCATTTCTTCAAAAATATTAACTTCTTTACCATTTACTCCTAAATTAGCAACAATATCTCCACTATCTGCTATTATATATTCCATTCCAGTTCCATTATATATTTTTTGTGTAAACATTTCTTCATATTTCTCTGTTTCTATTACTAATATAATTACAACATTTTCATTATTAAATACTGTTTTTTTGGAATACATATTTACTTCATGATTATTAACTTTACTATGTGTTTGCTTTGAAATTTGTATTTGAGCACTTTCAAAAAAATAATTTATATCTTCTGACCAATCTACTATTATACCATCACTAGTTGAAGTTTTTCCATCTTTATATAAAATTGCTATTCTAGAAAATTCTTCTTTTCCTAAATTTCTGTTATATATATTAAAAATTTCTTGTTCTGTTATCGGTTTCTTTTCCTCTATTTCATTTAAAATTGTTCCTAAAATACGCATGTGTTCTTGAATTCTGTTTTCTATTTTCTCAACATCTTGTTTTGTTATTTCTGCTAAATTTTTTAAGGTGTTTGTATCTATTAAACTTTGAATATGTGATAAAAAAATTATTATAAATATTGATATTAAAAAAAATATTATTAACGATATTAAAATTGATATTATATATTTCTTTTTCATAATAACTCCTATAATTATTTATATTAGTATGTGTTATATTTTTAAATATATAACATGATTTTAGGGTCGTGATTTTAGGGTCGGAGACAAAAATCATGTTATATAATTCCAAATAAATAAAAATAATTATTTGAAAATTCACCATGATTTTTGTCTCCGACCCCCAAATCACACTCCCAAAATCATTCGTCTCTGACCATAAAATTTCGAAATCCTAAGTTAAAAAACTTTATTTATAGTTCATTCCAAACTATAAATAAAGTTTTTTAGATTATAAATTCTATAAATATTAATCTTTCATAGCTTCTTCAATAGCAACTGCAACTGCAACTGATGCTCCAACCATTGGGTTATTTCCCATTCCGATTAATCCCATCATTTCAACATGTGCTGGTACTGATGAGCTTCCTGCGAATTGTGCATCTGAATGCATTCTTCCCATTGTATCTGTCATACCATATGAAGCCGGTCCAGCTGCCATATTATCTGGGTGTAATGTTCTTCCTGTTCCTCCACCTGAAGCAACTGAGAAGTATTTTTTACCTGCTTCTATTCTTTCTTTTTTGTATGTTCCTGCAACTGGATGTTGGAATCTTGTTGGGTTTGTCGAGTTTCCTGTAATAGATACATCAACATCTTCCATCCACATTATAGCTACACCTTCTCTAACATCATTTGCACCATAACATTTTACTTTTGCTCTTTCTCCATCTGAATATGGTATTTCTTCTATTACATTTACTTTTCCTGTGAAGAAATCAAATTCTGTTTTTACATATGTAAATCCATTTATTCTTGAAATTACTTGTGCAGCATCTTTTCCAAGACCATTTAATATTACTCTTAATGGTTCTTTTCTTACTTTGTTTGCTGATTTTGCTATACCAATAGCTCCTTCTGCTGCTGCAAAACTTTCATGTCCTGCTAAGAAAGCAAAACATTTTGTTTCTTCTGAAAGTAACATAGATGCTAAATTTCCATGTCCTAATCCAACTTTTCTGTCATCTGCTACTGAACCTGGTATACAAAAAGCTTGTAAACCTTCTCCTATTGCTTTTGCTGCATCTGCTGCTTTTGTGCATCCTTTTTTTATAGCAATAGCTGCTCCTAATGTGTATGCCCAAGCCGCATTTTCAAAACATATTGGTTGAACTCCTTTTACTATTTCATATGGATTAAATCCTTTGTCTGTGCATATTTTTAATGCATCTTCAAAGTCTTTTATTCCGTATTTTTCCATTACTGGTTTGATTTGGTCTATTCTTCTTTCATAACTTTCAAATGTTACTGCCATTATAAATCTTCCTCCTTTATTATATCTTCCAAATTAATCTGATTTTGCTTTTTTATATATGGAATTTTTTATATTCTTTGTAATTTTATATTATTCTTTTCTTGGATCTATTTTCTTAACAGCTTCATCAAATCTTCCATATGTTCCTGAAGCTTTTTCTATTGCTTCCATTGGTTCAATTCCTTTTTTGATGTTTTCCATCATTTTTCCCATATGAACATATTTATATCCTATTATTTGATCATCTTTATCTAATCCTAATTCTACTATGTATCCTTCTGTTAATTGTAAGTATCTTGGTCCTTTTAATGTACTTGAATAAATTGTTCCTACTTGTGATGTATGTCCTTTTCCCAAGTCTTCAAGTCCTGCACCTACTGGAAGTCCTCCTTCTGAGAAAGCAGTTTGTGTTCTTCCATATACTATTTGTAAGAATAATTCTCTCATTGCTGTATTAATAGCATCACATACTAAGTCTGTATTTAATGCTTCTAATAATGTTTTTCCTGTTAAAATTTCTCCTGCCATAGCAGCTGAATGTGTCATTCCTGAACATCCAATTGTTTCTATTAGAGCTTCTTGAATTACACCATCTTTTACATTTAATGTTAATTTACATGCTCCTTGTTGTGGTGCACACCAACCAATACCATGTGTTAAACCTGAAATGTCTTTTATTTCTTTAGCTTTAACCCATTTTCCCTCTTCTGGAATTGGTGCTGGTCCATGGTCTACTCCTTTTGCAACTACGCACATTTCTTCTAATTCTTTTGAATAAATCATTTTAATTGCTCCTTTCAATTATTAGTTTTATGGTATCTATTTTATTAGGTTTAACCTAAAATTATAAACTGTTTAAATGTCAAATTCATCATCTGAAAATAAAATTTGATTTCTTTTTTTCTTTGTTTTTTCATTTTTCAATTTAGAATCTATTTCTCTGTTTTTTTCTAGATTTTCAGAAATTTCAAATGGAGTTACATTGAATTCCCCAAAATTATCAATTTGCAAAGGCTTTTTGGATTTTTTCTTTTTGCGATTATCCCATGTATTCTCAATTTTTGTACTTCTAAATTGATTATATTTTCTTTCTTCATATTGGGCTTCATCTTGTTCAAAATTATATTCATATTCGTTATTATCTGGGTCAGTTTCTGTATTATATTCTATGATATTTTTTACATTTTGCTCAATATATACTCCCATACTATATTCTTCTTTTTTCTCTAGTTGTTTTGGCATTGAAAAATATTTTTCTAAAATATCTTTTTCTTTTTTTCCTACTTGTTCTATTCCAATACCAAGATATTTATATCTCCAAATGACATGTCTTTCATAACTATCAAATATATCATTTAATAAATCATCATATCTATATTCTACTTTGAATTTCATATCTTGAATTGATATAGTAATGTTAGTCCATAACTCGCCTGTTTCTGATTTTCTAAATTCCTCTCGTAATACTTTTATTTCATTATATAAAATTTCAACTAATTGCAAATACTGATTTTCTTCAATATTAAATTTAGTAGGAATTTCATATACATTAACAGGATTTTTTCTAAATATTCCCTTAGGAATATAATAGAAAAATAATTCTCCTGTTTTTTCATTGTTATCTAAATCAATTACAGAACTATATAAATACAAACTTTCCCATTTTTCTGGAATCATATAAAATAATTTTTTTTGTATATCTTCATATATTTCCTTTATCTTTTTTGTATGATTTAACATATCCCCTTATTCCTTATCTAATAAACTTTCTCCCGTCATTTCTTCTGGTTTTTCAAGCTTCATTAAATCAAGCATTGTTGGTGCCAAATCTGCTAGTTTACCATTTTCTTTTAGTTTTAAGTTTTTATCTTGTGTTACTAATACTAATGGTACTGGATTAGTTGTATGTGCTGTATGTGGTTCTCCTGTACTATAATCTATCATTTGCTCTGCATTTCCATGGTCTGCTGTTATTAATAGATTTCCTTTCTTTTCTTCTACTAATTTTACAACTTTTCCTACACATTCATCTACTGCTTCAACAGCTTTTATAGCAGCTTCTAAGCTTCCTGTATGTCCAACCATATCTGTATTTGCATAATTTAATATTATACTATCATATTTATCAGATTTTATTGCTTCTAAGACTTTTTCTGTTACTTCATATGCACTCATTTCTGGTTTCATATCATATGTTTCAACTTTTGGTGATGGAACTAATATTCTATCTTCACCTTCATATTGTTTTTCTTCTCCTCCGTTAAAGAAAAATGTTACATGTGCATATTTTTCAGTTTCTGCAATACGTAATTGTGTATATCCTAATTTACTTATATATTCTCCAAATGTATTGTGTAATGGCTCTTTTTCAAAAGCAATATGAACATTTGGCATTGTTTCATCATAATTTGTGAAACATACATAATATAAGTTCATATTTTTCTTTGTTTCAAATCCATCAAATTCTGGATCTACTAAAGCTCTAGTAATTTCTCTTGCTCTGTCTGGTCTAAAATTAAAGAATATT
Organism: uncultured Clostridium sp.; assembly: GCA_958413095.1. Lineage (GTDB taxonomy): Bacteria > Bacillota > Clostridia > TANB77 > CAG-508 > CAG-269. The sequence continues at coordinate 38,229 of CATYUF010000008.1, forward strand.
ACTGAATCGTTTTCCTCTATTTTTGCTATTGGCTCACTTCCATTACAAATTACAGTTGGCTCTACAAATTCATCAAATACTTCTTTTTGATAAGAATCTTCTATTGCTTTTACTACACTTCCTGATTTATTTCCTTCTCCGTTTACAAGTGCATTATAGCATTTTTGTACTCTTTCCCATCTTTTATCTCTATCCATTGCGTAAAATCTACCTGAAATACTTGCTATTTTACCAATATTTTTTTCTTTCATTTTTTCTTCTAGTTTTATTATATAGTTTTCAGCTGAAGCTGGTGGTGTATCTCTACCATCTAAGAAACAGTGAACATATACATTTTCAAAATCTCTTCTTTTTGCCATTTCAAGTAAACCATATAAATGTCTTATATGACTATGAACTCCACCATCTGAAACTAAGCCTAAAATATGCAATTTTGAATTATTCTTTTTACAATTTTCAATAGCAGATATAAATTCACGATTTTGAAAAAAGTCTCCATCTTCTATTGATTTTGTAATTCTTGTTAATTCTTGATATACTATTCTTCCTGCTCCAATATTTGTATGTCCTACTTCTGAATTTCCCATTTGTCCTTCTGGCAATCCAACTTGTAAACCACTTGTATATATATCTGTATTTGGATAACTTTTCATTATTCTGTCTATATTTGGAGTCTTTGCAAGTTTTATTGCATTTCCATCTTTGTTTTTATTATCTCCAAATCCGTCTAATATCATTAACATTGTTAATTTATCATCTTTCATTTTATACCATCCTTCTTTTTTTGCAAATTTATTTCATAACTTCATATGAAATCTTTAATTAACGCTATCTCATTATCTTAATATATATTTTTTCTTTAGTGACTTACTTATTTATTATTTATCATATTCAACTATCTTTGAGAATTCTTCTGGATCAAGACTTGCTCCACCTACTAATCCTCCATCAATATCTGACATTGTAAATAATTCTTTTGCATTTTTAGATTTTACACTTCCACCATATTGTATTATAACTCCATCAGCGACATTTTGTCCATATATTGTAGCAATTTTGTTTCTTATTTCTTTTATAGAATTATTAGCATCTTCACTTGTCGCAGTCTTTCCTGTTCCTATTGCCCATATTGGTTCATACGCTATTATTATTTCTTTAAGTTCATTTTCTCCTAAACCTTCTAATGCTAATTCAGTTTGTTTTGTTATAACTTCTGCTGTTTTATTAGCCTCTCTTTGTTCTAATGTTTCTCCAACACAAATTATTGGTTTTAATCCATTTTTTAAAGCCATTTTTACTTTTTTATTTACACTTTCATCAGTTTCATTAAAATATTGTCTTCTTTCTGAATGTCCAATAATTACATACTCTACATTTATAGATTTTAACATTTTTGCTGATACTTCTCCTGTATATGCTCCACTTTCTTCAAAGTGCATATTTTGAGCTCCTATTTTTATATTTGTATTTTGTGCTGTTAATAATGCGTAAAATAAATCTGTATATGGCACACATAAAATAACCTCATTTTCAGTATCTTTTACTAATTTTGATAATTTTTCTATATATTCAATAGCCTCATTAGGAAGCATATTCATCTTCCAGTTTCCTGCAATAACTTTTCTTCTCATAAAAATTCCTCCCTTTATATTTTATACTATTAATTATATTTTTATTTCATTATTGTGGTTTATACAAATGTTTTTTAACAGTTCTATTATTTTTTGGATTGATTTTTCTGTATAATCATTATAAAAAATATAATCAAATTGATTTCTTAAATCTTCATTATTCTGAAAATTATTAATATGTTCTTCAATTTCTTCTAGTCTTAATTTTTCTACTTCTTTCGGTAAATGTCTTTCTTTTAACTTTTGTTTAGCTAATTCTATATTTTTAGGAATCATATATATTGAAAATGTATTCTTTACCTCTTTTTTAAATTGATATATAGTAGAATAATGTAATTCAACTATACTGTTTTTCTTTGATTCCATTTCTTTTTTTTGATATCCATATTTATTTCCTAAAAATTCAAAAGTTACTACTATATCTTTGTTTCTTTTAAGACTTTCAAATTCTTCATCTGTTACAAACTTTTTATCAACACCATCTTGTTCGCCCTCTCTTTTAGTTCTAGTCGTTACTATTGTTTGTGCTTTTATTTTTAATTTATCTTCAATTTCTTTTTTTAAGTATGATTTTCCTACTCCTGTTACTCCTGATAAAGTTATTATCATAATTTCCTCACTACTTTATATTAATATCTTTATTATTTTCTATATTTTTTCCTTTTATGTATTCTTCTATTTCCATAAACATTTTTTCATATCTTTTATCATATGGAAATTTTGTTTTTCCTTGTCTTATTAGCTCAAAACATTCTTGATATGGAATCCACTCTATGTTTTGAACTTCTTCTGCTTGTTTAGTAAATTCTTTCATTTTTGTTTTTAACATATAAAACTGTATGAAAAATTTTCTTTCTTTTCCTTTGTTTCTAAATATTAAGTCTAATTCTTCTAATTTTTTCAATCCATTTATCGCTTCTTCTCTTGCTATTTGTTTTTCTTTCTCTGTTCCAGAATGTAATTCCTCTACATATTCTCTAATCATTGCTTGAGTTGTTGTTTCATTATTATCTGTATGTCCAGAACATAAATCTATTTCATTTGCTGTCAATTTTGTATTTGCTCTTCTTTCAATTAGAACTTTATTTTGAGCATTAATTACAAAACATGATACTCCGTTTAAGTATAGGTTTTGAGATAATTCTAGTTGTGCTGTTATACTTCCTTTATATATTTTTTTATCGTCTTTTCCTTTTTCGTAAGTTTTATAAAAATTTCTTTTATTTTGTTTAATGTCTTTTTTGTTATTTACTTTTAGTGATTTTTTATAATCATTCATCTTTTACATCCTTCTATTTAAATCATAATATTTTGTGTAAAATTTATATTATAATTTATATATTTTTATATTAAATCAGTATTTTTATTTTATATCAAAAGTTATCATATTTCAAGTATTTTCATATAAAAAAGAGACTATACCAAAAATATTTTGGTACAGCCTCTTCCATTTTTATTATTTATCCATTAAAGCTTCAATTCCTGGTAATTTTTTTCCTTCCAAAAATTCTAATGATGCTCCTCCACCAGTAGAAATATGAGTCATTTTATCTTCTAAACCTGCTTTTTTAACTGCTGCTGCTGAGTCTCCTCCTCCTATTATTGTTGTTGCATCTATTTCAGATAAAACTTTTGCAATTTCATTTGTTCCTATTGCAAATTGGTCAAATTCAAACAATCCTAATGGACCATTCCATATAACTGTTTTAGCATTTCTTAATTCATCACTAAACATTTTTATAGTTTCTGCTCCAATATCAAAGCCTTCCCAATCTGCTGGTATTTCTGTATATTTTACAGTTTTACTTTCTGTATCTGCTTTAAATTCTTTTCCTATTTTTGTGTCTACTGGTAACATTAATTTTACACCTTTTTGTTTTGCTTTTTCCATTGCTGTTCTTGCTAAGTCTAGTTTATCCATTTCACATATTGAATTTCCTACTTCATACCCTTGTGCCTTGAAGAATGTATATGCCATTCCTCCACCTATCATTAAAGTATCAACTTTTTCAAGTAAGCTATCTATTACTCCAATTTTATCTGAAACTTTTGCTCCTCCTAAAATTGCAACAAATGGTCTTTCTGGATTATTGACTGCATTTCCTAAAAATTTCAATTCTTTTTCAATTAAAAATCCTGAAACGGCTGGTAAGTAACTAGCTATCCCTGTTGTTGAGCTATGTGCTCTATGGGCTGTACCAAATGCATCATTTACAAATACTTCTGCCATTGATGCTAATTTTTTAGAAAATTCTGGTTCATTTTCTGTCTCTTCTTTATGAAATCTTACATTTTCAAGTAATAAAATTTCTCCTTCTTTTAAGTTGCTAGCTTTAGATGTAGCATCTTCTCCTACTACATCATTTGCCATTATTACTTCTTTACCTAATAA
>CATYUF010000009.1 GCA_958413095.1 uncultured Clostridium sp.
GGTATCTCTTATTCAATTTTTTTCTAAAATTTCCCTACTAAAAGTTTATACTAACTTTCATACTCTTAATCCACTCATTTATCTTAAACTTGTCCGATGTATCCACCCCATATCGCTTCTTTCTAATGCCTCTATAAATATTTTTTCTATTTCTTCTTTATTTTTCTTTGTTTTTACTTCAATAAAAATGGGTATTCCTGCTCTATAAAAAATTTCACTTTCTTCCATTTTCCAATAATTTTCCTGCTCAATTCTTTGAAATTTCCTATAAATCCTATTTATATCAATTATGTTTTTATCTAATTTATCTATCTTTTCTTCTTTATATGCACCTTTTATGTTTTCATCTCCATTTATTATATATTGTGCAAGTTCTCTTAATATAAAATCTAATTCACTTCTCATTTTTTATTCCTTTTTTATTGAATTCTTATTTTTTCACACCAATTGTATCAAAGTTCCAGCCAAAAGCCAACTTTATGTTAAGTTTTAGTGTTTTCTTGAACATATCTTTCTCCTCCATTCGGCATTTTTGATGTTTTTTCCATTTTGGAAAAACATTGTTCAACTGACATTTGACTATTCCCCTGCCATAAACACAAAAAAGCCGAATTAAATTTCCGGCTTATTTAAATGCATTCATTACAATGAAATTTTTTTATAATATCATTTTTAATTATCTTATTATTTAGCTTACCTTCACCTGATAAAAACCAAGGAGTATCAATTTTGTGAGTCAAATCAACTAAATCTCCTGCTGATAAAACTCCATATTTTTCTAATGTATCATCAATACTCTTAATTTTAGATATCCCCTCTTCTGCAAAAAGAATTCTACTTCTTGATGGCATTTCAAAAATATCTGTTGCATCTATATCAGTATCGTCAATTTCTTTATATCCATATCCTTTATATTTTTCGTATACACTTTCTACAACTGGTCCATATCTATATGCATATATTCTATCTATATATAATTCTCTTCCATATTGGCATAAATACTCTGCAAAACACAAGTATACTAGTTTTTCTAACTTCAAGTGAGTACATTTCACTTTAGAAAGTATATACTTAGCGACATCTAATCCTTTTAATGTTCTATCTTTTTGAATTAATTCTATAAATTTTCCTTTACTATTAATCACTTCAACCCCTTTAAAAAAGTGGTCTTTCTCGATAACTGATTCCCAAGATTCTGAATCAGTTTGAACAAAGTGTGTAGATAATGATACATCTTTGCCACATTTTTTTATAATATCTTGAACTAATTCTTTTAATTCTATATAGTCTTTTTCTTTAACAAGATTATTTAAAGCTATTCTCTTACCTTTTGAGTAACTACTACTCATAATTATATAATGTGTTATCAAAATGATTCACCTCCCTTATTTTCTTCTTCCCATTTTGTATAACCTTGCTTATAATTTTCATGTGAAATTATGTTAGATTTATAATGAGCTTTGTCCCATATTTGTAATTCCCATTGAAAACTATAATTATCCTTTTTGAAATATATGTGCGTTGCTACATAATCTCCTTTAGATGCATTATAACATTTTAATGTTCCTTTATATTTTTCATCTATAAATTTCTTTATTACATATATTCTACATCTTCTTTAAAAATTATTCTTATTCCATATAAATCATTAAAACATTTATTTAAAGCAACTTCTCCATATTCATGTTTTTCTGTCATATAATTAAATATCTTATATTCAATTGAGTTCTGAGATTTAACTCTACTATTTACTTCATTATTCAACTCTAATTGGTCAAAGGCTAATTTTATATCTAAATGCTTTTCATTTAAAAATAATCTATAATTCAGAATTGTATTCAATATATCATTATTATCTTTAATATCTTTTACTAATTTCTTTTTTTGATGTATTGGTACATATAAATTGTCTTGTTTCCATTCTAAATATAAATATTTATATTGCTTCTCTATAAATTTAATTAATTTATATAATTCTTCTAACATAATTATCTCACCTTCATCAGTACACTATTATTATACCTTATTATATGTTTTTTTACAATATATTCTCTTTTTTCAATTATAAATAACTGAAACATCTTTTCTTTCTTATATTTATATCATATTTATTATAGCATTTCAATATTTTCGCGAATTTTTGTTCTGTTTTTTTAAAATAAAAAAAGAACTGCATTTCTATTAATTTACAGTTCCTTTTATTAAAAAATCTTTTATTTTATAACTTATTATTCTTCAACCTTCTCAAACATATCTTTACCAACTCCACATAGAGGGCAAACCCAATCTTCTGCTAAGTCTTCAAATTTTACTCCTTCTACTTCTTCATCGTAGATATATCCACATGCTATACATCTATATTTCATTTTATCACCTCCATTTTTATATTTCTCATTATATCAATTTTATTTTTTCTCGTAAATAGTTTTTTTGTTTTTTATCATTTTATTTTTTCTTCTTTTTATGACTATAAATATACCTATTACCAATACTATTGTTATTATTGCTATCAAAAACAAATTTGACTTTCTTTCTTCTTTTTCTAAATTTTCTATGTTTCCTTCTATTTCTTCTATACTCAATTTAACATTTTCATTGTTATTTTTCTGCAATATTTGTTCTAATTTTCCTAATTCCTTTTTCTTCTCCTCTTCTGCTTTTAATTGTTCTTGTTCATTTCTCCTGTATACATTTACTTTATATTTTTTACTTGTATATCCATTCTCAGCAATTACTTTTATTATAATTTCATTGTTTCCATATTTTAAGTTTCTTCCTCCATTAATTTCTACTTTTGCATTTATTTTTTGTGGTATTGCTAAAATATTTAGATTTTCAATTGTACTTGAAACTTCAGTTTTATATTCTAATATATTTTCATTGAATTCAGGTGATAATATTGCATTTTCTATTGCTAAATTTTCTAAATTTGCATTTGCTAATTCTATATTATTTGTTTTTGTCACATATATTTTATAATTTGTTTGATTACTCATATTGGGTGCAGTTACATTAATATTTATTTCATTTATTCCTATTTTAAAATCTTTATTTTCTGTTATTTCTACTCTTGAATTTTTATTTTGAGGATTTGCTATTACCTCTAACTCGTTTAAGTTTTCTGTTGTAAAATAATATTCTGTAATTTCAGGATTAAATTCTGGTGTGATTCCCTCATGATTTAATCTCATTTCTTTTAGTTTTGAATTAGTATTATCTTCATTATTTGTATTTGACATTATTTCTTGATTTTCTTTTACTACTGAAATTATTCTGTTTTCTTCTATACTTGCAACTTCTTTTCCTAAGTTATCATACATTTTTCCTTTTATTGATATTAAACTATTTCCTATATCCCTTGCTTTAAATTTATATTTGATTAACTCACAATTCTCTTTAGCATTTTTACCTCCTGATGTGTCATACCATGAACTTAAAATTTTTCCATTTGCAAAGCTTGTATTTTCTATATTTGATATATATTCTACCAAATTATTATCAAAATTTATTTCTATATCATAAGCTGAAACTGATAAGTTAGATAAATTTATTATTATACTAAATTCCTCTTCTTTTTTTATTTTATCCTCACTAGATACTATTTCTATATTAATTTTATCTTCTAGATTTTCAGCAAGTACATTTTTCATTGTAAAACTACTAAAAATTATTGCTATAAATATTATTATTTTAACAAACTTACTATTTACTATTTTTTTCACCTTATGCTCCTTTCTAATTTTAGTTATTTTACTGCTCTATTTTTGATAACCCTAAAATATCTCTTTGTATTAATAACAAATCTCTTGATGTAGGCTTTCGTCCATCTTTACTTATATTTCCTGCTATTTGTGAATATTTATCTAAGCTTTCTATTTCTAATATATGTCGTTGTAGTTTTAATAAATCAACACTATTAATTTTTCCATCACCATTTACATCTCCATATATTATTGCTATATATTCTGTAATTATTTCTTGTTCTTCTGAGTTTTTTAATATTTGTATTTTTGTGCCTGTTCCAATTAATTGATTTTCTTCTATTTCAATTCCATCTTTATTTAATATTCGTATCTTATATTTTTCACTTACAAATATATTTCTTAAAAATTCTTGTTTTGTCCTTTCTTCTTCATCAATACTTGTTATTATATTTCCTTGTACTTTTAAATTTCCACTAAATTTAAGAGTTTCTTCTGATATTTTTTCTATAACATTAACTTCTACTTGTTTTTTTATATTTTCATTTTCTTTTGAACTAATCTTTATTATTGTTTTTCCCTTATTTACTCCTGTAATTGTACCTATTTCATCACATATTGCTATATTTTGATTTTCACTTTCATATTTTATTTCCTTATTACTTGCATCTTCTGGTAATATCGTTGATGTTATTTCGTATTTTTCACCTTCTTGTAATGTTATTTTTTCTATGTTTATTTCTATTCCTGTAACTTTACTATATACTTCTATATCAATATTTGCTTTTACATCATGAGCCACAGCTTTTACTGTTATTGTGGATTTTCCAGTGTTTATTGCATATATATTTCCTTCTGAATCTATTTTTACTATATTTTCATTGCTTGATTTATATTCTATTTTTTCTTCTTTGGCTTCTTCTGGTAAAATTTGTACTCCTAATTTCTTTTTTTCTCCTTTATTAATTATCTTGTTATCTATTGATAATCTAATTTCTTCAATCTGTGCTTTTGGTGCTTCTTCTATATAATTTTGAAATGCATATCCTATCATTCCATTTTCTAATATAACTCTGTCCCATCTTTCTCCTGCCTGTTTTCCTTTAGCTATTCTTGTCATTTTTTCATTCCTTGTTACTGTTGTTAATTTTTCATAGCTTGTACTTGGACCAGTTCTTATATTAAGTTCATTGTTTACATTTGCATATACTTTTGTGTTGTCATTATCATATTCTTCCTTTTTTATATTGGGGTTTTCGCTTTGTATTTTTTTCATGTTATTATATATTGGAATTATAAAGTTTATTTTTTCATCTAATAAGTTACTATTTTTATATCCTTTATATATAGATTGTGATTCACTATATGGAGCTAGTACATTTGTCATATATTGATGCCAGAAAAGACTTTGATTATTTCCTCCATCAACATGAAATTTTTGTAGATATATTGTATTTTGTCCTATATTTATATAACTAGAACCAATAAAAATTCCTCCACCAGTTATTGCTCTTTCTTTTGTATTCCAGGGAATCATTAATTTTGCTTTTCGTTCTTCACTTGCTCCATTAGCATCTCTTGCATATTTTAAACCATTAATTATCGCTCCCATTGGTTCTGCTGAACTCGTTGCTCCTATATTATAGAAATTATATAGTCCTTTATATCCTGATACATTTCCACTTATTGAGCTATGAGATAAAAAAGGACCTACTTCTTGTTTTATTCTTGAAGCTAAATGATAACTACTTACTTTTGAAGTTCTTCCTGCATTAAAAATTAAGTCTCCATATTTTTTATTTGTACTAATTAAATTTCCATTGTAATCTAAATAATCTACCATTCTATTGTAAAATTCTGTTCCATATAATATTTTTTCTATCCCTTCCATATAGTTAATTTTTTCATCGAAAGATAATTCCTCAAATTGAAAAACTCTTACCTCATTTAAAAAATTTCTAGGGTCCATTGTATATAGTAAAGCTTCCCTTGAACAATCTACCCATCCTGCATCTACTTCAACATTATATTCTCCTGGCTTCGTATTTTTCCAACTGTCTGAATAAGATTTGGGTACTAAATTTTTTCCAAAAATATTTTCATTATCTATTACATATTTCCAATCTAAATTTGTATATAAAGCAATAAAATTCCAATTAGGATGATTCTTTTTTAACTCATATAAATATGGCTTAAAAGATTCCGGAAAATTTTCTATTCCTTCTAATTTACTTGCAGAATAACTTTTATTTGGATAAAAGAGCATATCTATTAAAATCAAAATAAATATAATTAATACTAAAACTATTATTTTACTTTTATTTATTAATTTCGTATTTTTATTAGTGTTAATGTTTCTTAATTTATTCATTTAACAACTTTTCCTCTCCTTCTTTAATTGCTTTTATTACTATTCTTTTTGAAGAATCTGTAGTACAAGTAATTAAAGTTACCTCTGTCCTTCCATTTGTTTTTTGTGACAAGCATTGTGTTTCATTTGGCAAAACTGTTTCTTTTTTATAGACTTTATAATCTATACTTCTTCCTATTAAATCCGTTAATTTTAATTTATCTCCAACCTCTACTTTTTTTAAATTATGAAACATATTCTTTGTAATGTAATTATGTCCCGCTATGCAAAAATTCCCCACTTCATTTGGATTTGCTCCATAAAATTTTGTTACTGATGTTGCTAGTGTTTGTTTATTATGTTCTTTAAGTACAAATGTATCTAAGTTAATCTTTTCTATTTCTAACTTTGCTATTACTGGATATCCATTGTATTCACTTGGTATTTTATTATTTTCTTCATCTTTCTTTATTTGTTTTTCTATTTCATTTTTATTCTCTTTTTCTTGTGTTTTAACTATTTCTTTTCCACTTTGATTCGTTTTCATTGTATTACTTATTTGTTCTTTTGTTTTCATATCATTTGATTGGATTAAAGATAATGAAAAAAATATTATTATAGAAAAAATCATTATTAATTTTAGCTCTCTCTTTTTTTGACATTTTCCATGTTTTCTTTTCTTCATATTATTTTCTCCATAAATTTAAAATTAAAAATAGTGAGCTGATTAATATTATTTACTGTTCAAAGATAAATATCAGCTCACATTTTAAATCATACTATTTTATTAGCACATGTTTTATTATTTTTCTTTATTATTTCTTAACTTTATATAAAAGGCTGTACTTAATATAAACATTAAAATTACTAAAATAGGAATATATAAATTCTTACCAGTCTTAGGCAAATTATTTGGTAATTTTTCAGTGTTTGTGTTTACATTTTGATTTATTGAATTACTTGGAATTGTATTTACTCCATTATTATTGTTCTGTGTATTATTTCCTCCATTTGGTGCTGTTGTGTTATTTCCATTTTGAGTATTATTATTTGAGTCTTGATTTTTTTCATCAACTGTAATTGTAAAATCTTTTTCTGTTATTACTTTGTCAGAATTACTTCTATCTATTAACTTAAAAGTTACTATATATTCTCCTTTTTTATCAAATACCCCTCTTAAATTTAATTCTTGATTTACTTTTCCACCTATTTTGTAACCATTTGGGTCACCCCAACCACTATTAATTAAGTCATGTTCTATACTACTTGAATCAGTTCCTAATATTTTTACATTTCCACCATTACTAGATTTTACTTCTGCAATTATTCTAGCTTTATCATAATATCTACCCATATTTGATATAAGTGATAGTTTCATTTCTTTTTCTTCATTAATTGTTGGATTTCCTGTATAGTTTAATTCAAATTTGTAATCTTCATATTTAGGTTCTACAACTATATTTTTTACTAATGCTACATTGATATCATCATAGTTTTCAGATGCATCAGCATTTGCTAACCCTTCTGCTGTTACTGATAAATCAGTAGGATTTGATGTTGTAATTCCTTTTTTGGCTTTAAAAGTTATTGACATACTTTCTCTTGGATTTGTTCCTCCTGTACTATCATAATATACCACTCTTACTCTTGTCCCATTATCATTAGCAGTTCCTCCATCTGTTCTTACATACTCTAACAACTTGTTGTCATATGCAATATCAAATGTATATGCTCCTAATTGTTTCCCAAAAGTAATTTTTAAAGTAACTTCTGATTCTGGTTCTACTATTGTTTTATCTACACTAATATCTACATTATCTAATGCTACTGCATATGTTTTTCCCATTAGAATAGTAAAAAATAAAATGGATATAATAAGTAATGAATATAAAATTTTTTTCATTTTCAAAAAACCTCCTTTTTTATATTACTAATATTATGTCTAAAAAAGTTTTATTTATTTGATGAATTAATTTCCAATTAATATTTTTTAACTAATTAAAATTTAATAGTATTGTTTTATATAATAATGCTAATGCTGAGTAAAAAACAATAATTCTTCAAATGTTAATCTAACTATTTCAACATAATATTATTATTGCATAATATCTATCATACATACATTTTCCCCTTGCAATTTCTACTATTTTAATGTATAATTTTTTTATTAAAATTTTTGGAGGTACATTATGGGTAAATTAACAATTAGAGATTTATATAAAAATACATCAACTTATTCTGAAAAGGAAGTTACTTTAGAAGGTTGGATTAGAACTATTCGTGATTCAAAAACATTTGGTTTTATAGAATTAAATGATGGTTCTTTCTTTAAAAATGTTCAAATTGTATTTAGTGATAAATTAGATAACTTTGCTGATGTTAGTAAGCTTTCTATTAGTTCTTCTATAAAAGTTATTGGAACTTTAGTAATTACTGAAAATGCTAAACAGCCTTTTGAAATTCAAGCAACTAAAATAGAAGTTTTAAATTTTTGTGATTTAAGTTATCCACTTCAAAAGAAAAGACATTCTTTTGAATATTTAAGAACTATTTCTCATCTAAGACCAAGAACTAATACTTTTAATGCTGTCTTCCGAGTTAGAAGTGTTTTTGCATATAGCATACATAAATTCTTTCAAGAAAAAAGCTTTGTGTATGTAAATACTCCTCTTCTTACTTCAAGTGATGCAGAAGGTGCAGGAGAAATGTTTAATGTTAACTCTTTTGATTTAACAAATATTCCTAAATTAGAAAACGGACAAGTTGATTTTTCTAAAGATTTTTTTGGTAAACCTGCTCATTTAACAGTTAGTGGTCAGCTAAATGGTGAAACATATGCTACTGCATTTAGAAATATTTATACTTTTGGGCCTACTTTCAGGGCTGAAAATTCTAATACTGTTAAACATGCTGCTGAGTTTTGGATGGTTGAACCTGAAATTTGTTTTGCTGATTTAAGTGATGATATGGATTTAGCAGAAGAAATGATTAAATATACTTTTTCTTATGTTTTAGAACATTGTCCTGAGGAAATGGCTTTCTTTAATCAATTTGTTGATAAAGGATTATTAGATAGATTAAATAATGTAATTAATTCTGATTTTGTTAGACTTTCATATACTGATGCAGTAAAAGAATTAGAAAAAGTAAATGATAAATTTGAATATAAAGTTAGTTGGGGTGTTGATTTACAAACAGAACATGAAAGATATTTATGTGAGCAAATATATAAAAAACCTGTATTTGTTACAGATTATCCAAAAGATATCAAAGCTTTCTACATGAAAGAAAATCCTGACGGAAAAACTGTTGCTGCTGCTGATTTACTTGTTCCTGGTATTGGAGAAATTATTGGTGGTAGTCAAAGAGAAGAAGATTATGATAAATTATTAAATAGAATGAAAGAATTAAATATGGATATTAATTCATATGAATGGTATTTAGATTTGCGTAAATTTGGTAGTTGTAATCATGCAGGTTTTGGATTAGGATTTGAAAGAGCTATTATGTACTTAACCGGTATGCAAAATATTCGTGATGTTATTCCTTTCCCTAGAACACCTAAAAATTGTGAATTTTAATATTGAATTTAGTTTTACTTTATATTTCAAAACTAAAAAAGACTATATATAATAATTTGTGTAATATTTAAAAAAAACTCATTTATAAAAAACTTTTTTAATCTTATTTGACAAATAAAAAAAAAAGTGTTATTATATAGTTACATTAAACAATGCACTTTAGCTCGGAATTGTGTCATTTGTTTGCTTGTATGTGTACCTCAATACACATACTTTTTTTATTGTATAGGAAAAATCATCTTTTATCTTGACCCTATATAAGATTTTTCCGTATACAACAAGTAAAAGTGACCTTTAAAAGGACCCGCTATAGCTTTACTAGTGTAGCTTCGCTACTTTTCTTATATTTAAAATAATAGGAAAGTCCCCCTCAAATACTTTTCCATTTCGGCTATGTAATGACTTTTCTAGCCTTCACTTTTTTTGTTTTCTTCTAGTTTAGATTGAAGATTGTTGTTTTCATCTCTTTCAGCCAAAAGCATTTCAATCAATTTTAGAATAAGCTCGGAATTAGTCATATAATTTGCCCTCCTTTCCGTCCCTATGTAAAGACTACCTTTGACAGCGAAAGGTTGTTATTATATTATAACAAAATTGACTAAAAAACAAGTATATATGGTAAAAATTTACATTTTCATTATGCAACAATAATTATTATTTTATAGTAGTTTAAAAATTATAATATGTTATAGGAATAAATACAAAAAACTAATCGACTTGAAGATAATTTAGAAATAAAAATTATTTTAATATATTTTGATTTAACACTACCCCACTATACAAAAAAAGTACATCTTGGTCTTTAAATTCTATATATTCAGTTAATAACTCACTATTTATATATCTTAAATCAATTAAAGTAATTTTCCTATAATTTTCTATTAATAAAGGTGCTATACTACTTCCAAAAGAATCTCTAAAAAGCAGCAATTCTTTATCATTGCCAGCACTTGGATTTTCTATATTTATTAATGATGTTGGACCAGATAAATAAATATCATATTTATCCTTGGAGTTTTTATACTTTTGTAAGTCATATACTTCTCCGGTTTCTTTTGTTTCATAATTATATGTTGTGCATTTTTCTATTGTGTCATTAGTTAAATATCTGATTTTGTCAGGTACTATTTCATATCCAAGTTGTCCATAAAGTGAGCCATAAAATTCTCCTATTTCTTTTTCCTCATATTTTATTTTTGAAGTATCTTTTAATTTCATTTCATTTTCTATTTTATTTACTACTTTTTTTAGATTTTCCTGTTTCCAATGTATATCTGTTTTATAATAATCTTCTTTTGATAATTCTTTACATATATCTATATATTGAGCATTTTTTAAATTACTGTCAATAATTTTTTGCATTTCTTGATAATCCATTTTTAGATAGCTATCATCTAAAAAATAGCTTTTACCTGGAATTATAGAGTAATAAATATTCATATCTTTTAAATATTTATCTTCAATTTCTCCTAATTTTTTTGATGTTTTCTGTATTGCTTCTTTATTTAGTGGATAGTCGATTTTATATATCATATCATCTTCTACAACTAATTTATTGTTATCTTTTTGTCTATATATTTCAAAATTAAAAAATGTTTTTAGTTTTCTTAAATCATCTCTTTTTACAAATTGGTCTGTTGCATATTTTTCAAGTTTTTTTGTTCCATTTCCATCAAATATTTCTTTTGCTGTAATTACTGGGAATTGCTCTAATTTTCGTCTTTCTGAAATAGATATTTTTTCATCTTTTTTAATTATATTTGCTATAAACACTATAATTAATATCATTACAAACCCTATTGAAATTATTACATTTTTTTTATTATCTTTCATTATTGCACCACCCTTTATTTAAAATCTAAAATATAGAAATGGATTAAATGAACCATCTATTATGTAACTTGTAGATAAAAGTAATATACTAAATAAATATATTGGTTCTAAGCCATTTATAATTTTCTTGATTTTTTCTTTTTTCACTATATTTTTAATAACAGGTGTTGCTCCTATTATTCCTATTAAAATTACAATCAAATAACTTTTTAGGTAATATATACTTTCTTTTGAAATAATCGGTATATTTCCAATTCCAAATAACCCTTTTATATTTTCTATTATTTCATTTCCATTAAATATGATAAAACTAATCATTACAAAAAATAATGTATATATTATTTTAAATATTTTAGGTATTTTTTCTGCTCTCTTCAATAAAAATATCTTTTCTATAATTAGCAATATTCCAAAATATATCCCCCATATAATAAAGTTCCATTCAGCTCCATGCCATAGTCCTGTTAATAGCCAAACTATCATAATATTTCGAAGCCATTTTATTTTACTTACTCTATTTCCACCTAATGGTATATACACATAGTCTCTAAACCAAGTGCTTAATGATATATGCCATCTTCTCCAAAAATCTGTAATACTTGTTGCTATATATGGATAATTAAAATTCTCTAAAAATTCAAATTCAAACATTTTGCCTAATCCTATTGCCATGTCTGAATATCCTGAAAAGTCAAAGTATATTTGTAACATTACTCCTATTGCATATAACCAATAAAATAATACACTTTTGTCATCACTAATTAGAAAGTTATTTACTAATACTCCTATTACATTTGCTATCATGACTTTTTTGCCTAGTCCAATAATAAATCTTCTTACTCCTAAAGCAAATTTATTAATACTATATTCCCTATTTTCTAATTGTTTTTCAATTGTACTATATCTTACAATTGGTCCTGCAATTAGTTGTGGAAATAAAGATACATATGTTGCAAGTTTTAAAATATTTTTTTGTACCTTTACTTCTCCTTTATAAACATCCACAACATAACTTATCATTTGGAAGGTATAAAAAGAAATTCCTATTGGTAATAAAACATTTATTAAGTCCATTTTTTGTGATAACCATAAATTAATATTTTTAATAATAAAATTTGCATATTTGAAGTATATTAATAATCCTATACTAATTATAATTTCTAATATTAAAAATATTTTTGACTTTTTTGTTCCTCTATATTTATCTACGAATATTCCACAAATATATGTAGATATAATTGAAAATGCCATTAATAATACATATTTAGGTTCTCCGTAAAAATAAAAGATAAATGAAGAAATTAATAATATTAAATTTTTTAATTTATTTGGTACTAAATAATATAATGCTAATACTATTGGTAAAAAATAAAACAGAAATGTTATACTTGAAAATACCATATAATCCCCCTTATTGTTGTTATAATTAATCTCTTATTATTTATAAAAGATATTTTGTATTATTTTTATACTTAAAGGGCTATCCTAGAATAGAAAATGTATTTTTATATTCTAGGTTAGCCCTTATTTTGCTTATTTTCTGTTACTTTTTTATAATTTGTTTTTGTTATATATATTTAAGTTTTATTTATCTATGATAACTCCTTAATTATATATACTCCTTTTCTATAATTCTTCTGGTAATTCAGGAATTTCTTCTGTCTTTGTATATTCTTCTCCTATTTTTCCTGCTAATTTCTTAAATTCATCATATACTGGTTTAGCCCATTCTTCACTAGACATTACTAAGCATACTATATCTCCACTACTTGTTGCATAAAGTTTTTCTGCTGATACACATATCCATTTTCTTGTATCTATTTTTTCTGACATTTCTTTTGCAATGTTATTTGCATTTACATTATCTTTTACTTTTGCAAGTACAAGTGAATATGCTTGTGAACTTATCATTGGTTCTGATATAGCAACAAATTCAAAATCATTTCCATTTTCTAAACCTGTTGCATTTTTTATTGCATCTGCATCATTTACATCAACTATTTGAGTGTTTAATCTAGGTAAATTTTCTTCTTTTCCTTTATAAATTTCATTAATTAAGTTTGATAAATCTTCTGCTTTTTCTATTTTAACTGTATTTGTTTTTGCCTCTTCCTTTGGTCTATTATTCATAAATATAATTCCTACAACAATTGCTATTACTGCCAATAGCATTACTAATCCTATAATAACTTTCTTTTTCATATGTTACTCTCCTTTTCTATAAATGAATTATTTTTTTATTTTTTTCATTTATCTTATATTATAATTATTTTTTGAAAATAAATTCTAATTTTTAATTTATTTTACTTTATTTTATTTTTTATTAATATTGTCTTCCCCAAACTACCATATGTTTAGCTTCTTTTCCACAACATACACATTTATCTGATAAATTTTCTTGTTCAAATGGTATACATCTTGATGGTGCTCCTGTTAGTTCTTTTACTTTATCTTCACACTCTTGGTTTCCACACCACATTGTTTTTACATATCCTTGATTTTCATCTAAGTTTTTCTTTAATTCTTCCATATTTAAAGCTATTGTTGTTTTTTCTTTTAATCTTTGTTGGCAAGCTTCATACATATTTTTTTGTATATCTTCTAGTAGTTCACTTATTTTTTCTTCTACTTCATCAATTTTTACTATCATTTTTTCTTGAGTATCTCTTCTTACTAATGTAACTTGCTCATTTTCTATATCTCTTGGTCCCATTTCAAGTCTTACTGGTACTCCTCTCATTTCCCAGTCATTAAATTTATATCCTACTGAGTAATTATCTCTATCATCTAATTTTGTTCTGAATTTTTTACTTAATTTTTCATTTAATTTTTTATTTTCTTCTAAAACATTTTCTTTTTGTTGAGCAATAGGAACTATTACTACTTGAATTGGAGCAACTCTTGGTGGTAATTTTAATCCACGATTATCTCCATGAGCCATTATTACAGCTCCTATTAATCTTGTGCTTATTCCCCATGATGTTTGATATGCATATTCTTGTTCTCCTTCTTTATTTTGGAATTTAACATCAAATGCTTTTGTAAAGTTTTGTCCAAAATAATGTGAAGTTCCTCCTTGCAATGCTCTACCATCATGCATTAATGTTTCAACAGTATAAGTTGCTTCTGCTCCTGCAAATTGTTCCTTTTTAGTTTTTTGTCCTTTTAATACTGGTATTGCTAATAAATTTTCAATAACATCTGCATATACATCTAACATGTTTAATGTGAATTTTTTAGCTTCTTCTTCTGTTTCATGAATTGTGTGTCCTTCTTGCCATAAAAATTCTCTTGAACGCAAGAATGGTCTTGTTTCTTTTTCCCATCTTAATACATTACACCATTGATTATATAAATATGGTAAATCTCTCCATGAGCTTAACCATTTTGAGTACATGGTTGAAAATATTGTTTCAGAAGTAGGTCTAACACATAATCTTTCCTCTAAGTTTTCTCCTCCACCCATAGTTACCCAAGCAACTTCTGGTGCAAACCCTTCAACATGGTCTTTTTCTTTATTTAATAAACTTTCTGGAATTAATACAGGCATTGAAATATTTTTTACACCATATTCTTTAAACTTATTATCTGCATATTTTTGAATGTTTTCCCATATTTCATATCCATAAGGTCTTATTGCTATGAATCCTTTTACTGAAGTATAATCAGCAAGTTCTGCTTTTAACACAATATCTGTATACCATTGTGCAAAGTCTTCATCTATATTAGTTATATCTTGAACAAATTCTTTATTTTTTCCCATACTTATCTCTCCTATCGCTATAATAAATGATTATTACTTAATATATTATTTTTATATTAACTTAATCTAAGCATTCTTAATACATTTACTAATTAATTTAAAATTATTTTATTCTTTATTTTTATTTTATATTAAGTATTTATTTTAATATAAGACAAATTTTTTATTTTCCTCCACCCTCTCCGGGCATTGGCTCACCTCTTTTATATTCTTCAATTTCTTCTCTTGAATCATTTTTACCATTTTCCTTATTACCATCTTCATTCATATTTTTTACTTCTTCTTGATATTTTTCATCATTTAAGTCATCTATTATAATTTGTTGATTTTCATCTAATTTATATCTAGGTAACTCAGGTAAATCATTTAGTGATGTATATCCAAACATTCTTAAAAATTCATTTGTAGTTTTATATGACATAGGTTTTCCAGGTAAATCAACTTTTCCTGCCTCTTCTACTAAACCATATTCTAAAAGTTTATATACACATGCATCAGCAGAAACACCTCTAATAGCTTCTATTTCAGCTCTTGTAATCTTAGGATTATATGCAATAATTGCAAGTGTTTCTAATGCTGCATTTGATAAATTTGGTTTCGTTCTTTTATCTAAAATTGGATATATGTAATCATATAATTCTTTTTTGGTAGCTAATTGATATCCATCTTCGATTTTTATTATTTCAATACCACGATTATCTTTTTTGTAATCTTCTTGCATATTTTCTATTATATTTTGAATTTCTTCTTCATTTTTTTCTAATACTAATATCAATTCATTTATTTTCACAACTCTTCCTGCCGAAAAAAGTATTGCTTCAATAATTGCTTTCATTTTCTCAACTTCCATTTTATCTCCTACTTTTATTTTTTCTTTTATATATTATGTCAAAAAAATGTTGATATGTCAATGAAATTTCAGTAAAATACTTGTATCTTAATTTTATATATGTTAAGATAAAAAAAATAAATATTTATTATAAATAATGAAAAATATGAAAAATTAATATATTAATCAATATTTGTTTATTTATTTGTAGTAATAGGAGGTTTATAATAATGAATGATAATAAAGATTTAGAAATTGTATCTGGTGATGATTCTAATTTGAATATATCTCCAGTTTATGAACATATTAATCCTGGAAAACCTAAAGATGCTAATAAAAAACCTGAAAACATTGTTATTCCTAAGGAGAAAAAGAAAGAAGAAAATTAAAATTTTAGAATGATTTTGGGGTCGGAGAGAAAAATCACTCCGACCCCAAAATCACGACCCCAAAATCATTAAAATTACAATATAAATAAGGAGTGCTATCAATGAATATCAACTATTTAAATAAATTAGAATTTAATAAAATTTTAGAAATATTATCAACATTTTGTTCTACATATGTTGGAAAAGATTTGGCATTAAATTTACAAGTAAGTAATGATAAAAATTTAGTAAAAAATATGCTTTCTGAAACTGAAGAAGCTGTTAATTTAGTTTATAGAAATTCTACTCCTTCTTTTTATGATATTTCTGATATTAATATATATTTAAAATCTTTAGAAAGTTATATGTCTTTATCTGCCAAGGCTCTTTTGGATTTAGCTAGTATTTTTAAATTGGCTGAAAATTTAAAAGATTATTTTAATAAAGATTTTATAGATATTAATGAATATCCAAAATTGAATATATTGTTTTCAGAGCTTTATTCTAATAAGAGTATACAAGATAAAATATTTTCTTGTATTATTGATGAAAATACTATTGATGATAAGGCTTCCTCTGAATTAGATAAAATTCGTAAAAGGAAAAGACATATTGAACAAGATATTCGTTCAAAACTAAATAATATGATACATTCTTCTAATTTTTCCAAATATCTTCAAGAAAATTTAATAACTATTAGAAATGATAGGTTTGTAATTCCTATTAAAGAAGAATATAGGTCACAAGTAAAAGGCTTTGTTCATGATGTTTCAAATGCTGGTTCTACTCTATTTATTGAACCTATTATCATTTTTGAAATGAATAATGAACTAAATCAGCTAAGAGTTGAAGAAGAAATTGAAATTGAAAAAATATTGCAAAATTTAACTAAGTTATTTTTTCCTTATGTTAAAGAATTAGAAAATGATGTTAAAATCATTGGTAATTTAGATTTTATATTTGCCAAAGCTAAATATTCAAAATCTTTAAATTGTACTACACCTAAAATAAATGATGATAAATATATTTCTCTTATTAATGCAAGGCATCCTTTAATTGATAAAAATAAGGTTGTTCCTATTTCTGTTGATTTAGGAAAGGATTTTTCTACTCTACTTATCACAGGTCCTAATACTGGTGGAAAGACTGTTTCTTTAAAAACTGTTGGATTATTAACTTGTATGGCTTGTTGTGGGTTAAATATACCTGCTGATGAAAATTCGAGTATTTTTGTTTTTGATAATATATTTGCTGATATAGGAGATGACCAAAGTATTGCAGATTCTTTAAGTACATTTTCTGCACATATGACTAATATTGTGGATATAGTAAATACAGCTAACTCTAATTCGTTAATTTTAGTTGATGAATTAGGTTCTGGAACAGACCCTCTAGAAGGCGCTAATTTAGCTATTTCTATCTTAGCTCATTTCAAAAAATTAGGTGCTTTAACGATTGCAACTACTCATTATCAAGAATTGAAAAAATATGCTTTAACAACAGAAGGGTTTCAAAATGCATCTGTTGAATTTGATGTTTCTACTCTATCACCAACTTACAGGCTCTTAATAGGTGTTCCTGGAAAAAGTAATGCTTTTGAAATTAGTCGTAAGCTTGGATTAAGTGATGAAATTATTAATAATGCTCAAGCTTTGTTATCTAAAAAAGATATTGATTTTGAAACATTGTTAAAGTCAATTTATGATGATAAAGCGCAAATTGAAAAAGAAAAATTACAAATTTCTGAAGAACTTGCTAAAACTTCAGAAATTAGAAAAACATTAGAAGAAAAAAATCTTTCAAGAATTCAAGAAGAACAAAATATTATTAATAATGCAAAAGTTAAAGCTAGAAATATTTTATTAGAAGCTAAAGAAGATGCTAATGAAATAATAAAGGAAATGTCATCAAAATCTGACTCTAAATCTTTGGATAACTTACGAAATTCTTTAAATAAGAAAATAAAAGATATAAATATTTCTAACCAGTTTGCTGAAGATTTTCAAAATGATAAAAATAAGTTAGATATTAACGAGATAAAGCCTAATCTTGATGTTTTTATATCTTCTTTAGGTAAAGAAGGGACTGTTTTAAGTTTTCCTTCTAAGTCTAATCAAGTTCAAGTTCAAATCGGTAGTATGAAAATGAATGTTGATATAAAATATTTGAGAAAAATTGAAAAAAATGATACTAATAAAAATGCAAAAAATAAATCTATTACCTCTTCTGTTTCTTATAAAAATATATCTAAATCTAGGAATATAAAAACTGAAATAAATGTATTGGGATTAACAGTTGATGAAGCAACTTTAGTGGTTGATAAATTTTTGGATGATTGTGCTATTGCTAATCTTCAAACTGTTAGAATAATTCATGGAAAAGGTACTGGAAAATTGAAAAATGGTATTCATCAATTCTTGAAATCTAATTCTCATGTGAAAAGTTTTAGACTTGGGACTTTTGGTGAAGGTGAAATGGGAGTTACTGTTGTGGAGCTTAAGTAACAAAGTTTGAAGTTTGTACGAATTATTCTATATAATCAATATTATAATATTAAATTTTTGAAATAATATTATAATCAAATTTTATATGTTTTATTGTATTTAAAACTCTATTAGCATAATAAGAAAAGTAGCGAAGCTAAACTAGAAAAGCTATCGCGGGTCTTTTTAAAGGTCACTTTTACTTGTTGTATACGGAAAAATCTTATAGAGGGTTAAGATAAAAGTTGATTTTTCCTATACAATAAAAAGATAGTAATAAAAATTAATCATTTATTTTTATTACTATCTTTTATTATATATACTCTATATTTATTCTTTGTGCTTTATTTACTTTTTTCCATTTCTTCCTTTTTACTTCTATTGCATTTTTCCAAGTTATTTGTTATTCCTAATAAAGTAAATAAGTAAACTATTATTACCATTGGTATTGTTAATCTTCCTACTGGAATTCGTGTCAATGCTATTACTGAAAATAACTCGACTTGTGTTATAGCTAAAATTGCTAATACTTTTAAAGTTGTTTTTACAATTCCTAATTTATAATATCTTGCTCCCATATATACTAATATTGCAAGTGTTGCAATGGCAAATGGTAAAATGTATGATTTTATTATATCTAAACCTTTTGTGTGTGCAACATCTATTATTTTTGTTGCTTCTTGATTTAATTGTGTTCCATATTTTTCATTAACCTTTGTAATTAAATTTGCTTTTTGTTCTTCTGTAATTTTAGTTGTTGTTATTGCAACTGTATCTTCAAATACTTCTACTTTTTCAATCATTATTGGTTGATTTTCAAATACTTCTTTGGCTATTTCTTTTACTTCTGAATTTTTAAATTCTTGATTTAATACTAACTCTACTTTTTGAGTTTTTTGATATTTTAAGTCAAAGTTAAATCCTTTTGTTGCTATCATTATTATTCCTGCTACTATTATTATTATAGCTAGTACTGATAATATTTTTTTATTTCTATTCATATTTTTCATTACTATAAATACCTCCTATCTTTCTGCTCTTATTTTTAATAATGTTGCTGTTACTAAATTACATATTGCTATTAATACTATTCCCCAGAACATTACCATTCCAAAACTACTAATTGCCATCCAATTTGTAAAACAGAATACTACTACTGCTATACATATAGGTATAATTTTAATGAAAAATTCTTTATAACTTTCTTTAATTAATTTATTGATTTCTTCTTTTGTCATTTCTTCTTTGCTATTTTTTATTTTTGTTAATATCATATTAATAAATATATATCCTAATACTAATATTATTGCAATTCCAAATATTCCTTGAATTGATAATGTAACATTTGTATATTTTAGTAATATATTATAAATAGCTGTAAATCCTATAAATGAAATTCCTGCTAATAAGCCATTCATTTTAAATCTTATTACTAATACAATTATAGCTACTGCAATTGCTATTACTACTGCTAATTTTACATATTGTAAATCTTGTGATGTTACATCTGATAATATATATTCATTTTGGCTTATGTCATATTTTACTGGCATATTTCCTGAATTTAATACACTTGCAATTGTACCAGCTTGTTCAGCATATCCTTGTAATGTTTTAGAATCTGTTGCACTAGCACCTATTGATAATTGTAAAGTTCCTGTTCTTATTGTTTCATCAAAACTTGTAGTCATTATTTCTTGGTCATCTAACTTCATTGTTATTTGTTTTTCTTTTTCTGTATTTTCTTCGCTTTGAGTTGCTTCATTATTTGTTTCTTCGTTAGTTGTTGTGTTATTATTTTCTGCCTCTCCATTAGTATTTGTATTTTGTTCCTCTTCTACTTTTTTATAGTTATTGCTTATATCTTCAAGTTTTTTAGTTCCTTCTTTTGTAAATTCCATATCTAAATATACTGTTGTTCCATTACTTGATGTAGAACTAGAACCATACATTACTTTTGCTCTTTTTAAATCATTATTATTCATTAATACTTCTTTAGTTTCACTATCTATTATTTCAAACTTTCCAACTGTATTTAAGTTACTAACTACTTTATCTGTATTTTTATTTTCTGGTATCTTTATTAAGATTTCTCCATTTTCTTCATTTAATGATATTTCATATTCTCCAATTCCTTGTTCTTTAAATCTGTCTTCTAGAATTTTCTTTGTCTTTTCGTAATTTTCTTTTGTTAATACATCTTGTGAATTATTTGCTACATTTTCTTTTGTATATCCTTTTTCTTTTAATTGTTCATCAGTTAATTCTTCTTCTGTCTCTACTACTTTTCCTTCTGAATCTTTTATAATTTCTTTATTTTCATTGTTTACTGTTAATCTTATATTCCTAGCACCATTTAAGTCCATTGCATAAGTATAATCTTTAACATTATCTTCCATTCTATTTTGTTCTGTAACATATAATCCAAATGCACTTATCATAGATATTAATACTATTACTAATACTATTGTTGATATTTTTACTTTCTTCATTTTTATTCCTCCATTATAATAATTTTGTATTATTTATTACTAATTCAAACCAAATTTTTAAATATTTTGCTGCATATTTGCTCATCATTGTTCTCTCCATGAATATTTCAAAATAATCTAATACTGGACATAATTTTGTATCTATTGTTAAATTTAAAATAACTTTTCTTTGCTCAGCATCTAAATTTAATTCGGCATTTGTTACTGCATAATTTACTCTATCATGTATATCAAATGTTGATAAATTTTTATTTGTCACTCTGTTTCTATGAACATCTGACTTGTCTGCTAATATTATTGCTGCTGATATATCACTAACTGCTGTTCCCGTTTTTTCATCATGATTTCCTATTGCCATCATTATCTCTGTTCTTTCTTCTACTGGCATTCCCATATCTTTTAAAATGTTGTATGCCATTATCGCTCCACTATGTGCATGGTCAACTCTGTTTACACAATTTCCTATATCATGTAGATATCCTGCTATTCTTGTAAGTTCTACTGTTCTTTCTGAATATCCTAATTTTTCTAATATATCTCCCGCTCTTTTTGAAACTATGGAAATATGTCTATGACTGTGTTCTGTGTATCCTAAACCATCTAGTTGTTTTTGTGCGCCTTTTATTAGTGCTTCTACTTCCTCATTTTTTCTAACATCATCTAAAGTTATCATTTGCTTCCTCCTTTTGTCTTTATTGATTTTATATTAATTTTTCAAAAATATCAACTATTTATGCATTATTTATTATTTTTATTTTCTTTTATTAATTTATATGTATAGTTTTAATTAATATCTACTTTTAATACTATTATTTTATTGCAATAAAAGTAAAGGTTAGAATTTAGTATCGCCTACTTCTAACCTTTACTTTTTTAATAATTTCAATATATTTTTTCTTTATAAGAATACTTTAAACTTATTCTACTTTATCATTGTCATTAAGTAAATTAATTTTATATTATAAAATTTAATATATCTTCGTATATTTTTATGTTTTCTTCTTCGTTTAATATTTCATGTCTTAAATTAGAATATAACTTTCCTTCTATATTTTTATATCCTAATTTTTTTAAGAATTCTTGACTTTTAATCCATTCCTTTTTATTTATTATAACTGGGTCTTTTTCTCCTGCAATAAAAAATATTGATAATTCTTTATTATTTATGTTCCAATTCTTCTTGCTATATACATCTTTTACAAGTTTAAATAAATTTTTAAATCCGTTTAAAGTAAATATAAATCCACATAATGAGTCTTTATCATATTCTTTTACTGTTTCTTCATTAGCACATATCCATGAATTTATTGATTTTGCATTTTCTAAGTTCTTATTATAACTTCCAAATGCTAAATTTTGTATAAATTTACTTCTATATTTATTTCCTTTTATTTTTTCTAGTACATTAGCTATAAATATTGCTATATTTGTAAATGGATTATTACTTGGTGAACCACATACTATTAATTTATCTATATCTGCATCATATTTTTTTATATATTTTCTTACCACTAAAGATCCCATACTATGTCCAAATAAAATAATCTTTTTTTCAGGGTATTTATTTTTTATATAATTTGTTATTTGATGCAAATCTTCCACTATGAATTCAGCATTATTATCATAAAAAAATCCTAAGTCTTCGTTACTTTTGACACTTTTTCCATGTCCTCTGTGGTCGTTTATTATGGTTATATATCCATTACTTGATAAATATTTCATAAAGTCATAATATCTTTCTTTATGTTCTGCCATACCGTGAGAAATTTGAAATATTCCTTTTATTTCAGTATCAGGTATAATCATAGCTATGCTTATAGGTAAATTATCTTGATTTGAATTTATTTTTATTTCTTTTATTTCCATATTGATTTTTATAGTATATTTTATTGATATACTATTTTCTCCTTTCGTACAAGCATTTGTCTATCAAAGAATATTCTTTGGTTGATATTTTCTTTCTTCTATAATTTCTTGATTTAATTTTAAGGTTCCAATTTGGAACCTCAAAGATTGAAATTCATTTTCAGTTAATTAAAAACAAAATTTTTCTGACATTCTCTTTCAACTAATGATAATAATTCTAGTCTTTTTCTTAATAACTCTTCATTTACTCTATATTTTTTAACTAAAAATCAATATTTTTTCACCAATTTTTTGTATTCTTTTTTCCATTTGTATATCTTTAATTTCTTCCAATTGTTTATTATATAATTTCATTTATCCTCCCGAAAATAAGTATATTAAATTCATTATAATATAATTTTATCACGCATTAAATAAGCATTTTCTTTTTATCTAATTTTTCTCCTACTATGATAATCATACTACACCATCTTTCCTTTTTCAAGTTAGAGGTAAATAAAAATATAAAATTAATTCAATTGTAACATTATTTTAATAATAACTTATATAGCAATTTCACTTTTTAATATTGCTGAAATCATCTTTATTCCTTATTCTGTAAATACATATAATGAATAGTATTTTTTTGTGAAATAAAAAGGAAAATTGATGTTACTCAACTTTCCTGTAATACTATTATAGGTTAAAACCTACAACATATTTGTGCTATTAGTGTATGCTAAAAGCTTAAAAATATTCATAATACTAAAAATCTTAAAAGATTTTCATATTTGTTAAATATTACTATTGTTTTAATGAAAACAACATATTTGTAATTTAATTTTATCATTTATCTTATTAAATGTCAAATTATAATCTCTACTTTTTAATTTTCTTTTAGTTTTTCTATGTATTTATTCAAATTTTCAATTTTTTCTTCGTATTTCTTTATATTTTTCATCAATCCTAAACTTACATATAATGCATTATCTATATTGCTTATATCTTCTTTTGAAAGTTTTGTTATGTAGTTTCCTAATCTTGCTTTACTAACAGTTTGAACATTTGAAAGATTTACTTGTCCATCAAGTATTGTTATTCCGTTATTATCTTTTTGGCTTATAATATGTGCCATTGATGGAATTGGCTTTGCTGTATGTGTTATTGGTGCAACTATAACATTACTTGAATTTATATTGCCTACATCACTTTGAATTATTACACAAGGTCTTTCCTTTTGCATTTCTGAACCTATACCAATACCAAAATTGCATTTATAAACTTCACCTCTTCGTACAATTCTATTTTTAGCCTTGTCTGAATTAGTATCTAAATATATTTTTGTCTTAGTCCATTCTAAAATGTGTTGTACTTTTGAAACAAGTATTTGGGGCTCTTCGTTTTTGTTTAATTTCTCCATATAAAATTTTCTCCCTTCTATAATATAAAAATGTCTCAAGGCTTCAAAAGTTTCTTGAGAACTACTCATATAGTTTATATCATATAAAAAATTAAAAATCAATGTTTCCATTGATTCTTTATACCACTTCGTGGGAGTAAAATTTGGAGCAGGTAGTGGGAATCGAACCCACGTCATCAGCTTGGAAGGCTGAGGTTCTACCATTGAACTACACCTGCATATATAATTTTTATATTATAATGCAAAATATAATCTGCAAATATTTACTTGGAGCAGGTAGTGGGAATCGAACCCACGTCATCAGCTTGGAAGGCTGAGGTTCTACCATTGAACTACACCTGCATTTGTCCTCTGACATTTATAGATTATAAATGCTTTTTTTATTTTTGTCAATACTTTTTTTAAAATTTTTTTAATTTTTCTGTTTTTTTATTTACAATTTCTTTTAACTAATATACAATAAGCTTAAATAATATTTTTAAAATTGTATATACTAAGAAAAAATTTTGGAGGTAACAAATGAAGAAAAAAAATGAATTAGATTATAAAGATTTAAAAATGTATTGTAATCCTAATGTTTTCAAATTTGATTCAACTGAAGAATTATCCCCTATTCAAGAAGGAATTGGTCAAGATAGAGGTATTAAAGCTTTAGAATTTGGAATTCAAGTAGATGTAAAAGGATATAATTTATATTTAGAAGGTCCTAGTGGTGTTGGGAAAACAATGTATACTAAAAATTATTTAGAAAAAATCGCTGCTAAAAAGAAAGCTCCTTCTGATTGGTGTTATATTTATAATTTTGATAATCCAAATGAACCTATTGCCGTTGAATTACCTGCTGGTCAAGGTAAAGAATTTAAAGCATCAATGGATGGTTTTATTAAAGAAATTAGAAAAGATATTAAACAAACTTTTAATACTGATGATTTTGAAAAAGAAAAATCTTTAATTAAACAAGAATATGAAGCTAAGCGTTCTGCCCTATTGGAAAAATTAAATTCTGAAGCTGCTAAATATAATTTTCATGTTCACACTGCTCAAAATGGTATTTATATGATGCCTGTTGTAGATGGCAAACCTGTTGAAGAAGATGAATTCGAAAAATTAGATGATAAATTAAAGCAAGAATATGAAGCTAAATCTGTTATTGTTCAGGAACAAATTATGACAGTTATTGGGCAAATAAAAGAGATTGAAAGAGAGTCTGATAAAAGAATTTCTGAATGGCAATCTAATATTGCTCTTTTAACAGTTAATGTTCATATTAATTATCTAAAATCAAAGTATAAAAGAAATAAAAAAATAAATAAATTTTTAAATGATGTTAAACAAGATGTTTTAAAAAATATTCCTGCATTTTTAGAAGAAGATACAAATAACAATAATAACAACAATCAACCTGCAAACCCTAATACTAAAAAAGTTGATCCTTCGTTAAATTATAGAGTTAATCTATTTGTAGATAATTCAAATCGTGAAGGTGTTCCTGTTATTATGGACTCAAATTATTCATATAATAATATTTTTGGTACATTAGAATATGAAAATTATTATGGTGCTTTAAAAACAGATTACACAATGTTAAAATCAGGTTTATTACAACAAGCTAATGGTGGTTATATTATTTTTCAAGCAAAAGATTTACTTAGTAATCCAGCTTGTTATGAAGCTTTAAAAAAGGCTTTAAGAGTTAAAGAGGTCAGTATAGAAAATTCTGTTGAACAGCGTTCATCTATGGTTTTAGTCTCTTTAAAACCTGAGCCTATACCTTTAAACTTAAAAGTTATTTTAATAGGTAGTGCTAGTATTTATCAAACCTTATTATCTATGGATTCTGATTTTAGAAAGTTATTTAAGATAAAAGTTGAATTTGAGGATGATGCACCTGCTAATTCTGAAAACTTGAATAAATTAGCTCGAATAATTCATGGTTTCTGTTCTCACGAAGGACTACCTCATTTAGATAAATTTGCTATGGCAAGACTTGTAGAATATGCTTCTAAACTTGCTGGAAACCACAATAAAATCTCAACTAGATTTGACAACCTTATTCAAGTTGTTGGTGAAGCTGCAACTTGGGCTAAAATATCTAGGTCTAAAATTGTAACAGAAAAATTTATTTTAAAAGCTCTTGATGAACAAATAAATAGAGTTAAAAAATATGATGCAAAATATCTTGAAATGATAAATGATAATTCTTTATTAATTAATACTTCTGGTTATGAAGTAGGTACATTAAATGGTTTAACTGTTATGAGTATTGGAGATTATACTTTTGGAAAACCTGCTAAAATTACTGTAAATACTTATACTGGAAAAACTGGTATAGTTAATATTGAAAGAGAAGTTGAAATTTCTGGTCCATCACACTCTAAAGGGGTTTTAATACTTACAGGATATTTAGGAGAAATGTTTGCTCAAGATATTCCTTTATGCTTAACTGCTAGTATTTGTTTTGAGCAATTATATAATGGTGTAGATGGTGATAGTGCTTCTAGTACAGAGTTATATGGTTTACTTTCTAGTCTTTCTGGAATACCTATAAATCAATCTATTGCTGTTACTGGGTCTGTTAATCAAAAAGGACAAATTCAACCAATAGGTGGAGTAAATGAAAAAATTGAAGGATTTTTCCAAATATGTAAAATGAGAGGTTTAACAGGTGAACATGGTGTTATGATTCCTGTTCAAAATATAGATAATTTACAATTATCAGATGAAGTTGTAGATGCTGTTAAAAATAACTTATTCCATATTTATTCTGTTTCAACTATTGAAGAAGGTATTGAAGTTTTAACTGGTGTCCCAGCAGGTAAAAAAGATAAAGATGGAAAATTCCCTTCTGGTACAGTTAATTATTTAGTTTATGAAAAATTAAAAAAATATGCTAAAATAAGTGAAAACTAGGTTTTATCCTAGTTTTCTTTTTTCAAAATATCTTATTTAATTTATAGATTTTTTAATTTTTTATAGCTTACTTTTTTAATCTTATAGATTACTTATTGGATGTGACTTAATCTAAATCTATATTATAAAAACATTGTTATATTTTATTATTTTTATTGCTATAATACTGTTTTCATATTAAATTCATATTTATCTTTTATATGATTTAATAAAAACAAAGCTCTATC
Organism: uncultured Clostridium sp.; assembly: GCA_958413095.1. GTDB lineage: Bacteria > Bacillota > Clostridia > TANB77 > CAG-508 > CAG-269. The sequence continues at coordinate 27,803 of CATYUF010000009.1, forward strand.
TATTTCATTAATTGCCTCGTCATATTGTTCCACTTCTACATAACTTTTTAAAGATGTTAATTCTGTTTCCAATTTTTCTATTTCATTGTGTTCCATGTAATATGATAATCTATCATGCTTTTTTTCTAAATCTTTATTCATTTTTCCAATTTTATCTACTACTCTTTTATTTTCTATATTTTCAATTTGAATTTCATTTTTTATTTCTATTAATTCTTTTGAAATTTCATTAACTGATTTTGACGTATATGATTGTGTTATATAATCTCCAACAAAAATCATACTCAAAATTAATATACAAATAAACATTTCTTTAAACATTTCTCATATCTTCTCTTTCAATGTTATTTTTCTTTTTTCTGGCAAAAAAATTGACCTTTTCCATCAATCGTAACTACTAATGCATCTTCTGGATGAATACCAAATTTATTTACCTCTTTTTTTAGCCAAGCATAATTTTTTCCTAGCTTTTTCAAGTTATTTTCCATTACTTTTCCATCAACCACCAAATCATATGGAATTCCTTCATATTCCGGTGTAATATTAAAATCTTCTGGAATTGTATTTCTTTTTTCTGGCTTTTGTATTATTGTTACTTCTCCACTTGTTTCTAATATAGCATATTCTACATCTCCCAAGTTAACTACATTATTTCTTCTTAGTCTTTCTTGTAATTCATTTATTGTAAATCTTTCTTTCTTCATAACTTTTTCATCAATTTTTCCTCTATATATTAAAATACTTGGCTTTCCACAAATAATCTCTCTTGCTTTTATACTTTTCATATTTATAATAGATATAATTAAATGCATTAGCAACAATCCAAATATTGGAACAATTCCATTAAATATTGGTATTCCAATATCACTCATAGGAATTGATGCTAAATCAGCTATCATAATGGAAATTGCTAATTCAAATGGTTGTAATTGGCTTATTTCTCTCTTCCCCATTAATCTCATGACAATTAACACTATTATGTATAAAACAATTGCTCTAAAAAAAATTATTAACAAAATAAACACCTACTTTTGCTTTTATTGTTTACATTTTTTACATTATTATACTATTTATTTTGAATAATTTTATTTTTTTTGTGAATAATAAATTTAGGACAAACAAATTTATATTTTTATTTACTTAAATTTAATAAAAATATTATTGTTTAAAAGCCAATCTTTTAAGGAGGTCTTTATTATGTCTGATATGCAAAATACTACTACAAAATCAACAACTTCTACTGTTTGGCAAATTGTAGGTAGATTGATCGCTGCTGCCGTAATTTTAGGAATAACAGCATTTTTCACTCCTGGTTTTACTATTAATAATATTTGGACTTTAGTTCTTGCTGCTGCTGTTTTAACTGTTATAGATTATTTAGTTGTAAAATTTACAGGATTACATGCAAGTCCATTTGGTAAAGGATTTGTTGGATTTGCACTTGCTGCTATAACTTTATATGTTACACAATTTTTTGTTGCTGGTTATTCAATATCTTGGATTGCTGCAATAATCGGAGCTTTAATATATGGAGTTGTTGATTATTTTATTCCTGGCCAAGATGCTATGTAGTTATTTATATGCAAAAAAACTGTCCTAGAAATATCTTTAATATTCTAGGACAGTTTTTTAAGTTATAGTAAATTGCATTTCCTACAACTTAAAAATAATATTGCTGTATGTATTGAAATATTTAATTTTTGTAACCCTTACTATTTTTAATCTGCTCTTGCAAAAATTATTGTTCTTGCTTTACTATTATCTGTACATGTTGACAATGTAAGTTCAGGTTTACCTTGTGTATCCCTATTATAGAAACTTGCATCCTCTGGAGTTGTTTCAAATTTATTATATATTGTATATGTTAATTTATTTCCAGAGTTGTCTGTTACATATATTTTATCGCCATTTTTTAATTTTTTATTATTAGAGAAAAATAATCCATTTCTAAAATTATGGCCTATAATTACAGTATTTCCTACTTGATTAATTCCTGCTCCACATAACATTGCAACTGATTTTTCTATTGATTCTGGTGTGACATCTTTTAATATTGGATAATGAAAATTTGTTGCTGGTATATCCATTGTTCCTACTACATCAAATCCCTTATATTGTGGTAATTTTTTCCCTGAGTTTGATGATGTTGAGCCTTGTGATTCTATTTGGTCTATTGGGTTTGACACATTTCCTGTATTCTCATTTTCTTCATTGTTTTCTTCTTTATTATCTTTTTCTGTATTTTCTTCATAATTTTCTACAAATGCTAAAGCATCATTTTCTAAGAAATATTTTTGATACCAATCATATCCTAAGAATGCTAGTAATCCTAATATCGCTACTATGACTATTACTAATATTACTGTTAATACTTTACTATATTTACTTTCAAACATATTTTTACCTCCGTACAAAATCCCTCTTTTTTATTATAACATATATTTTTTAAAATGTGTATATTTTTAATTAATTTATGTTAATTATTTGATACAGGATAATTGTTTTCTGAAACATAATATACATCACAAGCATTTAGTCTTTTCAAGTATTCAGATTCTTCTAATCCAGTAGCTTTTTTTATTGTATCTATTATTTCATCATTATTTTGTCCTTCGTTTATAAATACAACTACACCATTTGACATATCTTTTCCTTTTAAAATATCTTTTACATTATCTTCTGTTATTTCTATATCTTTTGCTATATAAGATTCATTTATTTTTGAAAATAAAAAAATATCATCTAAAAATCTATTATTTTCTGAGTTAAAAATATATATAGTTGGAACATTTAACTCCTCTTCTAATTTATGTACTATTTCTTTTTTATCACTATACATAACTTCTGGTTCAATTTTGCAAATAATTGGTGATATTAAAATAGAAGCACATACTAATATAAATATTATATTACTCATTTTCTCGCTCATGATATCTTTTAATAGCTGATATAATAAATACATAATTATTACAAATATTAAACTACAAACTGGTGCTATATATCTTAATTCTATCCAAGGTGAAGCTATTGATACTATGATAAAATAAAATATTGTTGGGATAACAATCATCTGTAATATCTTATTTTTTTCTTTATCATTTATACTCTTCTTTTTCTTTATTATTTTATATATTGCAATTCCTATAATCATCAATAATATAATATATAATAAATTATTAAAGCCAAATTCATTTACTTTTTGAATATAACTTGCTATGCTACTTAAAAATTTTTGTATATCTGTCAAATTACTTATTGCCCCTTGACCTCTATATCCAAAAAACATATGCTGAATTGAATATGGAAATATTATTAATGATAATATTCCTGCACCAATCATAGTTAAAGTATAGTATCCCAGTTCTTTGTATCTTTTTTCTTTTATATATTTTATTACAAATATTATATATAACATTGTTAAATAAAATAAATAATAATAATGTGTTAATGAGCCTATTAATGCAGATACTCCCATTCCTATTAACAATTTCCAATTAGTTTCTTTACTTTGCAATAATTTAATATGTAAAAATGTTATTATTAATATGTTTAACATCGATAATGCATACATTCTAATATATATTACATTTGTCAATGAAGCCATTGTAATTGATGATAAAAAAGCTAATAAAATCGACTTTTCCTTTGCTTTTTTCTCTTCTTTAAATAAGTTTTGTAAAATTAGATACATAAATACTGTTATAAAAGCATATATTACAATATTTATTACTATTCCTGGCCATTTTGAGAAATGACCTTCTGTAAATCCCATTCCAAATCTCAAAAGCAAATAATAAAATGGTGGATGCACATCATTTTTTTGATTTTCATAAACTTGATTATATTGTCCTCTCTCATCTTCTTGTACTGATAAATAATCTTCATAATATTCTTTATTGTGCCATGTATTATAAAAATCTTCATTATTTTGTATTTCTACTTTATCATAACTAGCTAATCCTAATGAGTATGCCTCATCCATATGTATATATGATTTATTTATCCCACAAATTACATATATTATAGTCTGTATTATTAAAACTATTGCTAGTATAATTACCTCTTTTTTTCTGTTTTTCATTTTATTTTACCTCATAAATTTATCTTCTATATTGATATTTTAAGTATTTAATAATAATTACTTTTTTCTTTAATAAATATTCTAAATTTATCTTGTATTATAAAATTTTTATCAATATATTTTTATAATACATTTTATATTATATTTTATAATATAAATTTCAACTCCAAAAACAATTCAATTTGTAATTTTTTATTTTTATACTTTGAGGTTTTTGGAGTTTCTTTTATTTTAAATATTAATATTTTAAAACCTTTTATTTTAAAGTTTCTTTATTATTTTAACTATATTCTTTAATTTAAATTTTTAATATTTGATTTTTCATATAATTTTTTTATTGTATAAGAAACACTATGAAACTGTTTGTTTTCTTTACTTTTTTATTTAATATATTCGTTTAATGGTTTTATTCTATAATTTAATTCTCCCATTTCTTCTGTTGGAACATATCCTGCTTTTGAATTTATGACATCAGGTATTCTATTTACAACAGATGCACATGTTAATTCTACTGTTGATGGTCTGTTTATAATTAATGTAGTGTTTGGTTCTCCTTCGATTGTCCATTCATTTTTGTCGAAATCTTCTTCTGAATAAACTTTTCCTATACATTGAGTTTCTAAAATTATTCCTTCTTCTGTTTCAGTAGTAACTACTGCACTCATTCCTGTTGCTGTTCCTGCTTTAACCACCATTCCTAATGTATCTGATTTTATATCTTTATCATAAGTTTGTGGAACTGTTTTTTGTGTTTGTGCTCTTACTGTTAATCCTAATTTAGCACATAACCAACCATTTACATTCCACATATATGATGGTAAATATTCTCCTTTATTTATCATTTCATTTCTTTCTTCATCAGAAATTCTATCTAAAGATGCTACTTGTTCATCAAATTCCTCTAATGAAAGACCTGAACCATGTGCTTGTGCTAATGCAATTCCATAGTCTTCTACATTGTAGCTAGAACTTCCTTTTATTTTTGTAATTTTATGTGTAGAACCTGCTATACTTGATATTAATTGTCCCCAATATATATCTTGATATCCACTTCCTGTTATTGTGCAATTTGTTGTTTTAGCTATTTCATCTAATTTATTTGTTATTTGTGGATTAGAGTTTGCTGGAAAAAATGCTTCTTCACAAGTTGTTATTGCATTTATACCTAATTTTGCACATAGAGTTAGTGCATCTTCAACATCTTTTATTAAACTCATTGTTGTAACTATAACAATATCAGGATTTGTTTCTTTTAATACTTTTCCTGCATTTTCTACTGCTTCAACTTTTACTCCTTTGTTTTCTGTTCCAATTACTTCTCCAATATCTTTTCCTATGACATTTGGATTTATATCTATTGCTGCAACTATTTCTCCACCTTTTTCATATACATATCTCATTGTATATATACTCATTTTTCCTGCTCCATATTGAGCCACTCTTACTTTTCTTTCCATTTTCTTTTCTCCTTGTATAATTTATTTAGATTTTTAAAGGTTTCATCTATAAACCTTGAAATTTATAATTAAATTAAAATTAATTAAATTATATCTAATAATTAATTTAATCCTATCCTATAAATATAAATTTTGGAATAGATTTATATTTATAAAATTATATCCTAAAACATTTTAAATTATACTGTTGTATCTATTATGAATTTATATTATCTTTTATTTACAAAATTCGTATATAATTTTTGCACATCTTTTTGATGCTAATTTTAAATTCTCATCAAATGTATTTTCATTTTTTCCATCTGGGATATCTGATATACATCTCACACTTATAAACGGTATATCATCTAAATAACATACTTGTGCTACTGCTGCACATTCCATGTCCACTACATCTGCGTTGAATTTTGCATTGATTTTATTTTTCATTTCAACTTCTGTGCAAAAAATATCTCCTGAAGCTACTATTCCCATTTTTATATTATAATTTTTTTCTGGTAATTCTCTAATCATATTTTCAAATGCTGATACTAATCCTATATCACATTCTATCATATTCCCAATTCCTGTGATATATCCCTTACTATGTCCAAATGCTGTTATGTCAAAATCATGTTGTACCACATTTTTTGCAATAACAACATCTCCTATATTTAATAATGCATTGATTGCTCCTGCTGCTCCAACATTTATAACAAATGAAATATCAAAGTTATTAATTAATACTTGTGTTGTTCTAGCTGCATTTACTTTTCCTACTCCGCTTTTTATTAGTACACATTTCTGTGTTCCTATTGTTCCTATTATAAATCTCAAATTGTATATTTGTTTTACTTCTGTATCTTTCATTTCTTCTAGTATTTCTTGTCTCTCTTCGTCCATTGCTACTACTATTCCTATATACTTCATGGTATCACCTCCATATTAATTTATTTTTGGTAGCTTTATTATATATTATTATTTTATTTTTTTCCATACTTTTGTAATTATTTATGTACTTACTTCTTACTGTATAATAACTTTTACAAGTTAACCGCTGAAAATAGTTGATAATTATTATTTTTTTGGATTTTGACTACTTATTTCATTATAAAAAGGACTATCCCCAGAAATATTTTATATATTCTAGGGCAGCCCTTTTAGCTATCTATTTAATTATTTTAATTCAATAACAGCTCCAACTTCTGAGAATTTAGCTTTTAATTCTTCAGCTTCTTCTTTAGAAACTCCTTCTTTAACTGTTTTTGGAGCTCCGTCAACTAATTCTTTAGCTTCTTTTAATCCTAATCCTGTTGCATCTCTAACAACTTTGATAACTTTTATTTTTTGGTCTCCAGCTGATGCTAAAACAACATCAAATGAAGATTTTTCTTCAGCAGCTCCTCCAGCTACTGCTCCAGCTGCTGGTGCAGCTGCTGCTACTGCAGATACTCCGTATTTTTCTTCGATAGCTTTTACTAAGTCAGCTAATTCAACAACTGTTAAGTTGTCTATTTCTTCAATTAATTTTTCTATTTTTTCCATTTTAAAATCCTCCTAAATTTATTTTTTAGTGATTTAAGTTCACTACTCTTTTATTTTTTCTTTATAATTTTTTAATTAACTTAAAATTAGAATATTTCTAATTAAGCTTCTGCTGGTGTTTCTACTGGTGCTTCTGCTCCAGATTCTTTTTGGATTCTTACTTGATCAAGTGCAACTGCAACTTTTGAAATATTTCCAAGTAAAGCTCCAGCAAGCATTGATAATAATGTTTCTCTTGATGGTAATTTTGCTAAAGTTATGATTTCTTCAGCTGACATTACTTTACCTTCAATTACTCCACCTTTAATTTTGTAATAATCGTTATTTTTACTAAAATTATATATTATTTTTGATGGTTCTAAATAATCTTCATCACTCATTATAACAGCTGTTGGACCTTCTAATTGTTCTTCTAAACCTTCTAATCCACATTCTGCTAATGCTCTTCTTGTTATATTATTTTTTATAACTGCATATTTTGAGTTTACTTTTCTTAAATCTGTTCTTAATTCTGTTACATCAGTTACATTAATTCCTCTGTAATCTACTAAAAGTATTAATTTAGCTTCTTTCATTTGTTCTGCTAATTTTTTTACTTCTTCTTTCTTTTGATTTAGTATTTTTTCGCTTGCCATTTATTTCACCTCCTATAAATTTTAGATACCTTTATTTTTTATAAATATTTATCAATTTACATTTCTGTAAATAAATAACACTCTTTATATCCTCCCGAGGATACAAAGAGTGCTCAATATTACACTATTTATATTTTACCTCGGTAGGACTTCTTTTTGCCTACTGTCTTTGGCTAATATATATTTTATTTATTATTTTTGGTCTATAAATAAGCTTGGTCCCATTGTTGTAGCTATTGCTACACTTTTAATATATTGACCTTTAGCAGCTGCTGGTTTAGCTTTTATGATAGCATTCATTATTGTATCATAGTTTTCTGCTAATTTATCAGCTCCAAATGATAATTTTCCAAATCCTAAGTGAATAATATTAGTTTTGTCTAATCTATATTCTACTTTACCAGATTTAATTTCATTTATAGCTTTTGTTACATCCATTGTAACTGTTCCTGATTTAGGGTTTGGCATTAATCCTTTTGGTCCTAATACTTTACCTAATCTACCAACTACACCCATCATGTCTGGTGTTGCTACTACTACATCATAATCAAACCAGTTGTCATTTTGGATTTTTGGTATTAATTCTTCAGCACCAACATAGTCAGCTCCTGCTTTTTCAGCTTCTTCTGCTTTTGGTCCTTTAGCGAATACTAAAACTTTTTGTGTTTTACCTGTTCCATTTGGTAATACAACTGTTCCTCTAACTTGTTGATCAGCATGTTTTGAATCTACACCTAATTTAACATGTAATTCAACTGTTTGATCAAATTTTGTTTTTGGCATTTTTTCCATGATGTCTAATGCTTCTTTAACATCATATAATTTAGTTTTATCAACTAATTTTGCACTTTCTGCATATCTTTTTGTCATTTTCATTTTTTTCCTCCTTTGGTTCTAACGAGCTTTGCTCTCCCACATAATATGATTTTTATATAAATATTAAATATTTATCTTATTCTGTAACTACTACACCCATTGATCTAGCAGTACCTTCAACCATACTCATAGCTGTTTCGATTGAAGCAGCATTTAAATCTGGCATTTTTTGTTCAGCTATTTCTTTTACTTGAGCTTTAGTTATTTTTGCAACTTTATCTCTATTAGGTTTTCCTGAACCTTTTTGAATATTAATAGCTTTTTTAATTAATACAGCAACTGGTGGAACTTTTGTTATAAATTCAAAAGTTTTATCTTTGTATACTGTTATAACTACTGGTATAATCATTCCAGGTTGATTTGCTGTTCTATCATTGAATTCTTTTACGAATTGCATAATATTAACACCACTTGAACCTAAAGCTGGTCCTACTGGTGGAGCTGGAGTTGCTTTTCCTGCTTCTATTTGTAATTTAATAATATTAGTAATTTCTTTTTCTGCCATTTTAATGGCACCTCCTTCTTATTCTTTGAAAGGTTTTCCCTTCTTTTAATTCCTAATTAATTATTTTATTTTTTGTACTTGTGAAAAATCTAGTTCAACTGGTGTTTCTCTACCAAACATTGAAACAAGTACTTTAACTTTATGTTTTTCTTTGTTAATTTCTTGAACTGTTCCTACAAATCCTTCAAATGCACCATTCATTATTTGAACTTGCTCATCTACTTCATAATCTACATTTACAGAAACATCTTCAAATCCCATACTTTTAATTTCTTCTTCTGTTAAAGGTATTGGATCTGTACCTGAACCAACAAATCCTGTAACACCTCTTGTATTTCTTACAATATACCAAGATTGCTCTGTTACAATCATTTTTATTAATACATAACCTGGAAAAACTTTTTTTAGATTTACTTTTCTCTTTCCTTCTTTTATTTCTATTTGTTCTTCCATTGGAACAATTATATCAAAGAAGTATTCTTCTAGCTCTCTATTTTTTATAGTGTTTTCAAGGTCTTTTTTTACTTTATTCTCATATCCTGAATATGTATGTACTACATACCATCTAGGTACCATATCATAGTCTTTTTGAGACATAGTTAAGCCTCCTCTAAATTAATTTATTCAGCAGTATTTTCTGTGTTATTTGCTGTATTTGTTTCTTCTGCATTATTTGTTTCATTGCTTTCTGAATTGCTTTCATTAGATTGTGCTTCATTTGTTGAATCAGCATTTTCTGTATCTGTTTCATTTGTTGTATTTGTTGCATTTTCTGAAGCATTTAGAGATTGAACAGATTCTTTAATTTTATCTATTCCATTTTTATTAATTGCTTCAAATGTAAAATCTAATACAAAAACTATTAAAGCTGTAATCAAAACAATAGTAATAACTGCTACTGTATTATTTACTAATTGTTTTGGTGTTGGCCAACTTACTTTTTTTAGTTCAGCCTTTAATCCTTTAAAAAAGCTTTTTTTGTTTTTGCTTTCTTTTTTTATTTCTTTCTTATTAGACTTTGTATCTTTTTTAGCCATTTTATTTCCTCCTTAAAATAGCTCATACTATTTTGTTTCTTTATGTGTTGTACGTTTTTTACAGAATTTACAATACTTAACTAGTTCTAATCTGTCTGTATTGTTTCTTTTATTTTTAGAAGTTACATAATTTCTTCTTTTACATTCTGTACATTCTAATGTTATATTTTCTCTTGGACCTTTTGCTGCCATTTTATATACACCTCCGAATTTTACATTACTTTTTAAACGATGTGAGCATATGTCCGTAATATACATATGCTCAACTATTTTATCATTTTTTTTTACTTATGTCAATAATATTATTGCATTTTTTTACCTTTTATAAATTGCAATAATAAGTGTCGCACTTTTTGTAATAAAATCACAAAATTA
>CATYUF010000010.1 GCA_958413095.1 uncultured Clostridium sp.
TTTTATCATAACATATTAAATATTACAAATTGTAATATTTTATGAAATTACCCTGGAAAATTTTATTGCTTTTTGAATAAAATTTACTAAAACTATTCTCTTTCACATTTTAACTATCTTCACACTTCTTATATTTTTCATATAATTTTTTTTATTTTTATATATCATTTACTGCCTTTAATAAAAATCAATTTGTATTTTTTGTAAATTTATGTTATAATATATTTATCACACTCAAAGGAGGGCATTTTAATGCTTAACAAAATTAAAAACATGGTAAAAGAAAGTGGAATTCGGTATACTTTAGATTTTCTTATAACTGAGGATTTTTCAGATACTCAATTAAAAGATTTGGAAGATCTTCATATTTTAAATCATGGTATTCCTTCACTGTCCCTTCTTTACTCTTTTGAAGAGTAAGAGTAATGTTTTTCCCAGAAGGTTTTTTATTTCCTTCTGGGTTTTCTTTTAGCTATAAACTATTTTATAAATATTTTATTATTTTATCAATATTATTTTTTTACTAATTTAATTGAAATTTGTCTATTTATTTTCCCCCTTGTTATATCCAATATAACTTCATCTCCTGGTTTTTTCGAGTAAATATACTTTCGTAAATCATTCATTGTATTTAACTCAACATTATCTATTTTTGTAATTATATCACCTACTTTTAATTCTGTATTATCTGCTGCACCTCTCTTTAATATATCTGCTACATATATTCCTTTATTTAAATTAATATTATTAGTTTTATTCAAATATGGTATTACTTCTTTATCATATGCATAAATTCCTATACTAGCCTCTTCAAACTCTCCTGTATTTTTATAACTTTCTATAATTGGTTTTACTATATTTATTGGAATTGCAAATCCAATTCCTTCTGCTGATGATATTTTTACTGTATTTATACCTATTACTTCCCCATTTGGAGAAATTAAAGGTCCTCCACTATTTCCGAGGATTTATTGTTGCATCTGTTTGTATTAAATCTGTCATATATGAAGCTCTGTCTTTATCTTCTAATTTTATTGTTCTATTTTTTGCACTTATTATTCCTGATGTAACTGTTCTTCTAAACTCATATCCTATTGGATTTCCTATTGCATATACACCTTCACCTACTCTTATTTTATCAGAATCTCCAAGTGTTACACATTTTAAGTTATTAGCACTTATTTTTACTAAAGACAAATCTAAGTCTGTATCACTCCATACTATTGTCCCATCATAATTCCTTCCATTTTCTAGTGTAACAAAACATTTGCTATATTTACTTCCTGTTACATGTTCATTACTTAAAATATATCCATCTTCTGTTACTATAACTCCTGTTCCTAAACCTAATTCATTTTCTGTACTACTTGAAAATATCGATGTTCCTGTATTTTTTAATTTTGAAATTCCCACTATACTTTGTGTTGTTTCTTCTATTACATCTGCTATTTTTTCATTGTTTTCTTGTGCATTTTCCACAGTTTGTTCTTTTATTGTGGATTGTACTTGTTCTGTTTGATAATTACTGTCTCCTATTTCTATTTTGCTATATGTAATATATAAATAAAATAGCAAAATCCATATTAATACTGAAATTATAAAAGTAATTATTACCTTTTTTATACTTTTATTATTTTTTGCTCTTTTACTCAAAAAAATCACCTCAAAAATAGTATTAACATTTTTAATGTTTTCTAACCTTTTTGAGGTGATTTTTTATGCCTGACCAATTTTCTTTAATTCTTCATATCTTTTTACTTTTTGTGTTGTTGTTTTTACAAAAGGTTCTGTTGTTATATCTATATTTTTTATATGTTTGAAAACTGGCAATGTTTTATTTATTTCTTTTATTTCATTCCAAATAATATTTTTATATTCTTCTTCTTTTTTATCTCCTAATACATCTTTTATTATATCTTTATCATATACTATTTTTGCACATAGCATTGTATCAGTATTACTTCTTTCTCTTTGATATACTAATGATTCTGTTACATATGGTAATTTATTTATTAAAAATTCTATTTCTTGTGGATATACATTTTTTCCATTTTTTAATACTATAATATCTTTTTTTCTTCCTGTTATAAATAAAAATCCATCTTTATCTATATATGCATAATCTCCTGTATAGAACCAACCATCTTTTAGAGCTTTTTTATTTTCTTCTTCATTTTTGTAATATCCCATCATTACACTTGGACCTTTTACTGCTAATTCTCCTTCTCCATTTTCATCAGGATTTATAATTTTTGCTTCTAATGTTGGTAATACTAAACCTACTGAACCTGGTCGTTTTTCTTTATCTGTTTCTGCTGAAATTACTGGCGATGTTTCTGTTAATCCATATCCTTGTACTAAATCTATTCCTAAGTTGTTAAATCCTACTATTGTATCTTTATTCATTGGAGCTGCTCCATATAGTACTAATCTTAAATTTCCACCAAAATTGTCTAATACTTGTTTGAAAAATACTTTTCTTAAATCTATTTTGCATTTCAATAATGCATTAGAGATTTTTGACATCGTATTTATTAATTTAGTCTTTCCTTTTTCTTCAATTGCTTTTGTTATCTTTTTATACATTGTCTCCAAAACTAATGGAACTGCTACAAATATTGATATTTTGTATTCAGCTAAATTCTTTTGAATATATTTTAATCCATCACAAAAAGCAACAGTGCAACCTGAATAAAATCCATATAAAAATGTTATTGTGCATTCAAATGTATGATGTATTGGTAAAAATGATAATAGTCTATCTGTTGGATATAATTTTACCCAACAAGCTATGTCTGTAATGTTAGTGCATATGTTTTTTTGTGATAACATTACCGCTTTTGGCTCATTTGTTGTTCCTGATGTAAATAACATTATTGACATTTCATTTGGATTTACCTTTATTTCGTCATATTTTTTATCTCCACTTTCTAGCAATTTATTTCCTTCATTAAGTAAATCACTAAATTTTTCAATTTCACTATCTTCTATTTCATCCATACAAATTAACATATTTAAATTTGTATTATCATCTTTTTTTATTTTTTTCATTACCTCTGCATATTTTTTATCAAATACAGCAACTTCTGCTTCACTTCTTTTCACTAAACTTTGTATTTCATTATCTGGTAAAGCCTTATCCATTGGAACTACTATCATATTTCCAGTTGTAGTTGCAAAATATGTTATACACCATTCATATCTATTATTACCTATTAAAACTACTCTTTTTCCTTCTAAGTTTTTATTTAACAATAATGTTGAAAATGCTTTTACATCTTTCCCTACTTGCTCATATGTCTTTTCCACATATTCTACTTCTTTTGCTGTATAGTCTTTTTTATATGTATATGCTATATTTTTTGCATAATTTTTTGTAGAATATTCTATCATCTCTCTATATGTTTTTACTTCTCTTGACTCATAAACTTTTCTACTTTCGTTTTTCTCCACGGTTATCACCCTCTCTTTCTTTATGCTTATTTTATATTAAATTATTTAAAATTACAATATTTTATTTTACTTTTTTATATTAATCTCTTGTAACGCTGATATAAAGCTAAATATACATTTTTATCATCTTATTTATGAACCGTATATGCGGTCAAATTAACATGTAATAAACTATTTTCAGCGGCTAATTTACAAAAACCACTATCTTATAATAATATTATAAAAAATTCTTCAATTTTATTTGATTTTTTTAAAATTTATATATATAATTATTTCAGAAAATTTCGGGGTGATATTATGAACTATGTAAGTTATAAATTGACCTATCCACAAAGGTCCATATTGTTAACAGAACAATTCCATCAAAACACTTGTGTTTCAAACATTGCAGGTGTTGTAAAGATTAACGAAAAAATAGATGTTAACATTTTAGAACAAGCTATTAATGCTTTTATTAAAAAAAATGATTCTCTTAGAATCAATTTATTTGGTTCTGGTCGTGCCATTAAACAACTTATCAAGAATTATTCTTATATTAAACTTAGAAAGGTTATTTTATCAGATAACTATTCTTTAAAAGACCTTGAAAACGAGGTTGTTTCCAATCATTTTACTTTATTAAATAGTGATTTATATCAATTTGTAATATTTAAAAATCAAGACGGTACAGGTGGCTTTGTTGTTAATTTGCATCATATTATTTCAGATGCGTGGACAATGAGTATTTTAATTGACCAAATTATTTCTTTTTATTCTTCCTTAATAAAAAATGAACCTCTTAATATTGAGGACCAACAATATTCATATATTGATTTTATTAATGACGAACAAAAATATTTAGTTAGTTCAAAATGCGAAAAATCTAAAATTTTTTGGGAAGAGCAATTTAAAGATTTGAATCTTTCTTACCTAAGTGAAGATTCTTCTAATTCTTATGACGCTTTAAGAAAAGAAGTAACTTTTTCTGAGCAAGATTCAAAAGAAATAAAAAGTTTTTGTGATGAGCATAAAATCTCTTTATTTGTGCTTTTTATGTCTGCTTTAAGTATTTATTTAGCCAAAATTAATAATAGTAATTTTTCAACTATTGGGACGCCTGTTCTTAATAGATGTAATTATAAAGAAAAACATATGACTGGTATGTTTATTAGTACAGTTCCTTTTTCTTTAAATATAGATAATAATATGAATTGTTTAGAATTTTTTAATATGGTTTCTAAGCAAGAATTTTCAATTTTTAGACACCAAAAATATCCTTATGACTTATTACTTAATTCTATTAGGAAGAAATTTAATATGTCAAAAAATCTTTTCGATGTATCTATTTCTTATCAAAATGCAAGAGATAATAAAGAAGATTCTGACATCTCATATTCTACTAAATGGTTATTTAATAATTGTATTGTGAATAATTTAGATGTTCATATTTATGATATGGATAATACTGGACTTATTAATGTATTTTATGATTTTAAAAAAGATATTTTTGATATTGAAGATATTGATTTACTTCATAAAAGATTATTTAATATTTTTGAGCAAATGATTTCAAACCCTGAGCAAAAAATTTCTGATATTAAAATTATTTCACCAGAAGAAGAAAGTTTTATCTTTAATGATTATAACAAAACAGAAACAAATACTAATTTTATTTCTGTTTATGATATGTTTAAAAAACAATTACAAAATAATCCTAAAAAACTTGCTGTTTCTTCTAAGGAAAAATGTGTTACATATGAAGAATTAAATAATATTGCTAATAATATTGCTTATTTCTTAAAAAAACATTCTGTTAAGCATGGGGATACAATTTGTTTAGCTTTTGAAAATTCTATTGAGTTTATTGCTTCAATTATTGCTACTCAAAAATTAGGAGTTTGCTATATTCCTATTGATGTAAAATATCCTATTGATAGGGTTAATTACATTATAGAAAATAGTAATTCAAAGTTAATACTTACTCATAAACATTTTTTTGAAAATATTACTTCAAAAAATATATTTAATATTGATTTAAATAATTTTTCTAAAAAATGTCTAGAGCCTAATATTGCTCTTAATTTAAAAGAAAATGATTTAAGTTATATGATTTACACTTCTGGTTCTACCGGAAAGCCTAAGGGTGTTAAAATATCACATAAAAGTTTGAGTAATTATATTTCTTGGGCAGTTGATACTTATGTAAATAATGAAGAAACTAATTTTCCTTTGTTTTCTTCTATTGCCTTTGACTTGACAGTGACTTCTATATATACACCATTATGTTCAGGTAATTGTATATATATTTATAAAAATGATAATATCCAATTATTATTTAAGGATTTAATTGAAGATAAAAAAACTCAAATAGTTAAGTTAACACCTGCTCATTTTAGCTTATTACAGGATTTAGATTTAGAGAATAGTGTTATAACTAAGTTTATTTTAGGTGGTGATGCTTTAACTACAAAAGCTTGTGAAAAAATTTCTTCATTGTTTAATCACAAAATACATATTTACAATGAATATGGTCCTACTGAGGCAACTGTTGGTTGTATGATTTATGAATATAATCCAAGTGATAATTATACTACTGTACCTATTGGAAAGCCTATTAATAATACAAAAATTCTTATTCTTAATAAAGATTTAGAATTACTTCCACTAGGAAAAGCTGGGGAAATGTATATTTCTGGTGACTCACTTTCTTTGGGTTATACAAATCCCCAAAAAACTGCTGAAAGTTTTATTGACAGTCCTTTTGAAAACGGAAAGAAGTTATATAAAACTGGTGATTTAGCAATTTTATATAAAAATGGAGTTATGGAATATTTAGGGAGGTCAGATTTTCAAGTAAAATTAAATGGTTATCGAATTGAATTAGGAGAAATTCAATCAACACTACTTTCTCATAAATTAATAAAAGATGCTTGTGTTGTAGTAACTAATATAAACGACCACAATCTTCTTTCTGCATATTATGTATCAGATTGTGAGATTCCTAATTTAGATATTTATTTATCTAAAACTCTTCCAAGTTATATGATTCCTAATCATTTTACTAAATTAGATGCAATTCCTTTGACTATAAATGGAAAAGTAGATAAATCAGCTTTGCCTTTACCTAAAAATAGTCCAAAAGATTATGTTGCTCCTAAAAATGAACTTGAAAAAACTTTGCAAGAAATCTTTTCTATTGTTTTAGGGTTAGATAATAAAATAGGTGTTACTGAAAATATTTTTGATTATTATATCGATTCTCTTACTTTGATAAAATTACAATCTATTTTGTATTCAAAGGGGATTAATGTAAACACTCAATATTTTTATGAACAAAAAACTATTAGAAATTTATCTGATTTTCTATTAGATAATTGTAGTGAAGATATTTCTTCTTTCTTTACTACAATGCCTAATATAGATGAAATTAGAAAAGTAAATACAAATAAGGTTAATGATTTTAAAAATATTACTTTATTTGGAGCTACTGGTTTTTTAGGAATACATATTTTATATGAATTATTAGTTGATACAAGTAGTAATATTAATTGTGTTATTAGAAAAAAAGATAATGTTAATCCAATTAGTAGATTAAAAAATAAATTTGCTTTTTATTTTCCTAATATGAATTTAGCTAAATATTGGGATAGAATAAAAGTTATAGATGGTAATATTTTAGATGGAGCTTTTGGTTTAGATGAAAATTTATATAACGAACTTGGAAATAAGTCAGATTGTGTAATAGATACAGCAGCCTTAGTAAAACATTATGGAGATTATGAATTGTTTAATAAAACTAATGTAAATTCCACAAAAGAAATTTTAAGTTTTTGTAAGAAATTTAATATTCCTTTCCATTATGTTTCAACTATGTCTGTATCAGGTTTTGGATTAGTACATACTCCTTCTACTGATTTTTATGAAAATAATTTATACATTGGTCAAATGTTTAAGGACAATGTTTATGTTAGAAGTAAATTCGAAGCAGAAAAATTAATTATTGAATCTTGCAAAAATGAAAATATAACTGCTAGTATTTATAGAGTTGGTACTATTACTAATAGATACTCTGATGGTGAATTTCAAGAAAACTTTAAAGATAATGCTTTTTTAAATAGGCTTAAAGCTTTTGTAGATTTGCAAGTTTTCCCAGAGGTCTTATCAAAGTTTAATTTTGAATTTACACCTGTTGATTATTGTGCAAAATTTATAGTTAACTTACTAAAAAATCAGGATTATAACTTAAATATTTATCATTTATTCAATGACAATTATATTAACTGTATTAGTTTAGTTAATATTTTAAGAAAATTAGCTATTCCTTTAAAATGCGTTTCTCTTCAAGAGTTTAGTGAAGTATTAGCTAATTCTAATTCAAATTATTTTGGAATTACTGCTTACTTAAAAAATATTAATAACTCTAACGAGCTTGTATTACACAATGAGCAAACTAATTCTATTTTGAAAAAATATAATTTAGAATGGCCTAAGATTGATTTAGATTATATATCAAAAGTTTTAACTTATATACAAGAACATAATTATTTAGGAGGTACATCAGATGAAATTTAAAAATTTTTTTAAGATAAACACTGAAAAGAAGTTAGCATTTGCAAATACTCTTGTACTTGCTGTTATCGCTGTTATTCTATATTTTACATTACCATTTGTTTTGAATTATCCACCTAATTCTATTGACAATAATTTTCAATTAGAAATAGTCGGAATAAAGTATTCTACACAGTTTCTTATTCTGATTTCAATTTTATTGGTTTTATTATATACCACTTTAAGAATTGTTTATAGTAAATTGTCTTTGCCAAAAGATAGCTCTAAGGCTAATTCAAAAGAATATATAAAATCTATAAGGAAAAAAGCTTTTAATTATCCTTATATGATGTTTTTGCTAGAACTTTTTGTTCCTGCAATAATTGTTGCTATTTTATTATTTGTCTTTAATACTGAGGGAGAATTAGTTTTAAGAATTTCAACAGTTGTATTTTCTTTTACTGCTGTATTTGCCATTTTCTCCTATATGTTAAATAAAAGATTTTTTGCAAACAAATTGATTGAAACTGCAAAAGCTAGTAATAATGAAGTCCATGGAATTAGACTTCAACTTTATAAAAAATTATTAATACAAATTTTACCGCTTTTCTTGTATTCTTTTGTATTAATTTTAATGATTTCTATTTCTCTAATGACAGAGGAAAAAGGAAGCTTACTTTATCATTTTTATAGACAGGAATTGCTATCAAAATTTGATGAAGAAAAAACTTATACTATTGATGAAATTAAAAATATCTTAGATACAATAGAATTCAAATCTGAAGGAGACCATACTTTAATAATGTCAGCTAGTGATGGTAAAGTAATTTACTCTCCTGAAGAATTAAATAAATTTTTTGTAAATTATACTTTAAATTTTTATGATAAAACAGAAGGTTACACTTACGAATATTATGGACAAAACCGTGAAGGCGCTGTTATAAAAGTTAAAACTACATTAGGTGATTGTTATGTAGGAATTAGATATTTTGTTTTTGGAAATAATTTTATAGCTCCATTTATTTATATAGCTTTACTTTTAATTGCTATAAATGGTATCTTTATTTACTATGTAGGTAAAGATTTAAGTAATGATATAGACCATGTTGTTGATGGATTAAAAAATATTTCTAATTCAAAAAATGTAGTTTATGCAAGTAATTTGCCTATTACTTCTAATGATGAAATTGGTGACCTGACATCTTCTTTTAATGAGATTCAGAAAATTACTAAAAAATATGTAGACCAAATTCATAGCAGTCAAGAGTCTTTGATGGAAAGTGAGCGTTTAGCTTCTCTTGGGCAATTAATTGGTGGTATAGCTCATAACTTGAAAACACCGATTATGTCAATCTCTGGAGCTATTGAAGGTTTATCTGATTTAATAAAAGAATATGATTCTTCTATTGACGACCCAGAAGTTAATCATCAAGATCATCATGAAATTGCTGGTGATATGAATGAATTAATTGTTAAAATAAGAGATTATATTGAATATATGTCAGATATTATCACTGCTGTTAAGGGTCAGGCTGTTAATTTATCTGAATCTGATACAATATATTTCACAGTTGATGAGTTGGTAAAACGTGTAGATATTTTAATGAAACATGAGTTAAAAAATGCTATTGTTTACTTAAATATTGGTGTAAAAACTGATGAGAATTTAGCTTTGAAGGGTGATATTAATAGTCTTGTTCAAGTTATTAACAATATGATTTCAAATGCTATTCAAGCTTATAATGGTAAACCTGAACAAAAAATAGATTTAATTATTGAAACAAACAATAATAATTTAATAATTGCTGTTAAGGATTATGCTTCAGGATTACCTAAAAAAGTTCAAGATAAGTTATTTAAAGAAATGATAACTACTAAAGGTAAAAATGGTACTGGACTAGGTTTATATATGTCTTATTCTACTATTAAAGCTCATTTTAATGGTGATATTCAATTTGAAACAGAGGCTGGAATCGGAACAACATTTTATATTATATTACCTTTGGACCAAAATAAATAATTATTAATTACCTTATTTATTAATAAACTTTGCTACTTAATTTTATTAGATTATTTTAAAATTTGAATAATCTAGTTTGTACTTAAATTGAGTAGCAAAATTATTTTTATTATATTTAATTACATGAATTAATTTAAAACAAAAAATGATATATATGCCCTAAAATTAGGCATTTGGCAAATTTTTCCTGATATTTTTTTATACATAAATATTGATTTTTTAAAGTTTTATCTATATAATGAGAAAAAGCTCAGTTAGGAGGCTAGGATGTGTTATGAGAAAAGGATTACAAAATTTAGATAATGTAAATAACTCAAATAGTAATTATAAAATTATAGCTGTTGATGATGAAGAAGGAATTGTAGATTCACTCTCAATATTTTTGAAAAGGTCTGGATATAATTTTATAGGTGTTACTGACCCATTAGAGGCTATTGAAAAAGTTAAAAATGAACATTTTGATTTAATGATTTTAGACTTTATAATGACACCTATTCATGGAGACCAAGTAGTTGAAGAAATAAGAAAGTTTAATAAAGATTTATATATTTTATTACTTACTGGACATAAAGATTTAGCACCACCTCTTGATACAATTAAAAAATTAGATATTCAAGGCTATTGTGAAAAAAGTGATAAGTTTGACCAATTACTTTTACTTATTGAATCCGGTATAAAGTCTATTGAGCAAATGCAAGAGATAAAAAAGATTAATGAAAAATTATCTGATACTTACCAAAAATTACAAAACTCATACTTGGAAAGTATACAAACTTTAAGATACACTGTTGAAGCTAAAGATAGTTATACAAGAGGTCATTCTGATAGAGTTTCAGAAATATCTGTTTTATTAGGAAAACATTTAGGCTTATCTGACCAAGATTTGGAACATCTTAGATTAGGTGGATTATTTCACGATATTGGAAAAATTGGTGTTCCTGATATGATTTTGCAAAAAAATAGTAAATTAACTGATGATGAATATTCTCAAATAAAGCAACACCCAAATATAGGTATACATATTCTTTCAAATGCTACTATTTTTAATGATATTTTACCAATAGTTGAATATCACCATGAAAAATTTGATGGTACTGGTTATCCTAAAAAATTAGCTGGAAATGATATTCCTTATTTGGCAAGAATTGCTGCTATTGCTGATAGTTTTGATGCTATGGCTTCAAGAAGAGCTTATCGTGATTCTTTACCATTAGAAGTTATAATTTCTGAGTTTGAAAGATGTAAGGGGACTCAATTTGACCCTCAAATGGCTGATGTATTTTTGGATATTTTGAATAATCATTACGAAGAAATTGAGGAAATTCAAAAAAAATATAATTAATTTTGAATTCACATTTTAGTTTTTCAGAATATTTTATATATTAAGTAAAAAGAAGTTATTTGTTTTATAATAACTTCTTTTTTAGCATTTCTCAATATAAAATTTTTTAATTAGTTACATATATAATGTATTTTTATTTTAACATTTCATTGATAGTCCAACTTTTTGTCTTTCCTTATCTATTTTTATTACTTTAACTTTTACAACATCACCCACAGAAACTACTTCTGATGGATTTTTTATAAATTTATCGCTCATTTCTGATATATGCACAAGTCCATCATGTTTTACTCCTATGTCCACAAATGCCCCAAAATCTATTACATTTCTTACTGTACCTGTTAATACCATTCCCTCTTTTAAGTCTTCTAATTTTAGAACATCACTTCTTAAAATTGGCTTTGGCATGTCTTCTCTTGGGTCTCTTCCTGGTTTTGATAATTCACTTATAATATCTGTAAGTGTCATTTCTCCTATTCCCAATTCTTTTGACATTTCATTTACATTAATTGTGCTTAGTTTTTTAATTATTTGTGATAATTTTTCTTTATCTCGTATATCTTCTTTAGTAAATCCTACTTTTTCTAATAATTTTTCTGTTGCCTCATAACTTTCTGGGTGTACTGCTGTTATTTCTAATGGATTATCTCCATCTAATATACGCAAAAATCCAGCACATTGTTCAAATGCTACTTTTCCTAGCTTAGGCACTTTTAATAATTGTTTTCTATTTTTTAATTTTCCATTTTCATCTCTATATTTTACTATATTCTTAGCTATTGTATTGTTTATTCCTGATACATATGAAAGTAATGATGGTGTTGCAGTATTTACATCAACGCCAACTTTATTAACACTATCTTCTACGACTCCTGTTAAGCTTTCTGCTAATTTCTTTTGATTTACATCATGTTGATATTGTCCTACTCCTATTGCTTTTGGGTCGATTTTTACTAGTTCTGCTAATGGGTCTTGCAATCTTCTTGCTATCGATATCGCTCCTCTTATTGATACATTTATATCTGGATATTCTTCTGTTGCAAGTTTTGATGCTGAATATACTGATGCACCTGCTTCACTTACTATCACATAATGTACTGGTCTTGATGCTTCTTTTATCATGTCTGCAACAAACATTTCTGATTCTCTTGATGCTGTTCCATTTCCTATTGCTATCATATCTATTTTATCTTTTTCTATTAATTTTAATAGTTCTTTTTTTGCATTCTCAACATCATTTTGTGGTTCTGTTGGATATACAGTTGTGTAGTCTAGTAATTTTCCTGTTTCATCTATTACTGCAATTTTACATCCTGTTCTATATGCTGGGTCAAATCCCATTACTGTTTTACCTTTTATTGGGGCCCCTAGTAATAGTTGTTTAGAGTTTTGCCCAAATACTTTTATAGCTTTATCTTCTGCTTTTTCTGTTAAATCTGAACGAATTTCTCTATCTATTGATGGCTCTATTAATCTTTTAAATGCATCTAGTATTGTATCTTTTAATATACTTGTAAATTGTGTTTCTCCTTTTAAAATATCTCTTTCTATATATTGAAGAATCTTTTCTTCAGGCTTTTCTATTTTTACTTTTATAAAGGTTTCTTTTTCTCCTCTATTTATTGCTAATATTCTGTGACTTGGTATGTATTTTAAAGGCTCACTATAATCATAATACATTTCATAATTTGACTTTTCCTCTTCATTACTTGCTTTTGTAATTATCAAACCTTCTCTAAACAAAAGTCTTTTTATTTCTTTTCTATATTTAGCATTATCTGAAATATTTTCTGCAACTATGTCTAATGCACCTTGAATTGCATCTTCTACTGTCGCAACAACTTTATCTTTATTCTTTTTATCTTCTTCTGATAAATTATCTATATTAATATATTGTTTCGCAATTTCTTCAATTGGTGTTTTTTCTTCTTGCATAAGAATTATTTCAGCCAAAGGCTCTAATCCTTTTGCTTTTGCAACTGTCGCTCTTGTTTTCTTTTTTTGTTTATATGGTCTATATATATCTTCTACTTCTGCTAATGTTTTACTAATTGCAACAGCTTGTAATATTTCATCTGTTAACTTACCTTGTTCATCTATTGAATGAATAACTTCTTCTTTTCTTTGTTCTAAGTTTCTAAGATAACTTAATCTTTCACCTAAGTTTCTTAATACTTCATCACTTAGTCCACCTGTTACTTCTTTTCTATATCTTGCTATAAAGGGAATAGTGTTTCCCTCATCAATTAATTTAATTGTGTTTTCAACTTGTGAATTTTTAACACCTAATTCTTGTGCTATTGTTGATATTATTTTATCCATTTTTAATTCCTCTCTTTTCCATGATTTTGGGGTCGGAGACAAAAATCATCTTTTTAATTGTTTAGTTCTTTAACCTTTCCATTACCCCTTTTGTGATATCAAATTTTTTCATTATTTCAGTGATTTTGGGGTCGGAGACAAAAATCATCTTTATTTAGTTTCAATCTTTCCATTACCCTTTTTATAATTTTATTTGGTAATTTTAGGTTCGAAGATTAAAATTATTTTTATTTAATTTTTAATCTTTCCATTTTACCTTTTGTGATATCTAATCTTTTCATTATTTCTGTATATTTTATTCCGTTTTCAAATTTTAAATATCTTATTAGCCTTTTTAGTATATCATCTTTTTCAAAAATTTCAAATATTTTTGCATTTTCTTTTATTAAAAATTCTTCTATTAAATTATTTATTATTTCTTCTGGATTATTATCGACATCTATAAAATTTCCATATGCATTGTTTGATTTTAATATATATGTTAATTCTTCATTTGAAAAAATTTTATTTAATTTATTTATATTTCTTTGATAAAAATTATATGATGAAAATTTATATTCTTGGCTATCTTTTACCATTCCCGCTTTTACGGGATTTTGATGTATATATTTTATACATTGAATTAAATGTTTTTGATTTTTAATTATTTGACATTTATATCTATCTCTAAAAACATATCCTACCCTATTTTCCATAAAATTATAGTGTTGTGCATAACATCTATTAACCTTTTGCATAAATTTCGATAGTTCTTTTATATTTTGGATTTCAATTAACAAATGTGCATGGTTGTTCATTATGCAATATGCAATTATTTTTATTCTTAATTCTTTTCTCTTTTCATTTAATAGTTTTAAATACATTTTTATGTATTGTTCTTTTGAAAAAATATATTCTTTTCCTATTCCCTGTACCATTACATGAAAAAAAGAGGATTCTAAATTTTCTCGTACTTGTCTTGAAATGACTTTCACTACCTTTCTTTTTTTCCTCTTTTTATCATTTTTTTATGTTCTTTTTGTATTTTTATTGTGATTTTTTTATGTTTAAATTTAATTTTTTATTTAATATTTATTTCTGCTAAAAATGATTTCTGTCTCCGACCCCGAAATCACGACCCCGAAGTCACTGAAATCATTTAACATCCCTATTAATGTCGCCACCAATATTAGTTTTAGAATTTTCTTCAGAAAATAACCACTTCACTTCGTTTTCTTTTACTATTTGTGCATAAAAAATTGCCCTTACTGTTGCTCCTTCTGGAACTCCATTAATGTTTATTACAAATTGTCCTTGCTGATTCGTACTTCTAGCTTCTATTTTTCTTGCTCCCTGCATCGGATTTCCTGATTGATCATATATTACAGGTAGCTCATCTATAGTTTTCTTTGTCCAAATTAATCCCGCTTTTTTAAGAACATAATCTTTTGGGACTATTATTTGGCCAACCCAAGACATTCTTATCTTTTGGGAATCATCCTCTTTTTTCGATAGGACATTCCTATATATTGCTTTCGGAACCATTTGAATATCCTCACCATATACTTTTATTAGGTTTTCATTATTTAGAATATACGATGTATAATGTAAATCAGTTGAAATAATATTATCTCCCATTTTCCAGCCTACAAATTTTTTACCATCTTTTTCCGGCTCTGCTGTTACTGTAAATTTTGTACCATATTCTCCATTTGTAAATTCCTGACCATCGACCATTACTCTATAAAGAACTGTTACTGTAAATGTTTCTGTTTTTTTTCCATATGTTATGTTTATGTTCTGTACACCTGCTTTTGTTTTATCATAACCGACTATCTTAGCCAAATTAGTTACATCTTTTGTTTGATTGCCTTCATACATAGCTATAACCTTTAGTCCGAGTTGTATCTAAGTCTTCACCAAGTTTATATGTTTTTTTACTTGGAAATATTACATTTATATTTTCTAAACCTATACTTTCCAATTCTTCATTCACTTCATCAAGTTTCTTTTGTTCTTCGTTGTTTGCCATTTGTGTTTCACTTTTTGCCTTAATTGCTTGAGTTAATACTCCATTTTCTCCTGTCAGCATTGCTATACTTACACTTGCAAGTATTAGTAATATTATTATTGTAATTACTAGCGCTATTAATGTTATTCCTTTCTCATTTTTTAATACCTTTTTCATCTCTTCCCCTTCTTTCATTACTTCTTTTGTTATTCAACTAAATAAATTCATAATAATTTTATCATTCATTTGAATGCGTGTCAAGGCATCTAAATAAATGCGTGATAAAATTATTATAATATTTTTAGAAAGGTAGAAGCCATGTATTTAAAACGATTAAAGGATTTAAGAGAAGATAATGACGCAAAACAATCTACGATTGCAGAGGTCTTAAAAATAACTCGTCAGCAATATAGTTTATATGAACTTGGGAAACGTGATATTCCAGCTGAATATATTAGAATCTTAGCTAAATATTATAATACTTCTACTGATTATATTTTAGAAATGACTGATGAAACTAAACCTTATAAAACAAAATAAAAAGTATGAAATACATACTTTTTTATTTTTAATCTATCTATAAATAACTATCTTAATAATTTATAAATTTAAATTTTTAATTTTTCTCAAATGATTTTTGTCTCCGACCCCAAAATCATTAGTTAATTTCTAAAATCATTTAATCCATTTTATTCAATTCCTAAATATTCATTATATGTGCATTCTTTGTCTATTATTTTCCCATCTTCTTTTATTTCTATTATTCTGTTTGCTACTGTTTGTGTTAATTCGTGGTCATGTGATGTGAATAAGATGTTTCCTATAAATTTTTTCATACCTTCATTTACAGATGTTATACTTTCCATGTCTAAATGGTTTGTTGGTTCATCAAATATTAAGAAATTTGCTCCTGATAACATCATTTTTGATAGTACACATCTTACTTTTTCTCCTCCAGATAATACTTTTACTTGTTTTAATGCTTCATCTCCTGAGAATAACATTCTTCCTAAGAAACTTCTTACATATGTTTCATCTGGGTCTTTTGAGTAGTTTCTTAACCATTCTGTTATATTTTCGTCTGTTTCAAACAAATAGTTATTATCTTTTGGGAAGTATGATTTTGTTATTGTTGTTCCCCAGATTAATTCTCCTTCGTCTGGTTCTAGTTCTCCTTCTATTATTTGGAATAATACTGTTTTTGCTAATTCATTATCTGCTAGGAAGGCTATTTTGTTTCCTTCTTTTACTGTAAAGCTTACATTATCTAAAACTTTTACTCCTTCTACTGTTTTACTAATATTTTTAACTTGTAATATTTCTCTTCCTGGTTCTCTGTCTGGTTTAAAATCTACATATGGATATTTTCTGTTTGATGGTTTTATTTCTTCTAGTTCAATTTTTTCTAGTGTTTTCTTTCTAGATGTTGCTTGTTTTGATTTTGAAGCATTTGCACTAAATCTTGCAATGAAGTCTTGTAGTTCTTTGATTTTTTCTTCTTTCTTCTTGTTTTGTTCTCTTGCTTGTTTCAATGCTAATTGACTTGATTCATACCAGAAGTCATAGTTTCCTGGATATACTTTTATTTTTCCAAAGTCTACATCTGCTATATGTGTGCAAACTTTGTTTAAGAAATATCTGTCATGTGATACTACTATTACTGTATTTTCAAATTCTATTAAAAATTCTTGTAACCAGTTTATACTTTTCATATCTAAGTCGTTTGTTGGTTCGTCTAATAGTAAAACATCTGGATTTCCAAATAAACTTTGTGCTAATAATACTTTTACTTTTTCTCTGGCTTCTATTTCTTTCATATATTTATAGTGATTTTCTGGTACTATTCCTAAATCATTTAATAACATTGCTGCATCTGATTCTGCATTCCATCCGTCAAGTTCAGCAAATCTTTCTTCTAGTTTTGCTGCTTTCATTCCATCTTCTTCTGAGAAATCTGGTTTTGCATATATTTCGTCTTTTTCTTTCATGATGTCATATAACTCTTTATTTCCCATTAATACTGTATCCATTACTGTATATTCTTCAAAAGCAAAATGGTCTTGTTTTAATATTGATAGTCTTTCTCCTTTTTCTAAAGTTACATCACCTTTACTTGGTTCTAATTCTCCTGATAATACTTTTAAAAATGTTGATTTTCCTGCTCCATTTGCTCCTATTATTCCATAACAGTTTCCTTTTCCAAATTTTATGTTTACGTCTTCAAATAATACTCTTTTTCCAAATCTTACAGTTACTCCGTTTGCACTTAGCATTTTATCTCCTCCTATACTCTTATCGTTGGTATTATATACTATTTTTGCTTTTTTTTCAAGAATTCTTTAATTCAATTTTATTATTTTAGTATTATTGCCTTATTTTTTCTTTACATTTTTATGTAAATATGGTAAACTGTTTTATAGCTTAATGCTATTCGTAGTAACTCATAATATTGAATTCAATAAGGAGGTAAACATGAGAATTTATCAAAATGAACAAATCGGAGATATTTATCGGGTTTTAAGGGGTAACTTAGAGGATTCCATAGACAACTTTAATACTGCTATTAAAGAAGCTAAAATAGCCTTTCTTAAAGATTATGCTACTGAGGAATGTTGTTGTACTTCTGATGATGAAGATTTTATTGATTATCTAGAGAATTTTTATTTAATGCTGGATGAAACAGATTCAATAATTTTATCTTATTATGATCCTTTGGACGAAAAATCATATTCTATTACTTTTACTATATCTTTAGCTTCAAAAGTCTCAAATTCAATAAACTTTTATGATAACATGCTGAAAGTTTTAAATTTTGAATTCTTGAAAGATTATGATTCATACTGTGATATGATTTTCCTAAAATTTGATACCTTAAAAAGTTCTTTCATAGCTTTTGCTGATTTGTAATTATCATTTTAAAAAATAGAGCTGATAAACTAATGCTTTAATAGCAAATAGCTTATCAGCTCTATTACTTTAATTTCTTGATACTATATTATAAAAAATTCACTCAACTTGATAATAATATTTTGAATTATTCTTTTATCCATTAATCATCAAATAATAACTTAATCCCCCATAATCCTGATAATCCAACTAAGCCATAAATAATTCTTGATATTATAGTCATATCACCAAATATTGTTGCTACAAGATTAAAGTTAAATAATCCTATTAATCCCCAGTTTATGGCTCCTATGATTATTAAGACTAATGCTATTTTGTCTATTACTTTCATAGTTTTCCTCCTTTTATTTTTTATTATTATTCCATTTTCTTCAAAAATTATTCATTTAGTTGAATTTTTTTAATTTTTATGATAATTTATATTAAATTAACGGGGTGATTTTTTTGAGAAGAAATAATAGGTCTAATGGAAATAGAAGAAATTTTATATCTGTTGATGATACTAAAAAATTAACATCAATTTTAATTAAATTGATAATCATTTTATCTATTGCTTTTTTTATTGTTGTTATTTTTAATATAACTAAAAATTGGCTAAATTATAAAAAAACAATTGATATTGCAAATCAAGAAATTAATGAGACCAATATCTCCGAAAATGTATCTTCTAATGCAGGTTCTGCTCCAAAGATTACTGATACTACATTTACTTTAACTGCTTTAGGAGATATTATGTGCCATAATACACAATATTTAGATGCTTATAATTCTTCTACTGATTCGTATAATTTTTCTTATATTTTTGATGATATTAGTTATTATATTCAAAACTCTAATATATCTATTGCCAATTTAGAAACTTCTTTTGCTGGTAAAGATAAAGGTTATAGTAATTATCCTCGTTTTAATACTCCTGATAGTTTGGCATATAACTTAAAAAAATTAGGATTAGATGTTATTGCTACTGCTAATAGCCATTCTTTAGATTATGGTTTTGAAGGTTTGTCTCGAACTTTAGATGTACTTGAAAGCGCTGATGTTTCTCATGTTGGTACTAATAAAACTCAAGAAGCGCAAGATACTGTTCTGATAAAATATGTTAAGGGAATTAAGCTAGCCTTTGTTAATTATACTTGTAATACAACAAATCTAGCTATTCCTTCTGATAAAGGATTTTGTATTAATACTTCTAATAAAGATTTAATAAAAAAACAACTTGATAGAGCAAAATCTCAAAATGCTGATATTATAATTGCTTATATGAATTGGGGAGATGAATATACTACTTCTGTTAATAGCACTCAAACTGAACTCTCTGATTTTCTGTTTAAAAATGGTGTTGATATCATTTTAGGTTCTCATCCTCATGTGTTACAAAAAATGGAGAAAAAAACTGTAACTTTGGAAGATGGTTCTTCTAAAGATGGCTTTATAATTTATTCTTTAGGTAATTTCATAAGTGATCAAAATTTAAAAAATACAAGAACATCTATCATTTTGACTTTAACTATCACCAAACATACTTCTGGTAATATTAGTATTGATAAAGTTGATTATGTTCCTATTTATATGTATGAAAATAATGCTGTAAATGACAAAAAAATGAAATTATTAGATATTAATAAAACTGTTTCTTTATATAACAAAGGAATTGATACTTCTATTGGCGATAATATGTTTAATTTTCTAACCGCTGAATTAAATCGAATTTCTAAAGTGCTCTATTATTAATTTTGCAAAATCGCAGTCCTAAAATATAAAAATATTTCTGGGACTGCCCTTTTCTTATTACATTTTATTCAATTTTAATTAAGCATATCTCTTCTTTTCAACCACCAAGTTACTGCCAATGTTGTTATTATGGCAATTACTATCATTATTGGAAATCCTATTGGACTATTTTGAAATGGTAAATTTACATTCATTCCCCAAAAGCTTGATATCATTGTTGGTATTGCTAGTACTATTGTTATTGATGTTAGAAATTTCATTACTCCATTTAAGTTATTTGAAATAATTGAAGCATATGCATCCATTGTTCCATTTAAGATATTGCTATATATTTGTGACATTTCTATTGCTTGTCGGTTTTCTATAATCGCATCTTCTAATATATCTTCATCATCATCATATAATTTTATTATTTTTCCTCTCATGGTTTTTTCCATGACAATTTCATTTGATTTTAGTGAAGTTGTAAAATATACTAAACCTTTTTCTAAGCTTAATAATTTTAATAATTCTTTATTTTTCATTGAATTTTTTAATATATATTCTGCTATTTCTGTTTCTTTATTTATTTGTTTTAGGTAATTCAAAAAATATGATGAGTTTAAGTAGAATATTTGGAATATGAATCTTGTTTTTTTATAAGTTTGAAAATTTTTTATTTTTCTTTTTTCAAAATCTTCTATTACTTTATTTTTCTTTAATGATACTGTTATAAAAAAATCGTCTCTTACTACAATCATTCCTAATGGCATTGTTGTATATATATCATTTTCCTCACTTTTTTCTATTATTGGTACATCTATTACAAATAATATTGTTCCATCGTCTTCTTCTGCGTCAATTCTTGCTTTTTCTTCATAATCTAACGCATCCCTTATAAAGTCTTCTTGAATATTTACATTTTCACATACTTTTCTTATTTCTACCTCTGAGGGGTTTACAAGACTTATCCAACTTCCTTTTTTGAATTCTTTTATTTCTTCTATTCTATTTGTTTCTATATCTGTGTTATATATTTTTAACATAAAATCCCCTCCTAACATATTTATTTTAGCTTTTTTATTCGTGTTTGTCAATTAATATATTTTATTTCAAATTGTGCTTTTATTTATCTTTTACTTTTTAATTTAATATATAATTTTTTATCTCTTCTATATTTATATATGCTATAAATAATATTATTCCTATAATTGACATTCCTTTTGATACTTTCATTAAGATTGTTTCTTTATAGTTTACTTCTATAATTCCTTCATTTGTTTTATTTATCGAAATTGCTAGAAATCCATTTTCACTTTCAAAGCTATTTATTTCTTTGTCATTTAATTCTATTTTATATCCTGGATAATATATGTATGGTAGTTCTAAAATAGCATTGTCATCAAGTATTTTGACATTTGCTTTTAATTTCTGTCCGTTTTTCTCTAAGTTTTGTATATTTGCTCTGCCTTTTAAAATTTCAATTGTATTTTCTCTTTCAAGTATATACTCTCTATTTTTATTACTATTTACAGGCAAATACTCTCCCTTTCCCATTGCTGCAATTACTTCATTTTTATTTTCTGTAACGCTACCTATGTCCCATTCATTTATTTTTAAAATTTCATCATTTACTGGTATAAATCTATTTAGAGTAATACAATATAGTGTTGCAATTATTAAAATAACAATTACATCTACTATTTTTATTCTTTTTATTAAATTTCCCATATTTATTGCACAAATTATAGCAAAGAAAAAGTCACTAAAAACTAACGTTCTCCATGTGAATTGTATTATTGATACTTTTTCATTAAATATTTGCCATGGAAAATATTTAGTTGACATGAATATACTTAAAAATCCTAATATTAGAAATAGTATATATTCTTTTTTATATTCTTTATTTGTAACATTTTTTATTGCAAATATAGATAAAATCAGCATTATTATAATGTGTGGTCCTATTTCATATACATATGTTGAATCTTTTGATGTGGTAAATAATTGTTTTAACTCTAATCCACTATTTATAAATGATTCTTTTGTGGCCATTGCGTCTTTTTGATATGCTTCATATTCTGCAAAATTGTATGTCTCTAATAATGGAATCCAAAAAAATGCACTAATTAACATTATTAACATTATATTTATTACTAGTTTTTTTATAATTTCTTTGTCTTTTATCTTTTTAATATTCGCACATAAATATATAAATGCCATTATTGCTGTAAGCACTGTCATTAAATTATGTGTAAATATTAACCCGTGTTGCTCCTACAGTTAAAATCCATTCTCCTTTTTCTTTGCTAAATAGTTTATACATTCCTAAAAATACTAATGGAATAAATATATAACTTAAGAATTCTCCTAAGGCATTTCTAATATACATATCATTTAAATGATATGGCATTGTCATATATAAAATACCTGCTATTGTTCCTGTTATTTCATTTTTTGTTAAATTACTAACAAATTTATACATTGTAATTCCAGAAATTAGTATTCCTATGAATAATACTAACTTGTAACTATTTATGAATGTCCCCGCAATTACTCTTGTAATTAGGATTAAGGTTGTTGATAATGGTCCATAAAATAAATCCCAACTGTATCCAAATTCATTTGTTAAATTTGATAAAATTTTAGGATTACCTTTGTTTTGTATTTCTAAATATGTTTCGTATGCTCTTCCTATATGTTGGATTCCATCATCAAAATATATATCTGTATTGCTTTTTAACAAGGGTAATGAAATTATTATTGATGCTATTAATATTATTAAAAAATATTTGGTATTGTTTAGTTTTTCTTTCATATTTTCTCTTTCTTAGTTTTAAAACTATATAATAAAAAGGTGTGTAGTTTGAGTACACACCAGTTTGATTTATAAATGCTAATTGGTGCACCATCTCGGCTTCGAACCGAGGACCTCCAGATTAAGAGTCTGTTGCTCTACCAACTGAGCTAATGGTGCATATTTCTAAATTTTTATTTTCAAATTCTTTTCTATTATAGTCTGTTTTATTTTCATTGTCAAGACTTTCAATTTAAAATGAACTTAATTATCGAATTTTTATTCAATAATCAAGTTCATTATATATTTTTATAACAATTATTTAATCATTATTTTTTTAATACAAATCTCTTTATTAATATTATTCCTGCTGTTAATATTCCTAACGTTGATATCCCTAGCATAATATATGTTATGTTATTATTTCCTCCTGTAGGTGGTAAAATAATTATTTCTTCTGAAGTGTCCTTGTCTGGTTCTTTTGGTTCATTTGTTCCTGGATTAAAGTTTCCTGGAATTGGTTCAGGTGGTTTTCCTCCTGTTTTTTCTATTTCTATTACTTCTGTGTCATTTCCTATTATTATTTCATCATTTTTTGATAATAATTTTGATGTTTCTAATTCTACTTTTGTTTGTTCTCCAGCTTTTAGTGGTTTTTCATTAATATGTGTTTGCACACTTTTTAATTTTTCCACATATTCTTGTAAATTTTTATCTAGACTTCCATTTTCGAACAATTCTTTCTTTTCTTCTAAATTAAGTTTGTTCCATTTATCTGCTGTTTCTTTATCTGTCATTATTAAATTATCGTCTAAATAATCTATTATACTTGCTGTTAACCTTACTGGATTTTCTTTTCCAATTCCAAATTTATAATATTTTTCTGAAACATAATCTAATTCACTTACATTATTTATTGTAATTTCATATATTACATCCAGTTTTGCTCCTTCCATTAGTTCTTGGTCTACTTCTATTTTTACTGCACCTTGGCTCACATTAGATTTTGGTAAATATACTGTATATGGTGTTTTTTCTGCTAGTTGGTACTTTCCATCTGGTCCTTTTTCTACTTTTGCATCTACTAATATTACTCCATTTGCTAGTGTGATTCTTACTTGTTTTATATGTTTTTCTAATTTTAATTGTTGTTTTGGTCTTTCTATAAGTCCAAAATCTATATTCTTAATTGTATTTTTAAATTCATCTTTTGATATTAAATGTCCTTGTGAGTCTAATTTTAGGCTTCCATCTGGATTAGTTTCAAATTCGTCTTTTACATTTGAATTATCCTTATCATATTCTATATGTGTCTTAAAGTCTTGAGTATTAGAATTCATTTTTGTTATTAATTCTTCTTCTGTTCCATCTTTAAGTGTTATTTTTGAACCCTCTACATAATTGTTAATAATA
Source organism: uncultured Clostridium sp. (assembly GCA_958413095.1). Lineage (GTDB taxonomy): Bacteria > Bacillota > Clostridia > TANB77 > CAG-508 > CAG-269. The sequence continues at coordinate 24,482 of CATYUF010000010.1, forward strand.
TTCATATTTGCATTATTAATTTTTTCAGTTTGTTTATCTATTGCTTTTCTTGTTTCATAATTATCTATTGCATCAGAATATCTAGGTTCTGTTGTTTTATACCATTCATTGTTTTGTTCATTTTTATTCCATGTGCTTTCGTCTATTGCCGTTCCTTTATAATTTTGAACTTTATATTCTTTATTTCCCCATGTATATCTTAGTTCATAGTCTTCTGGTATAAATCCACTTATTTCAAAATCTCCATTTACATTTGTTTTTACTATTGCTTCTTTTGTATATGTTTTTGTTTCTTCGTCATAAATTTTTGCTACTTCATTTGGATTTTTTGCATATACTAATCTAACTTCAACATCTTTTATTCCTTTTTCGTCATTATCATATTGTCCATTTCCTTTTCTTTCTTCTCCTGTCACTACTGTTGTCGAATTTTTTGATGTTTCTATATTTTCTAAGAATACTTTTCCATTTATTTTTCTTGGATTTTTTTGTAAAACCAAGCTAAATCCTGGTGCTCTATCAGTATCGTCTTCATATGTTTTTTGGTCTGCTGGATTTGCATTTCCTGGTTCTGAATTTGAATCTATTCCTGCATATATTTTTCCGTTAGCATCTAGTGTTCCATATCTTCCTATTTCTGCAACATTGTCTAATTTTATTTCTGTATTTCCATCTAATATGTCAACTATTTTATTCTTCAAGACTTCTAATTCTATATATATTTTTTCTTCTTTTTGTGGTTCTACAATTATATTTGTTGATATTTCAATTCCTTTGTAGTTATTTTTATTGCTTATTTCTTTTCTTCCTATTGATGCATCATTATTTACATATCCGTTTTTATCTAAAGTTCTTCCTATTGCCCTTAATTCATATTTTGAATCAAAGTAATCATATATTTGTGGTATTTTCATTTTTAGATTTGTTGTTTTATTTATTATTCCTATTTCATATATCACTTTAACTGTCAGTTCATTTGGTCCCTCGTATGAAATATCTGATGCGTATAAAGGTCTTGTATATGTCATTTCAGAATATTTTCCTTGGAATTTTATTTGTTGTTCTAAGTCTTTTAATTCTTTTCCACCTGTATATACTTTTGAATTATTGTATCTTTCTCTATAGTTGTATGTATGGGTTTGTCCATTTATTGATACTTTTACATTATTTAAGTCTTTTATTACTGATGCATTTGGTTGCTCTCTTAGAAAAATTCCTAAGTTTATATTTGCTATTTCTTTTATGTCTTGTTTTCTAACTTCTTCTGCTGTTTTTATTTTATCTAAATATCCATTATATGCATTATATGTATTTGATGTTATTTCATATTTTTCATATACTCCGTAATATGGTTTTTTTCCGTTTTGGTCTGGTTTTCCTAAATTTACTATACTCTCATATTTTGCATTGTTTTTGTTATATTCTACTGGTGTTTTTACTCCATTTGTTCCTATTGCTTCTCCTTTTTTGATTTCAGCAAATTTATTGTTAAATATTTCTCTTGCGTTTCCTTCTGTTGCTTTGCTTCCGTTTGTCTGATTTAACATTTTAGGTACACATTCATAACTCATTCCATTATATTCAAATGAAATGTAATATTTAGATAATTTATCTATTTCTACATTTTTGAATAGATATTTTCCGTTTCTATCTGTAATGGCTGTCCTTACTGGTTTATTTTCTTCATATAATGTAACTGTCATTCCTTCGATTAATGGTTCTTTTGTGTCATATAGGTTATTTCTGTATGTTTGTTTTCCATCTCCTATATCTTCCCATACTATTCCTGATAAATCTACATATTTTCTTCTGTTGTATACGTTTAGTATATTATTTTTATTGTCTTTTGGATTTGTTCCAGATGCACTATTTGAAATTTCGTTAAATTTAAACTTTTGAGCATTTGAATTATTTATTGTATATACTTGTATATTTGTTTGATTTGCTGTTTCTCCATTGTATACATCTAACGCTAGTCCATTTACTTGTGATATTATTGAATAATATCCATTTCCTTGTTCTATCATTCTCCATCTTTGTGCTGTTGAATTGTTTGGTGTCCAGATGTGCACATTTGTTCCAGGTGTAGTTCCTGCTCCATATACATCTAGGCATTTATTATTTATTACAGCATTTATTGTATATTCTCCATTTCCTAAATATTTTATATAGAATTTTTGTGGTGTTGAATTATTTCTTTTATATAAATATACATTAGTTTGATCATACGCATAACCATTCTCAACATCTACTACCATATTTGAATCTAATGCTGTTTCTATTTCATATATTCCATCTGCTATTATTTTTTGACTGTCATTTATTACATTGTTATTTGGCGTTGTGTCATATGATTTTTGTCTTTCTACTTCTACTGTTGCTATATGTCCATTTCCGCTTCCTTGGTCACTTTCCCAATATATATATTTGTCATCTATTTCATATTGTATATTGTCTCCTATTGATACTTCTTCTACTGTATATGTTCCTTTTAAAATATTATATATTTCAATTAGTCCGTTTGAGTTTGTAACAAATTCTGTTGCATTTTCTTTACTTGATGTTGTTTTTAAATCTCCTAAATAAATTGTTCCTACTACTTTCTTTTGCTCTACTTCGTTTTGATCAACAGCTATTATATAATTTCCTTTGCTGTCTTTTATTTTAAATCCAATTCCCGATAAGTATTTTCCAGAGTCTGGGTCTTTTTTGGTGATTTTTAAATTTCCTGTATTTTTTGTATTTGTTAAGTTGTATGTATGTATCATTCCTTGGAAAATATTTATTAAATCTTGTTCTACTTCTTGATATCCGTAATGTCCATTTGCTACTTCTGTTATTCTATACATTCCTACTTCTAAGTTGTCTATTAATATTCTTCCATTGGCATCTGTTTTGAATGTTTGGTTATATCCACTTTGTATACCTTCTACTCTTATTTCTACACCTTCTAGTTTTACATCGGTATCGTCTGTGTCTCTTTTTATTATTTCTAGTCCTCCGTTTATTGTTGTCCATTCTACAGCTTTGTCAACCCATGTTGATGTTTCTTGCACTATTGTTCTTGTAAATGGATTACTTGTTACCCATTGATAAGTATCCTTATCTCTGTTAGGCCAGTATGATCCTGTTACCGAATATGTTGTAGCTGTTCTACTTGTTACTTGTCCTGAATTCACTAATTTTATACTTGAAATTCCTTTTTGCATATTTGCTTTTGGTATTTTTATATAAAAAGTTGTACTTCCTTGTGCTGTTAATCCATTTCCATATTTATCACATGTTGCCCAATTATTAATTAAATTTCCGTGTCTATCTTTTATATAAATTGTATGTCTATTATTATTACTGCAACTTACTGAGAAAGGACCTAATATATAATTGTTATTATCAAAGTTTTTTAATTCAACTATCTCATTTAATTTAGTTAGTTCTATCTCTCCGATAATTTCTGGATTACCTGTCAAAATTGGAGACCCCCAGTCTTTATCTAAAGTATATGATGTATAACCTCCATCTATATCCTGATTTGGTTTTGCATCTACTCCATGGTTCTGACACCATCCTCCTACACCAACTGTTTCCCCTTCATTTGCTGGTCCTCCGTAGAAATATTCCCCCTCTACTCCTCCGGCAAATGAAAAGTTTGTATATGTTGGAGCATTATATTCTGCTTTTGAAATATTATTTGACGATAAAAATGTAACTCCTAACACCATTATAATTGTAAAAGTTTTAAATATTTTATTTAGCTTTCCTTTTTTTCTTGCAATTAATAAAGCAATTATTATTAATACAATTAAAATCATTCCTATTGAAATATATACTATCATACCTGTGCTAATAGAAATAATTATATCTGCTTTTGAAAAATCATCTTCTTTTTCTTCTTTATTATATGCAACTGAATCTATATCTCTAATTTGACTTTCATTGCTTGATCCTTTTATTTCTGCTTTATTTGTGAATTGCCCTATATTGTTTCCTGTAAGATTTTTGGTTAATACTAATGTTAGTATTTCACTTTCGCCTGGTTCTATTTTTTTACTTGTTAAACTATCATTTGTAATTTCTCCATTTTTTGCTTTTTTCCATGTATTACTAGAAACTTTTGATAATTCAAATCCTTCTGGCAAATAATCTACAATTGAATTTGCTGTTCCTCTTATTTCTCCTTCATTTGTTACTTCTATTTTATATTCTACTGTTAATTTTGCACCTTCTAGTTCCTTTGATTTTATTTCAACTTTAGCTAATTTTGAGTTGTCATATTTTGTTTCTTTTGTTTGATTTTTTGTTTGTACTGTTACTTTGCTAATTGTTTTATCTAAATGTAAGTCAAAAACTTTATTTCTGATTAGTCCAATATCAATATTTGATATATCATTATTTAATTTTAATACATCTGTTGCTGCTACTTTCATTTTTATTCCATTTAATTTTATCTCTTGATTTGAAACATCAGAATTACTAGAGTTTTCAACTCCATTTTTACTATATGTTGTTATTCTGTAATTATTTGTGTCATACATAAATATTATTACATAATTTCCATTATGCACATTTGTGAAAGTGTATGTTCCATCCTGATTAGTTTCTGTTTTTTCCTTTACTTTGCTAGGCTCTTTCATATCTACCAACATTACTGTTATTCCACTTAATATTCCTTCATCACTTTCTCTTTTTCCATCTTCATTTTCATCTAGCCATGCAGTTCCTGAAATTTTATGAATTTCTTCTTGTGGATTTTCTGGTTTTTCAGGATCTACTGGTTTGTCTGGATCTGTTGGCTTATCTGGATTTATTGGTTTGTCCGGATTTGTTGGTTTGTCTGGATTTATTGGAGGTTCTATATCTATGTCATATGGTAATATTGTATGTTTAATAATATTTGAATTCTTTATACCTATTATAGAAGATGTTTCTGTTTTTTCTCCTTCTGTTTCTATTTTGTCTGAAGTTATTGTTGCAAAATTTTCTATTTCCGTTTTCTCATATACCATTCCTGCTGTTGCTTTTACTTTAATTTTAGCTGTTTCACCTTCTGGTATATAGGTAAAAATATCAATATTTGGTAATAAATTTCCTTCTGAATCGTGTTTTTTGCCATCTATATCTTCTGTTTTTTCTATTTTCCTATATGTGGTTCCTTCAATTGCGTCTTTTATTTCGATTTCCCATGTTTCATATGTTACACTAATTGGTTTTATTTCTTCTGGCAAATAATCTTCTAATGATATTCCTATACCACTATATTCACCTGTATTATGATTATGTGCACCTGTATTTTTTACATTTATATCATATTCAATAATATCTCCATATTTAATTTCCTCTCCTTCTGTTGGTGAACTCATTGTTATATTTGCATTTTTATATTTAAAATCTGCTATTGTTTCATTTGCTGTATATGTTTTTCCGTCTATTTCTACTTTCGAATTTGTAATTAATGTTTTTACAGATTCATCGTTATTTTTGTCAATTTCTGAATCGTCTATATAACCTTGAAATAAATATGGAATATTATTATCTATTTTTAATATTGCTTTTACCATATTATCTGCTTCTATTATTACTCTATCTGATGGCACTTGTGCTTCAAATGAATTCCCATGTGCAAGCCATTTTAATGTGAATTCTTTTGGAAATTTTAGATATACTGTTACTTCTTTTCCTTCTTCACCTTTTAAATACACCCCATAATTCCATCTATTTATACCATTATCTAATTTAGCATCAACAAATATTTTTGCATCTGCTTTTTCTATTTTATTATTTATTTCATAATTTTTTATTTTTGTATTTCCTACATATACACCTATATCACTTCTTGTATTTTTTTCTTCTTCATTTTCTGCTAAATCATTTACTTGCACTTCATAGAAAAATGTTTTTGTTTCTCCTGGTTTTATAGTCCCTACATTAATTTCTTTTGTTTTTAATTCTTTATTAAAGTTATATTCATATTTTCCTTGATATTTATCAAAATCTGTTTCTAATTCTCCATATGTTGTTCCTTCTGCTATTTTTCCTTCTATTTTTAAGTTATCTATTTTTTTGTCTGATGTATTTCTTATTTTTATATTATATTTTATAAATTCTCCTTCATATAGAGTATCTCCTTCATTTATTTTTGTTTCTCCTTTTGTTAGTGATACTTCTAGTTGAACTTTTTTTGCATTTTCTATATTTTCTTCATTTTCTGTGTTTACTGTATTTTCAGTTTTGTTTTCTTCATTTGATGTTTCATCTTGATTTTGTTCTTCTTTTGCTTCATTATTTTGTTCTTCTTGTGGTTCTTCCAATGGTTTTTCTTCTCTGTAGTTTTCTAGTTGAATTTCGATGTTTTGGTTTCCAATTTCTTTTTTATTATTTATGTTATATTCATTAGAATATTCCATATCTATATTTGTTGTTGCATTTTGAATATCTTTCTTTAAAATAACATTTGTAGAAATTTTTATATTAGTAGCTAAACCTAAATCGCTTCCTTCATTATATTGTGTTTGACTTCCTTTTAAATTTGCTATGATACTTATGTTTCCATTTTGAGCTTTTTCTACATATGGTTGTTCTAATTCTAAACCATTTCCATATACCAATGATGTGTCTTTTAATATTACTTTTTCTACTTCTTCTGGTAAATTAATTTTTATGCTTGGATTTTTAAACATATTGTTATTAATATTTTCTGCATTTAAGTATATATTAAACACTACTTCATTTTGTTCTTTGTTTGTCCATTTTGTATTGTTTATATCTAATTTCACATCTGTTTTTGCTTCTTTAATGTCTGTAAAGTTTTCTTCTGTATTTTTAAATGTTGTTATTTCTTTTATTTCTTCTGTTTTTTCTGATAGTATTTTTTCTTCTTTTATACCTTCTATTTCTGAATTTGTTCTTATTCTTATATTTTCAGCATCTAGCATTGTGTTTTTTATTTCTTTTGTATTTTCTATTTTTAAAATGCCTTCTTTTAAAATATTGCTTGTTTTTATTATTATTTTTTCTGTATCTTCTTGATAATTTACAGTTATTGTTCCATCTTCTTCAAATGTAGAATTTTTATCAATAGTAAATATTATATTATTTTCTTGGTCTAAAATTTCTACCTTTCCTTCTTCTCCCAAAATTTCCTTTAGGTTATCTTTTGAGAACTTTGTACTTTTATATACTAAGTCTTTTTTATTTTTTATTTCACTTACAGTTTCTTCTTCTTCATTTTTATGTACTTTTAAAAAGCTATTATCTTCTGATATTTTTAGCTTTTCTTGTGCTTCTTTTTTGCTAATTACTATTTCTTCTTTTTCTTTGTATACTGTTCCATATTCTGTTTTGTTTATTATATTTGATTTGATATTACCATTATATATATTTTCTGTGTTATATTTTATTGATGTTATTTCTCCTATGTTTTCAGTCACATTTTCTTCTAGTTTTTGCTCGCCAAATATTTCTTTAGTTTCCTCTGTATTTAATATTGCTTTAGTTCTCACATTGATATTAATGTCTCTACTTGGTTTCTCTGTTGAAAATGTGTCATAATAACAAATAACTATATATTCATCTTTTGCATTTTCTTCTGGTTTTCCTGAATATATTAGTTCTCCATTTTCGTTTATATTATTGGCTTTTATTGTTACTTTTCCTGTGTTTTTATCATATTCATAATTTGCTTCTTTATTTAGCACTTTACCATTAGTTATTTCTGTTCTTTTTTCAATTACTTTAACTTCATTTGGGTACTTTTCTTCTATTGGTTCTAAACTAATGATAGTTTCTGTTTCTTTAAAAGGAATATGTTTCTTTTTTTCTCCATATGCAATTTGTGTATTAATGTTAAATTGCACTAAAGTTCCCTTGTCGTTTTCAGCTATATCATAATTGATATATTTTTCTAAGTTTGTTTCTACTTTTAAATTCATGTCTGTTTGATTTTCTTCTGCTTTTACTGTTTTTATTGAGAATATTAATATTATTGCAGAAATTGCACATAAAGTTAAAAGTATTATGGATTTTTTTAATTTTGTTTTCATATTTCCTCCTAAAATAACTAAATTAGACATATTGCCTTATATCTATATTAATATATGTATATATTCTTTTCAATATAGTTATATTGGTAGAATTTGCCTATGCTTGTTTTACCTTTAGGGATGCTATTCTTAGACATCTTTTTATTTTTTATTACTTTTTTATTACTTTTTTGTTACTTTTTTATTACCTTCTTATTTTTGTAAATATTTTGTATTCTTCTCTTTGTATATAAATGTAATCAAAAAGTAATATAAAAGATAAAAAATTTGAATAACAATATCCGTAAGAGAATAAACAAACAAGGAAAATACGAGGAAAAAAGAGTATTTACAAATATAAAATAAAGATATATGTTTATTACAGAAATAAAAGAGGGGGATATAGAATGCGAAGTGTTATAAAGCGTTTAACATCAACAACAATTTTAATAATAGTATTATTTCAAGTATTAGCAGTAGTTATAGAAGAATTAAACACAACAGTATTAGCAGTAGATGATGTAACAGAAGAGATATCTAGAGATTATGAAATAAAAGAAGAAGCAACATTTGATTTGTCAGGAAGAGGTGATAATAGTGTAATAGGGAAATATACTTTGAAGGATAGAACTTTGAGAATATCTGGTGTTGGAGAAGTAGGAAGGATTAAAGAAAAATGTAGACAATATGGTAATATAATAGAAAATATAATAATAGCAAAAGGAGTTACTAGCATAGGAAAGGATGCATTTTATAGATGTAGTAGCTTAACAAGCATAACAATACCAGAAAGTGTTACTAGCATAGGAAAGGATGCATTTTATAGATGTAGTAGCTTAACAAGCATAACAATACCAGAAAGTGTTACTAGTATAGGAGATAGTGCATTTGAATACTGTAGTAGCTTAACAAGCATAACAATACCAGAAGGTGTTACTAGTATAGGAGGTAGAGCATTTTATAGATGTAGTAGCTTAACAAGAATAACAATACCAGAAAGTGTTACTAGTATAGGATATGATGCATTTTATATATGTAGTAGCTTAGAAAGTATAAATGTAGCAAATAACAACAGAAATTATATAAGTGAAAATGGAATATTATTTAATAAAAAGAAAACAGAAATAATATGTTATCCAGCAGGAAAAAAAGATTTAAAGGAGTATAAAATCCCAGAAGAAGTTACAAGGATAGCAGTTTCTGCATTTTCAGGATGTAGTAGCTTAACAAGCATAACAATACCAGAAGGTGTTACTATAATAGAATGGTATGTATTTTCAGGATGTAGTAGCTTAACAAGCATAACAATACCAGAAGGTGTTACTCGTATAGAATCGTATGCATTTTATGGATGTAGTAGCTTAACAAGTATAACAATTCCAGAAGGTGTTACTAGTATAGAAAATTATGCATTTTCAGGATGTAGTAGCTTAAGTAGCATAACAATCCCAGAAGGTGTTACTAGCATAGAATCGTGTGCATTTTCAGGATGTAGTAGCTTAACAGTAAATGTTAAAGCTGATAGTAGTGGACATAAATATGTTGAAGAAGAAGAAATAGGATATATCCTAGATGGAGAACCAAAAAATGTAAATACTAAATATGAAATAAAAGAAGAAGCAACATTTGATTTGTCAGAAAAAGGAGATAACAGTGTAATAGGGAAATATACTTTGAATGATAGGACTTTGAGGATATCGGGTGTTGAAGAAGTAGGAAGTATTAAAGAAAAATGTAGACAATATGGTAATATAATAGAAAATATAATAATAAGTGAAGGAATAACAGGTATAGGAGATTATGCATTTTCAGGATGTAATAGCTTAACAAGCATAACTATACCAGAAAGTGTTACTAGCATAGGAAATAAGGCATTTGAAGGATGTAGTAGCTTAGAAAGTATAAATGTAGCAAATAACAACAGAAATTATATAAGTGAAAATGGAATATTATTTAATAAAAATAAAACAGAAATAATATGTTATCCTGCAGGAAAAAAAGATTTAAAGGAGTATAAAATCCCAGAAGAAGTTACAACCATAGCAGTTTCTGCATTTTTTGGATGTAGTAGCTTAACAAGTATAGCAATTCCAGAAGGTGTTACTAGTATATACTATGATGCATTTTCAGGATGTAGTAGCTTAACAAGTATAACAATCCCAGAAGGAGTTACTAGAATAAGAGATAGTGCATTTTCAGGATGTAGTAGCTTAACAAGTATAGCAATTCCAGAAGGTGTTACTAGTATAGAATTTGGGACATTTGAAGGATGTAGTAGCTTAACAAGCATAACAATCCCAGAAGGTGTTACTAGCATAGGTATCGATGTATTTTCAGGATGTAGTAGCTTAACAAGTATAGCAATTCCAGAAGGTGTTACTAGTATAGAATTTGGGACATTTGAAGGATGTAGTAGCTTAACAAGCATAACAATCCCAGAAGGTGTTACTAGTATAGGAAGTAGAGCATTTGAATACTGTAGTAGCTTAACGAGCATAACAATACCAGCAGGAGTAGCTAGCATAGGAAAAGATGCATTTGAAGAAGAAATAATTATATATTCAAAATCCAATACTGAAGCTCACAAATATGCTGAAAATCAAAAAATAGGGTATTTTATAGATGATACAGGACCAACAATAACATTTGAAACTAAAGGAAACACAACACCACAAAAAAATTATAGCGTAAAAGTTAAAATAGAAGATAATATAGAAGGAGTAGGAGTAAGAGATACAAGTTTAAAATATATATGGACACAAAGTGAAACAGAGCCAGAAAATATATCAGAGAGTTTTAAAAATGGACAAGACATAGAGAGAAATACAGGAGATGGAGAATGGTATTTATGGGTATGTGCAAAAGACAAAGTAGGTAATAGAACAATAAAAAGAAGTGAAAGTTTTAATTTTGATAATACCGCACCAAAAACAGAAGTAGAATATAGTACAAAAGAAATGACAAAAGGGAATGTAACAGTAAAAATAAAAGCAAATGAGCCAATACAAGAAAAAGAAGGCTGGACAATTTCAGAAGATAGAAAAATATTAATCAAAGAATATAGTGAAAATACAAAGGAATTAATAACAATAAAAGATATAGCAGGAAATGAAGAAGAAGCAAATATAGAGATAAATAATATAGATAAAACAGCACCAAAGATAGAAGTAGAATATAGCACAAAAG
>CATYUF010000011.1 GCA_958413095.1 uncultured Clostridium sp.
AAATCACTCCGACCCCAAAATCATTCCAATTTTAAAAAACTAGATAACTATAATTATATTATCACTATATCCATTTCACTTGTTAAACTATCATTTCCATATGCATATATCAAGTATAATCTTTGATTTCTTATAAAAAATTCCTCAGTATTTTCTATATTATACTGTTCATCTTTACTATTTCTTTCAAAAATATTATATCCTAATTTTTTTAAATCTTCAACCTTTTCCTCTTCTATTTTTATTCTATCCCTTATTTTTCTTTGAACTTCATCTTGCTTAAACCCTTTTCTCAAAATCATTTCTTCTAAACCTATTTCTTTGTTACTGTTTAAATCATAATTATATGTTTTTATAATCTGCCTTTGTGCACTCGCTCCTTCTTTTAATTCTGATTTTATTATTAATGATAATATATTATCTTCAATCGTTGCCTGATATTTTACTGTATAGATAATATTTTTATTTTGAGTTGCTAACACATTTTCTGCCTTTTTTTGAAAAGTTTCTTTTATTTCGTTATTATATTGTTCTATAATTTCATTTTCTATATTTATATATGGTATTTGTAAATTTAATTCATAACTATTTTTTTTGCTTTCTGTTTTATCATAATATGTATAAATTATCTCTTTATCTTCCTCTTGTTTTTTTACATTGGCACTAAAAGTATTATTTTCTAATTGATTATTAAAAATATTATCAAATTCTGATATTAAGACTTGCTCATCTATTTCTTGCTTACTCGTTCCTGACGAACCTATTGATAAAATTTCTTCTAATTTATTCTTTCCTAAAAATTGTGTTATACATACGATTATAATTGCAATTGCACATGATATTATTGCGATAGTATATATAACTATAGCTTTAACATCAGTCTTTTCTTTCTTTGGTAAAGTTACCTTCATTCTAGTCTTTATGATATATTTAACAAATTAAATACATCATATGCTCCTTTCTTATCTTATTTATGAATTATATTTTAACTTTTTATTTGTATACTATATTTCTAGTTTTCATTCATAGATTTTCACTATTTATTATTCTAACATATAAGTCAAAAAAAAGATAGTTATAATGTTAAAAAATCCTTAATTTTGTTGACTATTCTAGCAAATTAATGTATGATATAGTATATTCAAAATTTAGAAGAAATGAGGAATTCAGAGTATGTTATGTTCAGAATGTAATAAAAATCCAGCCATACTTTTTTATAAAAAAATAGAAAATGGTAAAGAGTCTTTTGAAGGTTATTGCTATGACTGTGCAAAAGCAAAAGGTATTAACCCTACTGAAGCTCTTTATAAACAAAATGATATCTTAGCACATGATAAAATCAACATAAATGATATGACAAAACAATTTGAAACTATTTTTAAAGATTTGGCTGAAAATATAAATTTAGAAGATATTGAAAATATTGAAGGTGCTATTACCTTTGATAATACAAATAATAATCCAGATGAAGATGATGAAAATTCTCCTAAAATAGCTGGTGCTGCTATTCCATTAGGTTCAATTTTTAATATGTTTAATGGACAAAATAACAAAGAAAATAACGAACAAGAAAATTCTTCAAATGGAAGAAAAAAAGTAAAAGTTGATAAGAAAAAGAATTCTAAGCAAAATAAAAAGAAAAAATTCTTAGATACTTATGGAACAAATTTAACACATAAAGCTAAAAATAATGAATTAGATATTGTTATTGGTAGAGATAAAGAAATTCAAAGAATTGTCCAAATTTTAAATAGACGTTCAAAAAATAATCCTTGTTTAATTGGTGAACCTGGTGTTGGAAAAACTGCAATAGCACAAGGATTAGCTATAAAAATTGCTAATCTAAATGTTCCAGCAAAACTTTTAAATAAAGAAGTTTATTTATTAGATATGACTTCTGTAATAGCAGGTACACAATTTAGAGGTCAATTTGAATCTAGAATGAAAGGTATTATTGACGAATGTAAAGAATATGGTAATATAATTCTAGTTATTGATGAAATACACAATATTATAGGTGCAGGAGATGGTGAACATTCAATGAATGCAGCAAATATATTAAAACCTGCTCTATCAAATGGTGAAATTCAATTAATAGGAACAACAACTTTAAAAGAATATAGAAAATATATTGAAAAAGACTCAGCTTTAGAAAGAAGATTCCAACAAGTATTAATTGAAGAACCTAATATTGATGATTCTATTGGAATATTGGAAGGAATTAAAAAATATTATGAAGAATATCACAAAGTAAAAATCTCTTCTGATGTAATAAAACAAGCAGTTATCATGTCAGAAAAATATATTCATGATAGATTTTTACCTGATAAAGCTATTGATATTTTAGATGAAGCTTGTTCTAGAATTAACTTAGAAAATAAAGAATTATTTAAATTAGAAAGCTTAAAACAAGAATTAGCTCATGTTCAGGCAGAAAAAGAAGAAGTTGTAGCTGCTGATTCAACAGAAGATTATCAAAAAGCAGCTGATTTAAAAACTAGGGAATGTCAATTAATAGAAGAAATTGATACTTTAAGTAAAAAAATGAAACCAAAACAACTTACTATACAAGATGTTGCAAATGTAATTGAAAGTTGGACAAAAATACCTGTTAAAAAAATAACTGAAGCAGAAACTCAAAAATTACTAAATCTTGAAACTAATCTTCACAAAAGAGTAATAGGTCAAGATGACGCAGTTTCAGCTGTTTCAAGAGCTATTAGAAGAAACAGAGCTGGACTAAAAACTACAAAAAGACCACCTTCTTTTATATTTGTAGGTCCTACTGGAGTTGGAAAAACAGAATTAGCCAAAAGCTTGGCTTATGAAATGTTTGGTTCTGAAGATTCTATAATAAGAATAGATATGTCTGAATATATGGAAAGTCATTCTACTTCTAAGTTAATAGGTGCACCTCCAGGTTATGTTGGTTATGATGATGCTGGTCAGTTAACAGATAAAGTTAAAAGAAAACCATATTCAATAATATTATTAGATGAAATAGAAAAAGCACATCCAGATGTATTTAATATCTTATTACAAGTATTAGATGATGGTGTACTTACAGATAGTCAAGGAAACTCTGTTAGTTTTTCAAATACAATTATAATAATGACTTCTAATGCTGGTTCAAACTTAAACAACAATTCAATAGGTTTTGGAAATACTACTATTAATAAAGGAAAAATTATAGATAGTCTAAAAGATGTTTTCAGACCTGAATTTCTAAATAGAGTAGATGAAGTTGTTGCTTTTGATGCTTTAACACAAGAACAATTATTGGAAATTGTAGACTTAATGCTTAATGATACTCAAAAAGCATTAAACGAAAAAGATATAAAAATGCAAATATCAAAAAAAGCTAAGATGTATATCCTTGATAAAGGAACAGATATAAAATTTGGAGCAAGACCTTTAAGACGAGCTATTCAAAGATATGTTGAAGATGAATTATCTGAAATGATATTAAGAGGAACTCTTTTAGACGGTCAAAATGTAAATATAGAATTACAAGAAGATAAATTAAAATTTGAAGTAAAATAGGAACTTTTTAAAGGTATCTTTTGTTTATCATATACAGAAAAATTTTGCAATGGAATAAGAAAAGTGTTGTATAGGAAAACAAATATCTTTTATCAATTTGTATACCTTAAAAAAAGAGAAAGGAACGCAATTTTTATGTTAAAATATGTACCAAATATACTAACAATAATTAGATTTTTAATAATACCTTTAATTGTAAAAAATATCTTTGCAGGAAATTACATTTTAGCATTTGTATTTTTTACATTATCAGGAATAACAGATATTGCAGATGGTTGTATAGCTAGAAAATTTAACCTTATAACAAACTTTGGAAAACTTATGGACCCATTAGCAGACAAGTTAACACAAATTATAACATTAGCATCATTAGAAATTGCAGATATAATACCTATGTGGATTTTATTAATAGTTCTACTAAAAGAATTTATAATGATAGTAGGAGCATCATTCTTATATGGAAAAGATGTTGTTGTATACAGTAGATGGTATGGAAAATTAGCAACTGTACTTTTCTATGTAGCAATAGTTGCATCATTAGCAGTAAAACAATTTAGTTTAGGAGCAATCTGGTCAAACATTACTATCGGAATCTACTTACTAGCTTTAGTATCTACTATATCTGCATTAGTAATGTATGTTAAAGATTTATATAAAAAAGGATTCATTGAAAAATCCGACTTAAAAAAAGAAGTAACAATTGACAAGAAAAATTAGAGAAATCTCTTAAAATGACTATTCCTCTAAGCTTCCTATAATATACTATCACTAATAAAATATAGCTAAATTAATATTTCTTAAAGGGGCTGACCTCGATATAAAATTATATTTCTGGGTCAGCCCCAATGCACTTATTCAAAATTTTCAATAACCTGATTTAACTCCTGTTTCCCATTAGCCCTAATCCCATTTTGCAACTCAATCTTATCAGTTTCAGTCAAAAACTCCGTTGATATTTGAGTCTCTTGCAACTCACTTTCTGTACCATCTCCTGAAAGCAAGTATATAACAACTTTTCCATCTTTATCTCTTACAACATAATGCTCTCCACATTGACTTTCAAAACTTCTAGAAATAATAATTTCATTATTTGAAAATTTGTCAATGTTCCATGCGCTATATACCTCTTGAATTTCATCTTTAGTCTTATTAACAAGTTCTTTATTCAAATTAGAATATTCTTCAATACTATGCCCACACTCATTATAATATCTTTTCATAGTCAGTGAACAATTTGGCGAAGTCTTCTCTTCACTTGAATTAGCTTCTTCTATCTCAATTTCTTCAAAATCACTTGTTTCATCTACACATTCGTCTGTTACAATCTCGTTATTCACTTCTGATACTTTTGTATCAATTCCCTCTTCTTTATCTAAACCTTTTATAAAAAAAGCTGTCCCCACTGAAATTATAATTACCAATAAAACTGATAAAATAATAATTGCTCTTTTCATGTTAACCTCCGTTCGTAAAATGTTATCATATATCTTTTTTAAGATATTTAATCATTTTATTTATTTTCTAGTATTATTTGCAATTATTTCTAATTTTATACAGTTTGTCCTATTTCTTTAATTATTCTTGATTTTTTAATTTTTTGTGTAAAATATATCTATTATTCTTATCTAATTATTGAATAGAACTTTTAATTTATAAATTTTTTCACAAAATATCTTCCTCTTGAATTTACTTCTATACTAATCTCTCCATTCAAATCTGTCCTATAAGTTCCAACTCCGTAAATTACTTAAATTATTTATAACTCCTTCACTTGGATGCCCAAACTTATTATCCTCTCCTACTCCTATTAAAGCTATTTTAGGTTTTACTAAATTTAAAAATTCATTAATAGATGAGGTCTTTGACCCATGATGAGCAACTTTTAATACATCTGATTTAAAAATATCATAATTATTCTTATATGTATCTATTATTTTTCTTTCTGCAATTTCTTCTATATCTCCAGTAAATAGCATTGAGAAATTTTTATATTCCATCTTCATTACAAGTGAATTATTATTTAAGTTATTTTCTTTTACTATGTTTTCTCTATCTGGCCATAGTATATTAAACTTTACATTATCTATAACTACTTCCTTTTCTTTATCTAGTTGCATAATCTCTATTTTCTTTTTACTTGCAATTTTTATCATTTCCTTATAATTTTCTGAATTTTCAAACTGTTTTCCTATAATTACTTTTCCCACTTTCAATTCCTCCAATATTGATAATACTCCTCCTACATGATCCAAGTCAAAATGAGAAACAAAAACATAGTCTATCTTTGTATATCCCCTGTCTAATATATATGGTATTAAGGTTTTCTTACCAACATCAAAATTTTTTTGTAAACTCCCTCCACCATCTATTAGAATTGTTTTCTTATGTGGTGTAACAATAAATGTAGAATCACCTTGACCTACATCTATAAAATAAACTTTAAGATTTTTAGGCGATATATTTATAATAGCTACTAATATGAATATAACTATAAATAATTTCTTTAATATATGTTTATTTTTTCTTATTCTATATTTGAAAATCGCAATTAAATTTCGTATTCGATAATAACTATAATTATTTTTGCTATAAACTTCATCAAAGAAATTAATCACATAAATCATTATATAATAAATAATTATACTTAATATATTAGGGGTTGAAATATATATTTTTGAAAACGGTAATTTACTAATATTTGAAATAATAATTAATAATTGAATTAATATTGTTACTATTGGTGAAAAGATTCTTGAAATAGAAAAAAATATAAAAGAACTTGTTACTAATACTATTGATAAAAAAATTGTTATTCCTATTATCACACTTATTAAAAGATTTGAAATTATAAAATATGTGCCAAATATATTAAAATTATATATCATTACTGGTAATATTAGAATTTGAGCTGAAAACATAACTGAAAGATTATCTTTTACTTTATTAACTAAAGTTTGTAATTTATTATTTTTTCTAATTAATAAACTATTCTTAAAACCTTTAAAATTATCAAGTTTTTTTCTTATTTTTCTGCTAAAACTTACTATACCTGTTGTAGCTAGATATGACAGTTGTAGTCCTATATTTAATATTGAGTATGGATTATTTACCAAAATTAATAGCAAAGATAAAGCAAGTGAATTCCAAAAATTATTTTTTCTTTGTACTAAAAAAGCCATATTTGCTAATATTCCCATTATACAAGCTCTTACTATTGAAGGTGTAAAACCTACTAAAAACATATAGAATATTAAAACTATTATTAAAAAAACTGTACCATATTTCTTGCCTATTATTCCTTGTGAGATTGTAGTTATTAGCATTACTATATATGTTACATGTAATCCTGAAATAGCTAATATATGTGAAATATTAACTACTCTAAAATTTTCCTTAATACTTTCTTCAATCTCTTCTGTTTTTCCTAATATCAGTCCCTTACATAAACTTGCCTCTGTTTCATTTAGTAATAAATCAATTTTTTCTTCAATCTTATTAGAAATATTATTGGAAATAGAAAAAATATCTATATCTTTTGATATAACCTCAACTTTTTTTGAGTTAAATATTCCATAAATTTTTTTAGTTTTCAAATACGTATTATAATCAAAACCTCCATAATTTCTTGCTTCTTTACCTTTCTGAAAGTTTCCCTTGCATTCAATTATATCTCCATATTCTAAGTTGATTTTTTTATCTACAAATAAATTTAGATATGTATTTTTTACATTTTTACTAGAATTTTGTACTTTTAATACTTTTATTTTATAACAATTTTTATATTCTTTTTCATGCTTATCACTTACTATTTTTCCTATAACAGTATACTCTTTTCCTTCATATATATTGGAATATTTATATTTTTCATATAACATAATTGAATTTGATAGAATTGAAATTATAATGATTATAAAAATAGTTTTTTTATTTAGAAATAATTTTAAATACTTTAAATATCTAAAAATAGATATTATATTAAATTTCTTCTTTTTAAGAATTTTTCTTTTTACAATAAAAATAGCAATTATCAAAATATATAAAAGGACTATACTAAAATCAAAGTATAGCCCCCATAATATACCTATTATATATCCTGTAACTGCAATTAAAAATGGTATCTTATTTATTTTTTACCTCCTAATTGCCTGTTTTAGTTTATATTTTTAATTTACAATTCTTCTTGCTCCAGTATAGTTTTTACTATAATATCCTGAATTTAAAGAATCTATTCTAACCCCTGTTGATGGTGTTGACGCATGTATAATTTGCCCTCCTCCTATATATATAGCAACATGATTTATTGGAGAACCAAACATTACTAAGTCTCCTGGTTGTAAGTTTGCTCTACTTACATATGTTCCATTGCTATATTGACCTGCTGCTGTTCTATTTAATGATATTCCGTGTTGTCTATATACATATGATGTAAAACCTGAACAGTCAAATCCTGTACTTGGTGAAGTACCACCATATACATATTTATATCCTAAATATTTTTTTGCTGTTGCAACTATTGCACTTCCTTTGGCAGAACCTGTTGAATTACTTGGTGTTTTTGTGTCATTTGCCACATTTGTTTGTGCATTTGTACTCTTTTCCTTTTTGCTTGATTTTCTTGAAGTATTTGCCCCTCTTGATGTTGTATTTGTTTTTGTTGGTTCTTGTTTAGTATCTGATAAAAGTGAAGATGATATATAACCTTCTTTTCCATTTAAAGTTACTTTACTCCATCCGTTTTCTTCTTTAGATACTGTTACTGCTGTATTTTGTGTAGCATTTGCTATAATTTCACTTGTTGTATTTGGTTCTTTTCTTACATTTACTGATGTTGCATTAATATATTTAGTCTTAGTTTTTACTACTTCTTCTTGAACTGGTTGTTGAATTTGTTCTACTTTTTGTTCTCTTTGTAATTTATCTTTTCTAATCCAACCTTTTGTAGTTTTTGTTTCTACATATACCCAATCATTAATAATTTCTGTTGCATTAACTTTTTCATCTTTTTTTACTTCTACAACATCTGTTGCATTTATTGTAGGTACTAATTTCAATTTAGTATCAGCAACTAAAATATATTCTCCTAATTCAGAATTGTTTTCAGTTAATACTGCATTAGCTTGAACATTATTTGATGTTGTTGTATTTTCTTGTGATACTTGATTTGTTGCTTGTGTTGTTTCATTTTTTTCTACTTTTTCTTCATTTGTATTAATTAGATCTTTTCTTATATATCCTGTTATATTGTTATGTTTAACTTTATACCAGTCTCCTGCTTTTTCTACTATTTCAACTTCTTGATTTAGGGAAAGTTGTTCTAAAATTTTACTCTCAGCATCTGCTGTTTCTCTTAAATTAGCAGTCTCAACATTGATTGTTCCAGTATTTGCTGCTAAGCTAATATTTATAAAAAGCATACTTAGAATTAATATTGCTGACATAATTATGATGCTTCTTATATTCATTTTACTTTTCATTTTAATCCTTCTCCTTAAATATTTATATATTTGCAAAAAGTAGTACCTTCTTAGTATACTATAAAAAGGATAAAAAGTCAAATTTTAGATAATTTGGGTCTTTATTGCCAAATTTACTATATTATAAATTAATTTTTGTTTCTTAATATTGCATTGTATTATCAACTCATATAACTGTTTGTCAATGCAATTATTAATTTCTATATTTTCAATATTTAATATATCAAAAACTGAAATATCTAATAAATCACAAATTTTAATAAAATCTACTAAACTTATTTTTGCTATACCGTTTTCTAAATCATCTATTGTTTTTTTAGAAATATTTAGTAAATTAGCTATATTGTCAATTTCTAATTTTTTTACTTTTCTTTGGTTTCTTACTCTTTTTCCTATAACTGCATAATCAATTTTCATAGTATCACTTTCCTTTCATTGGTAAATATAACATTATGTGTTCTATTTGTCAACATATTTTTTAACAATATAGTAAAAATTAATTGTTAAATACTTTATGTTATTTTTACATAGTAATACTTTGAAAATTGATTTCTATTATTTAAAATTGACTTTTCTTTCAATTATATATTTTTTTATATTTAACATTTAGTTTCTCTATCATCTTTTCTTATCTAACTTTGCTACTTTTCTTATATAATTCAAGCAGTAAATTTCACTCTTTAAAATAGTCTATAATTCCATTATAAATCCCTAATGCTAAATTTTCTTGATATACATCATCTTGTAATTCTTTTTCTTCTTGTGGATTAGATAAAAATCCACATTCTACAATTGAAATTGGTATTTGTATATTTTTAATTAAATATTTATTATCTAATTTCATTGCTACTCTTTTATTTTCTTTTTGCATAGAATTGTTTAATCCATTTTGGATTGATTTAGCTAGTCTTTCACTCTCTTCTTTTCCTTCCTTATAAAATGTTTGCCAGCCATAATATTTTGATTGTTCTATCATGTTTAAATGAATTGATACAAAAATATCTGCTGATGAATTATTTCCAATTTTTGCTCTATTTCTCATATCTGCTCTCTTTTTTTCTTTTAAAGTCTTACTATTTAAATCATATATAGCATTTTCATCTGAACGAGTTAGTATAACTTTACACCCATCCTCTTCTAATAACTTTTTTAATTTGAAAGTTATCTTTAAATTTATATCAGCTTCTGTAATTCCATTTTTACTTTGTGCTCCTTCATCTGGTGGGTACTCTTTACTGCATTTTAATATTTAATTAAAAATCTAATTTTTATTAGATTGCTTTGCATTAAAAATTAAATTCTATCTCAACTTTTTTATCTTCATATACTTCAATTCTGTTTATTAGTTGCTTTAATATTTCATTTGTGAATTCTTTACCTTGTTTAAAATCCATAATAATTTTCTTTAAGTTTTCTTCTGATATTTTGCTTTTATTCTTTTCTTGTAATTGTTCTAAAGATTTTTTAGTTTCTTTTAATTTACTTTTAAGTTCATCATACTGCAATTTAAAATCTTCTATTAATATTTTTCCATCTACTCTTTTACTATATAACTTTTTCATTTCATTATCTATTTTTGTTTCATTGTTTTTGAGTAATTTCATCTGTTTATAAGTTATATCATTTTTTCTATATCCATCAATAATTTTATTTGTGGCTATATTAATGTTTATTGTATTCAATTTTTGTTTTACAGCATTTAATACTATTTCGTTTAATGTACTCTCCATTATTGTATGCCCTTTGTCACATATACTAGGGAATTTATAAATTGTTCTACATTTGAAATACCAACATTTTTGAGGATCATCTAATCCCCTATTTCTTATTTTAGTTCTTGTTCTATATTTGTATTGCATTCTTGCCCTGCAATGTCCACAATGTACCAATCCTTTTAATAAATACTCATATTTGTTTTTAGGTTTATAAAACTTTTCTTCTAGTATTTTTTGGATTTTGTCAAATTGCTCTTGTGAAATTATCGCTTCATGTGTATTCTCTTTAAAAATCCATCTTTCTTTTGGTGTTTTATGTTTTTTCTTTGTTCTGTAATCTGTATATATTTTATTTATTATCATCTTGCCTGTATAAAATGGATCTTTTAGAATTCTACTAATGCTATCACTTCGCCACTCATTAATTGTTACCTTTTGTCCTTTATATTTTTTTGGTGTATCAATTTTCATTTTAGTTAAATATTTTGCAATTTCTCCTTGTGAATACCCTTGCAAATACATTCTATATATTAGTTTCACATTATCAGCAACATTTTCATCTATAACTACTTTGTATTTATCTTCTTCATCTTTTTTATATCCATATGGTACATTTTTTTCAACATATTTTCCTTGTCTCTTCATATCAGTTTTTACAGATTTTATTTTTTTAGAAATATCTGCTATATAACTTTGATTCATTATTCCCCTTAGCATTATAGTATCATCAATTTCATATCTTTCGCCACTATCTATAAATTCTGTTACAGAAATTAATCTAACATCATTATCTGGAAAAAAGACTTCAGTATAATAACCTGTTTTATTTTTATCTCTAGTTAATCTTGATAAGTCTTTAACAATAATCATATCTATTTTTTTTCTTAAAATATCTACTATCATTTTATTTAGAGCTGGTCTTGAGTCTAAAATACCTGAATATCCATTATCTACATATTCATTAATTACACTAATATTATGTTTTTTAGCATAGTTTAAAGTAATATTTCTTTGTGCCTCTATACTATTATTTGTATTCGTATCTTCTTTTGATAATCTTAAATAAATTCCTGCTTTGTATTCTTTCATAGTTATCCCATTCTATAACTATACTTTATCAAAAACATTATATCTGTAATTAATATAAATATGATTATCCTTGTCTATCTCTATATTGTAAATAATTTCAGATAATTTATCTCTGTCCCAGTTTTCAATATTAGATAATTCATTCATAATAGATATTAATCTTTCTTTTGTTATTATTGGTCTTTTTTCCTTCTCTTTTAAAATAGAATTAATATTATTTTTTATGTTTGTTCTTCGCTCTATTTCTGTTCTGTAGAACCTTTTATAATCATCAATTTCTATAATATCATTTTTATAATCCTCATATAGTGAAGTTATTGTTTTATCAGTTTTTTCTAGTTGTTTTTCAAGAATTATTATATTATCATCATATACCTTTGTACCATTTTCATTATACTGATTTAAAATTAAGTTTTCCAATTTGTCGCTTTTACTTATTTTGCTTAACTTTTCTTTTACATTTTCTATAACTATTTTATCTACTATGTCCTCGTTAATTGACTTATACTTTCTGTTACAATCAATTGTATTATTCTTTCTTACTGCTGTTCCACAATATATTTTTTTAGACTTAATATTTTCATCTTTATCTCTAATTACTTTGATTACCATTTTCGTTCCACATTCTTTGCAGAATACAATTCCATTTAATTTCCATTCATATTTTCTATGTTTTGTTTTTTTATGAATACTTAATTTAGTTTGGACTCTTTCAAATTGTTCTTTAGAGATTATTGGCTGATGGGTATTTTCTACAATTTGCCATTCTTCTCTAGGTATAATTTTTACTTTTTTAGATTTATAGCTTAAATTAATCTTTTTGCCATACTCTGTATGTCCAATATAAACTTTGTTTTTTAAGATTCTACTAATAGCCTCATCTCGCCAATTATAATCTCCACTTTTTGCCCCTCCAAAATCATAATAATCTGGGCAATATATTTTTTGTTCTTTCAAATACTTAGCAATATCTGTGATTTTTGTCCCGTCATCATACATATTAAAAATCATCTTTATAACTCTTTCTTGTTCTTTATCTATCTCTAATTTATTTTTATTATCTTTGCTTTTCTTATATCCATAAGGAGCTTTTGCTGCTAGATACATTCCTTTTTCTTTCCTTGCCCATACACCGCTTCTTACTTTCCTCGAAATATCTTTACTATACCAATCATTAATTAGAGTTTTAAATTGTATCATATCATTATTTGAATTTTTTAAATATGTGTCTACATTATCCAAAATTGAAATATACCTTATATTTTTTTCTAAAAAATATATTTCTATGTAATAGTTAGCTTCAAAACTATTTCTTGAAAGTCTTGACAAGTCTTTAGTTATAACAGTATTAACGACACCGTTTTTCAATATCTGTAATCATTTTTTTAAACGAAGGTCTATCTGTGTTTAAACCAGTATATCCATCATCTATGTATAAATCATATAATTCAAATTCTTTTCCTAACTCTTTTATTTTATTTTCTATAATGCTTTTTTGACTAACAATACTATCACTTTCTTCTTTATCACCATCTTCCTTTGATAATCTTAAATAACCTGCTACTTTATATTTTGTATTTTTCATAATAGTTACTCTCCCTTTCCTATGATTTGCGATAGTAACTATTCCTTTATGTAACAAGGATTATACAAAATATTTCTGATAATATCCAGCATTTTTTAAAATAATTACTATCTTTTTAATTAATACTATTTAGTTTTTGAAGAGCATACCTACTCAGTATGTTATATATTTTCTCTGTGTCATTATCTTTTTTAGTTCGTGCAATTACAGTATATTCTTGATTATCTATGGTATATGTAGTTTTTTCTTCTATATAATTATTCAAATTAACATCAACTCCTTTATACACCATATTATCAATTTATAAATTTTATTACTTTTGATTATTAGTTATAAGTGAATTGTCATTCACATAGGAGATTTGCCCTCCTCTTCTTTTTTAAGAAGCTATCCCTTTACATCATGTTAGCCAGATAGAAGTTTCATTATATGTCTTATAACTAATTATGATACAAAATATTCACTTTGCCTTTTGAACAAATATATTTTGTATGTTTTTCAATGTGCTATTTTTGACTTTTCTAGTATTTTGTAATACAATATCGTCAAACAACTTGTAATACGATTATAATTGTTTAATATCAAGAATAACACTATACAACAGAAAAAAATTTTTTATTGATTTATGGTTGTTTGATAGGAGTGTAGTTTATGGATTTTTATATTGCTTTTGATAAGAATAGCAATTTTGAATTTTTTAAATACAGACTTTAAAAGTGCAGATATTCGGAAATTTTATTAGAACATTTTGTTATGCATCTTTGTATTGTCCAAAACATCCTGACAAGATAAAATCTGGAATTAATTTTATTAGTCTTGAATTAAACAAAAAAGATTATCTTTTAGGCTTGTTCGAACTTATGCGTTCTGAAGAAGAACATTTTATTAATGTTCAAAATGTATTTTTTAAGCATTAGACTTTACTTTTGGTGCATATTATTTATGTGGATTAAATCTACCATTATATAATATACCATATTGCTTTTGTAGCTCTGATGTTATAAGTATTTTAGCAATTGAAAAATTTGAAAATTATAAGAAAGATGGGGCTATTATGAAGAAGAAATATTTGGATAAGGAAATTAGTGGGAAAGAGTTTGAAAAGTGGATAAAAGATAAAAAATAATTTCTATATACTCATATACTACATAAAACTGTAAAATAGCAAGTCGGAATATTCACAACTTGCTATTTTAACTCTTAAATATACTTTAAGATTTCACTTGGTGGTAATGTAGCATCAATTTCAATAATCGGGATATGATACTTTTGAAAAAGTTCAAGTACTGGTTTTGTTTTTTCTTCAAAAACCTCTACTCTTTTTTCAAATAATTCTTTAGAATCATCTACTCTTTCAACTAAGGTTCCTCCACAATAATCACATATTCCCTTGACCTTCGGTCTTTTGAATTCGCTTTTAGTAAAACTTGCTTGACACTTTAAACATGTAAGCCTATCATTTGCTCGCTCAAATAGAATCTTTTTAGGCACTTGTATATAGAATACTTTGTCTATCTGTATATTCTGCTCTAATAATATTAGAAACTGATTTTCCGTTCGTGGAAATCCATCTAATATTATGTTAGATTCTTTAAGCCTTTCCATTTCCCGTATTACTAATTCATTAACGACTTCATCACTAATTAAAGTTCCCTTTGTTAAATCATATCCTGCATTTTTTAAAATGCAACTTGTTGATATGCTTTTGTAGCCTATACATTCATTAATCCGAGTCCCCTTACCACTAGCTGGAGCTCCTATGAAAACAAAAATTTTTCTTTTCATGTCCCTCTTCCTTTCTAAAAAAATATTATATATATTATTAATATATATCAATTTAATTCTGCTAAAATTCTTTCTATTTCATCCCATGATTCAGCAACTATAATATCATCTTTTAACTTTCTTTTGTCTGCATTAAATAATACTCTTCTTTTTACTTTTTTATTAACTAAATGCCTAACATCATCGTCGCATAAAAAACAGATATTATTTTTCAAACAAATATCTTGTTTTGATTCATAAGATGAAGATATTATATCTTGAATATTTTCACTTAAATTATACTTTTTTAACCAATCATATATAGGTTTAATCAATTCTTCAGTTCTTGCTGTTATAATATATATATTAAATTTGTGTGATAATCTTTTAATTGTTTTTATTGCTCCTAATATAGGCTTCGTTTTATCTAATGTTTCAGGTTGAAATATTATTTTTGACATATTATTATATAATTTTTCTATTTCAGAATTTGCTAAATTCTGGCTTAGCTCAGAATAAAAACTAGTCTTATCTGCACACTTTATACTATATCCTTTACTTCTTAGCCATTCTATCTTTTCTTTATTAGTATTTGCTATAACCCCATCAAAGTCAAATGCTATTTTTTTATCTTTCAATTTCTTCTTCATACTCCTTAATTTTTTTTAAAAATTCTTTTACTTCTTTTGGAATCATTAATGCATAATATTCTGGTAAAGAAAGTTGAAAATTTTTATTTTTTATTACATGTTCTTGTAACTTATTAAAACTTTCTTTTTTAGTAAATTCTAATCTCAAAAATTCTTTTACTGGTATTTCTAATAATGCTGGTAAATCATTTGGTTCAATAGCTTTTTTACTTAAAATTTCTAAAAGATAAAAGTCTGCTTCCATACTCAAATTAGAATCTCTCTCAAATATATTTAAATCCCCCATTCTAATTTTTTTAGTAAAAATTGGATCTGATGTCACTCTAAGGTCTTTTTCTTCTATTCCTTTTACCTCTTCTAACACCTCTCTTATCAGTGCTCTCTTTGAACTATTTTTATCTTCTTTTTCTATTTGTCCACCTAATGTCTTTATTATCGTTGCTTTTTCTTCATTTTCTAAATTGTACCATCTTTTTGGTTTTTGCATTCCTAAAATTATATTTCCATTATGTATGACTATAGCTTCTGCTCCTTTTATTTCTTCTGAATTATTATCTTTCATCTCCATTAAAAGTTATCTCCCTTCCATCTACTTGTAATGTAGCACAAATTTTACAATTTATTTTATTATTTTCCATACTACTTCCACAGTGTACACATCCGCCCTTTTTCTTCCTGTTTGAATTCAAAATTTTTGTTATATATTTTAAATAATGCATATTCAAATTTATTTCTAAATTGAAATATATCTTTACAGCTTGTTAGAAATTCTTCATCGGAAATTTCATTTCCAATACTTTTTATTGTTTCATATATTCCAGAACCGGTAAATGCCATTGTCTGTGGTCTTGTTATACAAATTTGTGGTAAAATCCCTTCATATGACTTTCTTAGAGGATATTTTGTTTTTATTTCTCCTTCTTCTTTCATTCTTTCTTGTATTGGAATAGACAAAATCTCCTGTTTTACTCTTTCATCATGGAATGGTGCTATATATTCCATTTTCATACTTTTAGCAATTACATCTGACATTACTACAATCTCTTTTAGTCTATCCTGTATTGCCGTATCTAAAGATTTATAATCTCCTTTCCAATTTTTAAAAAACGGAAAACTTCCTAGCAGGTCATCTGCACCTTCTCCACTTGATATACTTTTTAAGCCTGCCTTTTTAGCATACATTGTTCCTAAAAGTAACGTTGTTGTAGAACTAATCCATTCTGGATTAAAAGATTTTAGTATTTTAACCGATGTTTCTACCATTTCTTTCACTTGTTGTGGTTTTACATAAAATATATGATGATTATTTATTCCTAATTCTTTTGCTACCATTTTACTATATTCAATATCTGAGCTTTCTTTGCCTTCTACACCAACCGTTATTCCCATAACATCTGGATTATATTTATGTGCTACATATAATATTGCTGAGCTATCTACTCCTCCTGAAAATAATACTGAATCTGGTGTATTCTCTTTTATTACATTATCAATTTTATTTCTTATATTTTCATACATAATATCAACATCCTTATTCTAATATCTTTTTATAATTTTTAGTATCATAAATTAATCTCAAAAAATCTTTATAGCTTAAATCCGGTATTCCTTCATAATATGTCCTTTTATCATATTTTGATATTTGTTCCTCGTTCATATTATGATTCATCTCATAGAATGGTGTATATGCTGTTGGTCTAATATTCACATTGTATTTATTCAAAAAATTTAAAGTATATTTTATTCCCTCTTTTGTTTGGTTTGGTACTCCAAACATAACTAATGCCTTATATTCAATATTATATTTCTGTAATAATTTTATTCCTTTAACAATAACTTCACTATCATATCTTTTATTTATACTTTTCAAATCTTCATCTTCAACAGATTCTATTCCAATAGCAATCTTATAGCATCCTGATTCAGCCATCATTTTAATTAGTTCCTCATTTTTTAATAAATCCGGTCTAGTAGTGCAAGACCATTTGATTTTCTTTTTATTGTTTATAAGTTCTTGACACAATTCCATTGCCTTTTCTTCATTTAATGTAAAATCTGGTGCAAAGAACTTAAAATATTCATACTCCAATGAATTAATATATTTGACTATATCCTTTGCATCTCTTCTTCTTTCTTTTTTTCCATAATACAATACTGCATTACAGTAAGGGCAATTATATGGACATCCTCTTGCAATTGTTATTACTACTTGTTGTTTCTTTTCCATTTCAAAATATTTTTTAATTAGAGCCTTTGATACATTTGTATATCCCCATTCTTTAGCTTCTAGGAATTCTCCTTTTTTACAATTTAGTAACTGCTTATTTCTTATTAGAACAACTCCCCTCATGTCATTTTCTTGTATCATCTTTAAACTATACTTAAAAAAGTCTAATATAGCTATTTCTTGATCACATTCTCTTGAAACTATTGCATCAAAATTTGTTTTCTTAAAAAATTTTGGCAAATATATTGGCATTTCTCCATACGCAATTGTTTTGCATTCCGGTAATATTTCTTTTATATACTCATGTAGTTTTATTGTATTTTGCAAGTTTTCAGTATTAATATAAAATGCAATTGCTTTATAATTATTATTAATTATTTTGCTCATTATATCTTGAAACTCTGTTTGTTCAGCTTCTATATCTAATATGTCAATTTCTTCTTTTATATTTTTCTCAATATAATCTATAATCTCTCCCAAATGCACAAAGTGATAAGGTGCATTTACATGATTAGATTTTGTTGATAGTCCACTGTCTGCCCATATAAATAAAAAATTTGAATTCATTGCTATTCCTCCTCTATCTCTATTTATTTTCTAAATATTCTATCACTTTTTACAAATTATGTCAATTCTGTTTTTTATAATTGACTTTTTAAGATATATTAATATTTTACCTTCTATCCATAATATCTCTCAACTCCTTTAAATGTTTTCCCATCACATCTCTAAATTCTAACTCTAAAGCGTTTTTACTTTCATCATAACAAACCTGTAGTAACTCTAACTCTAGTAATGAATTATTATTTTTCTTTCACTATTTTCACCTACTTAATTTTTCTTGTCCATTGCTTAATGTCATATTGTCACAAAGTTAAAGGTAAAATCAATATAAATTGTAAAAAAGGTGGTAAAAATTATGTCAGTACGAAAATTAAATAATAATTTAAATGTAATCGGAGGAAATTTAAGAAAATATAGAAAAGAAAAACATTTATCTCAAGCAAATCTAACTGCAGAACTCAATCTACTAGGCATTAATCTGCATAAAAATGACATTTATATGATTGAAAATAATAAAAGAAGTGTTAAAGATTATGAAGTATGGGGTTTTATTAAAATTTTAAATATAACTTATGATGATTTATTTGCCGGGATAGAAAATAAGTTAGAAAATTAGATTTTTACTCAAAAAGTATTATCATTAATACTTTTTGAGTATTTTTATATTTCCTTTTCTTCTTCAACCCAATTAAAACTACTAGAATTCTTATTTTTCAAATACCATTCTTTTATAGCTTGTTTTGATAAATTCTTTTTCTTTAAGGAATTTATTATCCTTGATATACTTACCACTGTTACATTTAAGATGTCTGAAAAATAATTATTTGTTGCAAAACAATGGCCTGTGTCTTTACTTAAATATAAAATCATAGAAAGTATAATTTTTTCTTTATCTGATAATTCTTTATTTATTAGAATTTCAACTGATATCCATAGTCCTTTTAAATCTGATTTGTTCATTATATTTTGCATCATCTCCTATCAAAAAAAGACCAAGCATTTTATACTTAGTCTATAGTCAAATTTATTATTCCTTTCCATAGAAAATTTTTAATATTCCTTTGTAAAATGGAAATTTTAATCTTTATATTTCTTGTATTACTTCGTTAACATTATATTCAATTTTTAATTGTTTGTAATGTATATCATTTTTATTTATTTCTAATATTCCTGCATTTGCTATATTACTTTTTACAGGACAGCCTAAATAACCTGAATTTATATACCATTTATTGTTTTTATTATTAATGCTTGTTGTATGTGTATGTCCATATATAAATATATCTCATCTATTTCACTAAACATTTCTTCATTTTGTTTGATTGTAGGCATCTTAATATGTTTTTTATATATTACGTTTTCATTACTTGGATAATGGACAATATATATTTTCTTGCCTTCGATTTCTATTATGTTTGATATTTTGAATTGACTAATAAAATTTTTAGAATTCTTACTCAATCTGCTGTGCGTCCATTCGTGATTATGTATTTCTTCTAAACTCATTGCTCTTTTTTGTAAAAGTACTTCTCCTTCTTCATTCATTATCCAACAAGAAACTGTCCTTCTCCATAGTCCTTTATTATATGCTACCCCATCTATCTTCCACTTGTCCAATTAATTTATTATTTTCATCTACAATATCTACTAATTCCATGTAATGCTCCTTTTCGTTTTTTCTTATTTTATCATCATATCCTTTTACTTTCAATAGAAATCAAAAAAATTGCAAACTTTTACATCTGCAATTATTTTTTATAAAGGAATAGTTACTTCTATTTTTTCACTTAATGCAGTAAGCTAACCCCTTCATCTGGCTTTCCATGTCCTGCATCTAATACTACTACTTTACTAGTTACTGGTGATGTGCTAACTTGTACTGCATCTCCTATATTTCTTTCTTTATTACTATTGGTTTCATTTGTTTGGGTCGTTCCTACTAGTATTCCTATCATTATTGTAGCTAATATTATAGCTATTCTTTTCATAATTCGCATACCTCTTCCTTTTTTATCTCTTTATATAGTATGCTTTTGTTCTATTTTAATTACACTCTTTTGCTCATATATCATAAAATATTAAGTTACAACCATTATAAATTCATGTATTTTCACTTTCAATATAAATTCAAAAAAATTACAAACTTTTACATCTGCAATTTTTAATTTATAATTTATTTTTCCAGTCAGTTGTACCATGCAAAATTCTCTCTACATTTACTATTTTTTCTTCCTCATTAATTCGATAAAATACAATATAATTTTTAATAATTAGTTTTCTAAATTTATATTGTTTTATAATATCATAGTTAATAATAGCAAATTTTTGTGGATTATATTTCAAAGTATTAATTTCATTCTTTATTAGTTAAGCATATCTTTCTGCAATATTAGGCTCTAATAATTTGTATTTTATATATTTAATAATACTTTTATAGTCCTCTTTTGCTTGAATAGATAATTCTACCTTATATTCTTCCAATGTAAAAACCTCCATTTAATTTGATAAAATTCCTTTAACTTCTTCATATGCTTCTTCAACAGAACATACTTTTCCATTATTGGTATCTTCCATACCTTTTTTTAATTTTTCCAATAAATCTTTATCATCTTTTATAATTAAATCATCTGGAGCTTTTGTCATATAAGAAAATTTAAGATATTCTATATAATCTACAACTTTATTTGATAATTCTTCTGGTAAACTTTCAATTACATTATATAATTCTTTTTGTTTCATTGTCATAATCACTCATCTCCAATCTGTGTTTATACTATTTATTATATCACATTTTTGTTGCAATTTACTATATATTTTTCAAATTATTTAACTATATTATCACTATTAAATTATCGTTCATAAATAAATCTTTTAAGGTTTATTTATTTAATATGTATTTTTATCTTTATATTTCTTGTATGTTATATATCATAAACATATCCTACTTCTTTATATCTCTTACCATCTTTTTCAAAATATTTTTCTTTATTTAGTATCTTTCCACCCATCTTTTCATAAAATTTTCTTCCATTTTCATTTTCTTCTAAGCACCATATTATCATTTTAGCTCTGTTTTTGCTTTTTAAATCATTCATTGCATATTTTAATAAAGCTTTCCCTACTCCTTTGCATATATTATCATAATCTACATATATTGCTATAACCTCAGAATCTATATCTGTATTTTCGTAGAAAATTTTATCTTCATATCTACAATATCCTAGTATTTTTCCATTTTTCTCAGCTACAACTACATTTCCGACATTATAATGTTTTTTCCATTTTTCTATTTTTTCATTTCTATTTAAATTGTCTAGAATTACATCATCTATTATTCCTTTATAGGCTTTCTTCCAGTCATTAATATTTATATCTACAATTTGTTCTATATCATCATATTTTACTCTTCTAATTAATATTTTATCCTCTAAAATTTCTCTTCTTTTGCTTTTTAGCTTATCAATTTCTCTTTTAAAATCTTTAATAGACCAGTTGCAAAAAGTATAATTTAAATCATTATTTTTTCTAATTTCTTCTAATTCTTCTATTGTAAAATATTTGACATCTGCTACTTCTTCTTTTTGCAATATATAGTCTTCTAATTTGTAATTTACTACAAATATATAATTATAAGCAAATCGTCTATTTTTATCATCACTTTTATAAACACTATCAATTTCAATCTGCTCTTTAGGAATTTCAATTCCTAGTTCTTCTTTTACTTCTCTAAATATTGCTTCTTCTACTGTTTCTCCACTATCCACTTGTCCACCTGTTTTTGCCCATTTATTAGGATTTCTTCTTTTTTCTCCTGCTCTTTTTTGTAATAGCACTTCTCCTTTTTCGTTCATAATCCAACATGAAACTGTTCTTCTCCATAATCCTTTCTCAAATGCTACCCATCTTTCTTCAACTTGACCTGTTAAATTATTATTTTCATCTACAATGTCTATTAATTCCATATTCTACTCACTTCCTTATTTTTATATTTTTTAATTAATACATGATAATTATATCTCTATACTTCTACTTTAATTACTTTTTGTATTTTATCATTTTAACCTTGTGATATCAATGTAAATATATAAAAAAATTGCAAACTTTCACATTTGCAATTTTTACAATTCTTTTCAATCATCTGCAATATATAAAATTCTTTTTACATTTACTATTTTTTTCATTTAATTTAATTCTATAAAAAGCAATATATTTTAGTATTCTTTATTTTAAATTAATTATCAATGGCTCCATTTCGTAATTAATTTCCCCTCCAATATTTTCTGCACCATCTACCGGATTATGTATGGTTTCTACTGGTACAATTTTTATATATTCAGTATCAGTTTTCTCAATAAGTAAGTATTTTATATTCTCCCATATTGCATTTGAATATTTTTTGTTTGGAATATCATGATAATCATAATCTTCTCTAGTTCCATCACTATATATTAATGTATTTTTATTGCTTGTACTAAAACAAGAAAGTTCTTTTCCATTTGCATCATATACCTTATATTCTTTTGTTATAGGTAAATGTTCTATATTCGGATCATCATATTTATTCTCAAAAGCATTAGAGGATTGATTACTTGCTGAGTGATTTATTCTTACAATTGTTTGCATAGGAGAGATTACTACTTTTTCAACAGTCTGAGTAATATTTCTAAATTTTGATTCTATTTTGGGCTTATCTATTACCTTACTATCTTTTAAAACTGTATCTTTAGACACATTTACTTCAAAATCCAAGTTCAAATCTTTAATATATTTTTCTGGTAGACACATATCTTTTTGATTGTCTCTATCTTCTGCAAACCATTGGCAATCATTCATCCAATTATTTCCTAAACTTTTCCAAGCAACCATATTTACTAATTTATTATCTTTTAAAGTAATTTTAAAGTTTTCTTTTCCTTTCAATTCTAAATCACTTAAAGCATACATAGTATAAATCTTATATTCATAATCATTTATTTTTTGAACTTGTTGCCAATTTCTAACATAATATGGTTCATTATCTATATAAATACTTGCATACCATTCTGTATTAGGATTAAATTTATCATAGTTATATATCCCACCTTTTTGTTTTGTATTTAAAGCTAATCCTATTTTAAATCCAGTCGTTTTTCTTTCTTCTAATTGTTGGTCATATAGTTTTGTCATTTTTAAATATTCTTGATAATATTTAGAATTCTTTATTTCCTCTTCTGTGACTTCTATTTTACTTAATATCGCATTAATTTCATTATCACTTTCATTACTAAAATGTCCTTCATATTTATCGGCTTGAATTCTTTTTATCACTTTTTGTTTAGCATATTCTTTGTATTCTTTGGTTTTATTATAAAATTCTTCTGTATATGCTGTTTTGCCTAATCTTAGATTATTATAATCTTCTTTACTTAATTTTACATCAAATTCTAATATTGTAATTCCTTCATTACACATTGTTGATATTAATTCTACACTTGTTTCTCCAAAAGCAACCACTTGATTTTCTACTGGTTGTTTATATTCTTCATATTGTTCTGAAAATTTATTTCCTAACCAATCTAATACTGGTATCCCTTCAATTTTTCCACCTGTTGCTGCATATACACCAAAACTTCCTATTAATGTACTTAGAATTGATATAATAATTATAATTACTCTTTTTATATAATATTTAATATTATTTTTATTTTTTTTATATAAGGCTCTTTTAATAGCTCTTTCATAAGTATATGGCTCTTCTATTTCTTTTGATAATACACTTTTTATTTTCTTATCTAATACATCCATATTATTCGTTTCCTTTCAAAAATTTAATTTTTATTTTTTCTTTTCCTCTTTTTAGTCTTGTTTTTATAGTATTTTCATTTGTTTTTAGCAATTTAGATATTTCCTTTATTGAATAATCTTCTAAATAAAATAAAGTTAATGCTATTCTTTCATCATAATTTAAATCTTTTAAAATTAAATAAAAATCTATTTCTTCTAATTCATTATAATTTTCATTAAAAGAATATCTTTTTTCTAATTCTAAATTTTCAAAAGAAATATTTCTATTCTTATTTTTCTTATATATATAATTACATTTATTTACTAATATTTTTATAATCCATTTTTTATAAGCTTCTTGCTTTTTCAATTTTTTTATATTTTTAAAGGTTTCTATCATAGTTTCTTGAACTGCATCTTCTATGTCATCTTCACAAGATAAACGACATCTAGCAATTTTATATAAATCTTGCCTTATTTCATATATTAACTGTGTAAATGCTTCTTTGTCACCTTTTTGAGCTTGTTTTATTAATTCTTCCATAATTTCCTCCATATAATATGCACATATTTTATACTAATAAGAGTTTGCATATTGTCAAAAAAGTTTCATTTTCAAAAAAAATAGGAATTATATTTTAAATTCCTATTTTTTCTAATCAGTTGCAAAATTTGACTTTTTCTCATATAAGTCTCGTATTAATAATATTGCTAAAAATATTTAATCTAACATATATAATATTTTTGTTTTTATTCATTTTAAATCATTCT
This sequence comes from uncultured Clostridium sp., assembly GCA_958413095.1. GTDB lineage: Bacteria > Bacillota > Clostridia > TANB77 > CAG-508 > CAG-269. The sequence continues at coordinate 25,146 of CATYUF010000011.1, forward strand.
TCAATATTCATTTAAACATTCCAAAATATTTTCATTATGAGTAAATTCTTTAAGCCATTTATTTAAATCCTTTTGTTTTTTGAAAATCAATACTTTATCTTGTGGTATATTCTTTAAATAACTTTCTATCACTGGTCTTTTTTTCTTATTATATGTAAGAACATATTTTAAAAAGTTAAAATCCAAACGCTCCTTACACCCTGGTATTTCAGGTCTTTCTTTGTTATTTAATTTTATAAAGCGTTTTAAAACACCTTTTAACAACATAAGTGATGAATAGTCTAGCCAAATTATCAAATCAGCTTTGTTAAAGCGTTCTTTAAGAGTTTTATTATAATTGCCATCTATAATCCATTTTTCTTCTAACGCTTTAGCTAATATTATTTTGTCTCTTACTTCTTTGTCAATTTCTTCCCAATTTTCATTAAAATTAATAGCATCTATATGAATTGCCGGGAGTTTTAATTCCTTTGCTAAAATGTCACACAGTGTACTTTTTCCACTTCCAGAACCACCAACTATGGAAATTCGATTATACATAATTTTTCTCCTCATATTTTTATCAAAATAATATATTTTCTATATTTAATTTTTACTTGCTCAGCTCTTAATTAACAATTTTTTCCAAAGTAAAAAACATATAGATTTACATTATAATTAGTTGATCACTTATAACATATCTCATTGTTTCAATAAATTCAATAGTTTTTTCAAAAAATACAAACTTTTACATTACTTTAAAAAGAAACTTTTTCTCTTCGTTCTTTATTCTCAAATATTAAATCTTTTTTTCTATAAACAGATAAAATTAATGATAGACACATCAAATTTATTATTAAATTAACTCCTCCATACGAAACAAAAGGTAAATTATAATTTGATTCCATCCATAAATTTAAATTCATTAATATATTAAATATACTTTGTAAAATGAACATACTTGATATTCCGATTATCAAACTTTTTCCGCCGTTCTCTTTTATCTTAATTGCATTAATTATTAATTTTATAGATAATAATAGAATTGATACTGTTACTAAAATAGCAACTATCCAACCATAATGTGCCAAAATTGATATAAATGCAAAGTCTGTTCCTTCATCAAATAAATCTATTGCTGTACTCATATCATCTGCCTCTCCATATAATTGAGCTGAATTTATTATAATTTTTCTATTTACTCCTAGCCATCCCATTCCACTCGCATCACTCACAGGATTAAATGTTACTTCCAATCTTTCTGCTATATAAGGCACTCCTACAAGTAGATATATTCCTAAAATTGAGCCTATTATTATTGGTATTCCCCATAACATTAATATATTTTTTGTCTTATTTTCTTTACTTTTTATTATTTTTACTGTTCCTATTATTAAATAAGTTAACCCTAAAATAAATACTGATGTAATAGATGGTATTAAAAATAGAAGATATAAAGATATCAAACTCAAAACAATTACCTTTACTAATTTAATATTAATATTATATTTTTGCAATATTTTTATTTCGCTCTCTTGTTTTAAATTGTTAATAAATCCTACAAATGAAATAATATAGAGTGGTACAGCAATAGTGTATGGTGATATTGAATTTATAGTTGGAGATATATAAATATGTGGTATTCCATTAACATTTACACCAAAGAGTAATGTCCATAATATAATTCCACTTGCTATTCCATATAATATATTAGAGTATTTAAGTATTTTTCTATAATCTATAAAATATATAGGAACACTCAATACTACACCTATAATTAAAAAGAAAATATATTTTGTCATCGAATTCGCTTCATTTCCATTTGTTACTAACTGGCTTGTTCTTATAAATGATACTAAAAATCCGAAACCTAATAATATTATAGTAATAAATATTAATTTAAAATCAACTCTTGGTCTATGAATTTGATTCAGTTTCTTTCCAATTTCTTCTGCATTTCCCATTTGATTTATTGCTTTTTGCTCTGCATCTTCTTCTTTAATTCCATCATTTATATACTCTTGTTTTAAATCAATAATATGTGTTTCTATTTCATTAGATATTTCTTCCCTTATTGGCTTATATTCAATTTGTTCACAAATAGATTTTAAATATTCTTTAATTTGCAAATGAAACACCTCCTAGTAATTGATTGATTCCATTACTAAATAATTTCCATTCTTCTTTTTTTTCTTTTAATTGTTTTTTTCCTTTTTCGGTAATAGCATAGTATTTTCTCTTTTTAGCTGTACTCTCATCCCAATATGATACTATAAAACCGTTTTCTTCAAGACTGTGTAATATAGGATATAAAGTTCCTTCTTTTAACTCAAATACATTTTCTGATTTTTCTTTTAATTTTTTAATCATTTCATAACCATACATATTATTATCTTTTAATAAATTTAGTATTAACATTGTTGTACTTCCTTTTAACAATTCTTTATTAATTTTCAATTTTATCTCCTCCTTATTATTTAAGTATACCTAGATATACAATGTATATTGTATATCTAGGTATGTTATTTGTCAATAGTTTTTCTAATATATTATCAAAAAAGTCTCATTCTAATAAGAAAAATAGCAAAGCTACATAAGAAAAGCTATCGCGGGTCTTTTTAAAGGTCACTTTTACTTGTTGTATACGGAAAAATCCTATATAGGGTCAAGATAAAAGATGATTTTTCCTATACAATAAAAAATAGTAAATTATATTTTTGTTTTACAAATCTCTTAGTTTATAACTAAATAATTTGTTTTTCAAAAAATTATAATTTACTATCTCTTATTTAATATAAAATATTCTACTCTTATTTTTAATTTCTTCTATCTATCGCATAACTACTTCCCATTACTGATTTTGCTGCGTGTTTTACTTGTGCTCCTATTTCTCCTATTTCAAGAATATTACTAAACCTATTTTTTTCTGCAACAACTACACCTATTGATATAGAAGTTAATGGAAATTGTTCAATTATTCCTTTTCTATTTTCTACTTCAATATATCCTTTTTCTATATCTCTATCTGTAAAAAATTGCTTTACTTGATTATCAAATATTGCTATTATATTTTGACATATCTTTTCACAATTTGTTGTTGGTACTATTGCTACAAAATCGTCTCCTCCAATATGTCCAACAAATGCACTTTCTTCTACATTTGCATGAACTCCTCTTAGTATTGTTTCTGCTGTAAATTCTATAATTTGGTCTCCTTTTAAAAATCCATACACATCGTTATATGCTTTGAAATTATCCAAGTCCAAGTATAGTACTGAAAAAGGCTCATTTTTAGATATTCTCTTTTTTAGTTCTGCATGAATTTGCACATTACCTGGCAATCCTGTTAAAGGACTTATTCTTCTGTTAATTGATAATAATCTATTTAAATTTTTTACCGTATAATACAAATATTCTTCATCTACTGGCTTTTTGATATAATATTCTATGGATTCTTTTAAAATTCTCATTCTATGTTCTTTTTCACTTCTAGATGAAACTACTATTACTGGAGTTATTGTATTATCTTCGTCTTTTCTTATTTGTCTACATAAACTTACAACATCTCTTTGAATAGCATCCTCATTTATTATTATCAATGCTGGTATATTTTTTAAAGCAATATCTATTTGCTCTGATTTTACACTTATAAATTTATATTCTTTGTCATTTTTAAATAATTCTCTAAATATTACTATTGATGAATCATCATCGTCTATGATATAAATTTCTTGTTTCATTTAATCACACCCTAATTTCCAAAGTAAAATTATTATGATTTTAATAATAATTTTCTATTATAATACTTTTTAGTTTTAATAATTATTTTTATTTATATAGATTTAATTATCATTTACCTAAATCATTCATTTTTATTTTTCTTACTTTTTAATTCTATTTTTCTATTTAATATATCGCTAAATTCTTTTGTATCAATTGCTGGAAAAGCTCTTTTTAATCTATATACTCTTTTATATAATCTTCGTAATTCTCTATTTTTCCTCTTATTTATTTTTTCAATTAATAATTGCAAATTCTCTGAGGTTGTATTTTTTTCTTGATTTTGTTTCTTTATTTCTGCTAACTTTTCTTTTATTTGTTCATTTAATTTTTCTACTTTTTCTAGTGTTCCTTTTATGTTTTTAGTTTTTACAATACTGATTATAGCATCTGTTAAAATTAATATTAATAATATAGGTACTATTATTTTTAAATATAATACATCAACATTTTTTAATATATTTACTATACTAGGATGTATAAAATCTATAAAAAGTACTCCTAAAAATCCCCAAGCAATTGAGTTTGTTAAACAAATTCTTCCTTTATAATTAAATTTATGGTCTGAGTAATCCCAATATTTTGTCTTAAATAATTTTTCCAATATCACTCCTACTATATATTCCCATAAGCTTAAAAATATTATTGACATTATAAAAAGTAATATTTTAGAATTTGAAAAGTTCTTTAAAAATAATATCATTATTATTGCCCCACATCCATATATAGGGCATATTGGACCTCTTAGAAACCCTGTATTTATTATTTTCTTCTCACAAAAACTTCTAAATATACTTTCTAAAACCCAGCCTAAAAATGAATATATAATAAAATATGTTGCTAATTCTAATAATTGTATCGCCATTTATTTCCTTTCAATTAATTCTCTACACATAAATGTAGAGAATTAATATTTTATACTTATTTATTTAGTTTTATTTGCCGTAATTTTATCTGATTCAATTCCATCTAAATTGTATGCTGTAATTTCAACTACATTTCGTCCATCTTTTAATGGTAATTTTATTTTCATTTCTTTTTGTTCTTCATTGGCTTTTATTGTTTTATTTTCTCCATTTATTACAAATTCTACTCTACTTAAGCCAGAATCATCTGTAATTGTTATTAAAAAGTTTTCTTTATTTTCATCTAATTTTACTTGTATTTTTGGTTTTACTACACCTTTTACCTTTTGCTCTTTTGTAATAGTTTCATTATTCTTATCTACTAAGATAACTGTTAAAGTATGCTCTCCCATTGGTATTTCTATTTCTTGTTCTACTGTTGTAGCATTTATATCTATTCTTTCTTCTTGTTCTTCGTCCCATCTATATGTCATATATGAAATTTCTGTTTCTGTTTCTGCTGACACTTTAACTTTTCCATTACTTATTTCCATTTTTATTATATCTTCTGTTTCATATGTTTGTTCATTAGATATTTCTTGTCCTTCTATGTCTGTAGCTGAAACATATAATGTATTTGTACCTCCTGGTATTTCTATTTCTTGTTCTATATATTTTCTTCCATTACCAGTTATTATTTTTGATTCTTGTTCATTCCAACGATATTCTATTTTATCTATTGCTTTATCATGTGTTACTTTTAATAGTACTGTCTTATCATCTTTTTGCTCTTCTGTAATAGAAGGCTTTGTAGGAATATTATTTTTATCTACTGATTTTTTATAAATTGCATATGAAGCTGTACTAATCATTATAACTCCAAATACGATTAATATAATTGAAAAAAATTTTACAATAGTATTAATTTCTAGTGGTCCATTTCTTCTATTTTTCTCTGAATTAGTTGTAGATAATATTTGATTCATATACTCACCTCTATACCTTTCTTCAAGAAATTATATCATACCTAAATTTAAAAGTAAACATTAAAATTTATAATATAATAAAAACCAGAAATTTTACTTAAAAAGTTTAAATTTCTGGTTTTTATACTTATTACAAGTACATGATTTTTGTCTCCGACCCCAAAATCGTCAAAATCATTTTCTAAAAGTCAGCTTTCTAAATTATTCTAAATTACATATTTCTTAATTAAGAATACTCCTCCTGCTATTGTTACTAAGACTACTAATCCTAGTCCTACATATGTTATTGCTTTACCTGTTTCTATTGATAATATTACTGGTGCGTCATCTATATCATCTTCTCCTGGCTTTTTATTGTCTGGTGTTGAGTCTCTATCTGGTACTCCTTTATCATTATAGTCTTTTGATATTTCTGCTATATTTGTTTTTAATCCCATATTATCTTTGCTGTTTATCCATGTTAGCAATACTTCTACATCTGCTGATTCTCCTGGTTGTAATAATGTGTTTTCTAATTTTGTTGTTGATATTATATTGTTTCCTTCATCTTTCCAATATGGGTTATCTTCTGCAACAAATTTTAACCCTTCTGGTACATAGTCTGTTATTTCTTTTACATAACCTGGTATATCTCCTTCATTTGTTACTCTTATTGAGTATCTGAATTTTACTGTTACTTTATTTATGTCTTTTCTATATAATTCTACTTTTACTACTGGTTCTGGGTCCATATCTGGTGTATGTCCTGTTTGAGTTACTGTTTGTTTTCCATCTTCTATTACTATTGCTTCTGTTACCCATTTTCTTAATGCCAAGTCAAAATATCTTAATTTTATGTATTCTTTATCTTGGTCATCTTCTCCTTCTACCCATTTATCTGGTGTTGAGTCTTTATCTTCTACTGGGTTTCCTTCTTTATCACTATCTTCTGATATTTGTGCTGAATTTATTATTACTTTATCTGAACCATTTGGTTCTACTACTTCAAATACTACCTCTATATCTCTATGATCTGGATTTGTTTCACTTATTTCTTCATTTTTGTTAAATGCTTTTAATAAGTTTTCTCCTTCTTTTTCTTCTTGCTCTTTTGATAAGTAATCTGTTGTTATTTTTTCTGCTTCTTCTACTTTTTCTGTTTCATTTCCTTCTTTATCATACATTACCCATCTATATTTTACATTTGTTTCATTTTCTGGTAAGAATTTTAATCCATCTGGTATATCGTCTGATACTAGTTGTGCATATCCATCAATATCTCCTTCGTTATATACTCTTATTGTATATGTTACTATATCTCCTGTTACTACGTCCATTGGGTCTTTTGGATGATTATATGTTATTTTGTCTTTTTCTTTATCATAACTTACTTCTGGTACTCTTGTTGTTACATCATTTCCATCTATATTTGTTATGAATTTTCTTAATGCTAAGTCAAATTCTTGAACTACAACTTTTTCAAAATCATCATCTTCTTCTTGTCCTGGAACATACTCCTTGTCTATTTCATCATCTTTATATGATGGTAATTTCTCATCTGATGGTATTGTTATTTTACTTGGGTCTGAATCTATATCTTCTATTTCTTTACCATTTTTATCAGCATCCTCAGTTATTGCAGCTATATTGGTTAGTTTTTTACCTGGCTCTACTGTATCTTTTACTTTACAAGCTATTTGTAAATCTTTATAATCTAATTTTTCTCCATCAAATGCTTTTATTAAATTTTCTCTATCTGAATTTTCTTTAGTTTTTGATAAATAATCTGTTGTTACAGTTCTTCCGTCTTCACTAAGTTCCCATTCATATTTTTGGTTTATAGCATTATCTGGTAAAAATTCTAATTCTTTTGGTAAGAAGTCTGTTACTTCTTCTGCATATCCATCTAGTTGTCCTTCATTATATACTCTTATTGTATATGTTATTATATCATTTTTAGCAACATGAAGTTCTTTTTTGGGATGATTATATATAGAAGTGGTCCCTGATTTATCTTTTAAATTTGTTACATCAACTTTTGGAACTCTATCATATTTTTTGTCATTTACATTTGTTATAAATTTTCTCAATGATAAATCAAAGTTCTTTATTTTTTCATTTCCAACGACTATTTTTATAGTATTTCCTTCTATGCTTACACTTGTTCCTTCTACTTGTCCTGATATTATTTTTGCACTTTTCAAACCATATTTTCCATTGCTATTTTGTTTTTCTACCTCTATTGTCATTGTATCTAAGATCTTATTATATCCTTCTGGAGCTTTTGTTTCTTTTACTTGAATTGTATCTTTTGTTGTTACATCTTCAATTTTTACTGTCCCTAAATCTAAAATTCCATTTTCTCCTGTTACTTTTTTAGTTGGTTGTCCTCCTGGTAATGTTACTTCAAATTCTGCCCCTGATAATTTTGTTGAAAGATTATCCTTATCAACTTTTTCTAATTGTATTTGATATTCTCCTGTAACCTTTTCAATTCTTAATTTTTCAAAATCATCATCATCTTGTTCACCTTTATAAAAGTAATTTGGATTATCTAGTTCTGATTTGTTTGAATTATTTCCTTTATATTCTGACATATTATCTTTATTTACATTAGGTGCTGTTGTTGGTTCAGAATCTCTATCTGCTCCTTTTTGATTTGTTATTATTGTTCCATTTGCTTCTACTTCTTCAGAAATCCATGCTACATTTGTTAAAATTTTAGTTTCATTATTTGCTTCAACTGTACATTCAATTTCTATTGTTTCAGATGCAATATTTTCTCCTGTATATGGTGCTAAATTATTGTTTTCTGTTTTAGCTATCGTTATTTTATTTGTTGCTTTATCATAATTTGCAGTATACCCTGTTGTATTTATCTTAGAATATACTAATCCTGTTGGTAATTGGTCAATTATCTTAGTTGCTCTACCTTCTATATCTCCCTCATTGTAAATTGTAAGATTATATGTAACCACATCTCCATTTTTTACTAAAATAGGCTCTTTTCTATGTTTATATGTTGCTGTTGTTCCATTATCTAATGTAGTTTTATCTATTGAAGGAACTCTTGTATCGGCAATATTCTTTCCATTTATTTTAGTTATATATTTTCTTAATGCTAAATCGAATTCTTGTGGAATTCTTTCTATGTCCATTAATGGTTGTTCTTGATTGTTTTTGCTTGATGCATATAATGTCAATTTTGATTTATGATTTGGATTACTTGAGTTTGCTTTTGCAGTATCAATTAAGTATTTATATAATACTTCTGCTTGTTCTTGTCTCTGATGTCCAGCACTTGCATTTGGTACTGTCCCTGTTGGATTATAATCACTTAAATTCTTATAAGTTGATCCATTTTCTGTATACCATAACCATGCTGTATTATTATATTTATCATATTTATTATTTTCTTCTCCATAATTAGTAAAATACCATATTGCTGCTTGTTGTATAGCTTTTATTTCATCATCTGTTATATCAAAATCATATGCTTCGTCATAAATCCCTGCATTGTTAAGTAAAGTTGTCCTTTCTGATGGCTCAGATTGACCTGGTAAATATAATAAATCTGCTAAAGCTAATAATTCATTATAATGACCATTATTTACTAACCCATTTAATACTGAATTTTGTGTTGCTATTTGCTCTTTATCTTTTATCATATCAAATTTCAAATCATATTCTGCTGTTTTCTTTGTATCACTAAATCCAACTCCAGCTTTTACACAATATACATTTACTTCAGTCGGATCTGCAAAATTAGAATTGCTATATTTTACTATGTTCCAAATTTTAGCTGCTGACCCTGTCACTCCATTTGTATTTGGATTTCCTATTGCATATCCTAAGTTTGGTGTTGATACAGTTCTTAGTTCAGTTATTCCAAAATATAACGGTGGTGACATTGACTCTGCAATTACTGTGTTAAACAATATTCCTGAAATTAAAAACAGTATTAAAACTAAACTTGCACTTATTAATTTACATTTTTTCATATTAAATTTCATTCCTTTCTCGCTTCGCTTAAAAGTACATATAGTATTGAAAGATTTTTACTCTCTTTCAACCTAATCTCTCCTATATAATTATACAATATATATTATACCTTATTATTGTGCTTTTTTCAATATCATTTCTCTATAATTGTTAGTGTTTTCAAGCATTATCATTTTTGCCTTAGGGATTTCTAACTTAAAGCTTTTTTTACTTTTTTGTTACATGATATTAAAAAGCAAATAATTGTAAATTATTTAAATACATATAATCTTTAACAACTCATATACATTCATAAATAAAAACCAAAAAATCTAACAAAGTTAAATTTTTTGGTTCTATTCTTTAATTTTAAACTTATATTAAAATTTTATTTGAATTATATTTTCAAGTAAATCTTTCATTTGTAATTTAATATCTATGTTATTTTCATAAAGTTATCTAAATATTCTTAATGCTTTTTGTCGCCGACCTTAAAATCACTAAAATCATGACTCCCAAATCACTCTATATTACATATTTCTTAATTAAGAATACTCCTCCTGCTATTGTTACTAAGACTACTA
>CATYUF010000012.1 GCA_958413095.1 uncultured Clostridium sp.
TATTGGAACTTATTGGAAATATTACAATTTGTAATATTTTATGAAATTACCCTGGTGATTTTTTCACATTTCTGACAATTTTCAATTCATTTTATCTAATTTTTAACTAAAAATTTTATCTATTAGCACTTATATTATAATTAATAAAGAAATTTCAAGTACCTTGTCATATGTTTATGAAAATCATTTTTTTGTAATAAAAATATCATATGCATTAGCAAAATCAAATGTAGCTGAAGTTTTAAAAGCTATAGTTTCATTTGGTTTTATTTCTCCAATATATCCTGAAAGTGATGTGATTTCATTACCGTTTTTATCAACTACTTTTATATCTACTATATAATCTTTTTTTATATCTTTAGTAATATTTTTTACATTAGCTAAAATTACAGTAACATTATCTTTTTCTGTAATTTCTATATCTGTAAATTCTAATCCATCAATTTTCTTTGTTTCTTTTATTTTTTCACTTATATTTAATTTAGTTCCATCTTCTAATACTGAAAAATTTTCTTTCCCTTGCTCTTGAATTTGAGAATTGTTGTTATTTCTATCTAATTCTTCAGTTTTGCTATTATTTTTCATAATAAAATATATTGCTGTTACTATTATTGTTATAATAACAAGTATTAATATTAATCTTTTTTCACTTTTTCTCATTGTTCTTCTTGGTTGTCCTTTTGTTGCATTTTTGCTATTCTTTTGATTTGCTGTACTTTTTCCTTGATTTTTCTTTTGGTTATTTTTGTTTTCTTCCATTTTAAATTCCTCCATTTTCTTTTGTTAGATTTCCTTTTTCTATAATCTCTTTAAGTCTATCATATTTTTTATTTAAAAACAAGTACCCTATTAAAGCTTCATATGCTGTTGAATACATATATTCTTGCACATTAGAGTTTTTGGGTAAATGATGGTTTTGTGTATTTCTTGCTCTTCTTACAATATCTTTTTCCTCATCATTTAGGTCATCAAATATATTTTTTAAATTTTCTGCTTGACTTTTTGCTTTTACATATTTAATTGCTTCCATATGTAATTTATGTGGTTTCATATTTGTTTCATTTACTAATTTCTTTCTGATATATAATTCATATACCGCATCTCCTACATATGCCCATACTAATGGTGATAGTAAATTAATTTCTTCTTCTGGTCTGTCTATTTCAAATAATTCTTCCATATTTCTTTTTATAATTATTTTCTAATTATCCTTTCACATTTTCTAATGTTATTTTTCCTATTTTTCCATTTTTAAATTCATCTAATAGTATTCTAGCAGTTTTTTCTTCATCTATATTTCCTCCTGCTATTATACATCCTCTTTTTCTTCCGATTAGCAATAAGACTTCATATATATTTTCATTTTCTGCTTGATTTTCATTACTTAAAATCTTCTCTACTTCATTTATGTCTAATTTATATCTTTCACATAACTTATCTTTATAGTTTTCTAATAAAAATTTAACTAAGTGATATGCTATTTCTGTTCTTTCTAAAATATCGTCTTTTATTGTTCCTGTAAATGCTAAATTTAGTGCTACTTCTTCACTTTCAAATTTAGGCCATAACACTCCTGGCGTGTCTAATAATTCTATTTTATCATTTATTCGTATCCATTGCTTTTGTCTAGTTACTCCTGGTTTATTCCCTACTCCTGCTGATGCTTTTTTTGAAATTCTATTTATGAATGAAGATTTACCTACATTAGGTATTCCTAGTACCATAGCTTTGATTTTTTTACCTATTCTGCCTTTTTCTGCATATAAATTTAATTCTTTTTCCATTATCTTTTCTATTGCTTTAATAGCCTCTTCAATTCCTCTACCTGTATTAGAATCTGTTAAAACTGCTACTATATTCTGTTTTTTAAATTCTTCAACCCATTCTTTATTTTTCTTTTCCTCTGCTAAATCACATTTATTTAAAATTATTATTTTCTTTTTATTTTTTGTTATATTCGCAATATCTGGATTTCTACTTGATATTGGTATTCTTGCATCTAGTAGTTCTATGACTATATCTACTAATTTTAAATCTTCTGTTATTTGTCTTCTTGTTTTTGCCATGTGACCTGGGTACCAGTTGATGTTTGTTTTTGTTATATTTTCGTCATTCATTTTTTTCACCTTCTTTTCCATTTACTAATAGTTTTATTTTTTCTGCATTATTAAGTATATTTAATTGATATTTTGCAATTTCATTCAAAAGTTCCTCCATATTTACCCATTTTAGAATATATTCCTATTGCATTTGTTCTTTCACACCACTCTGTAACCCTAGGTGTAAATGTTAATAATCCAACTTGCTTTCTAAAGTGTTCAGATTCGAACACTTTAAAATTAGGATTATATATTTGTTCCCATGTAGTTAAGAAATCCAATGTACTTCTATTACGCAACCAATTTCTTATAACATCTGCTGCTCGTGATTTATCACTTTTAGCTTTTGCTATATCTGAAATGCAAATATAATCTGTTTTATTTATGTTTGTTATATTTACTTTAATATTTTGAACTTCAATAATTTTATTTTTTATCAGCTTTCACCTCACTTTTTATGAAAATGTGTAATAACTTATTTTTGATAAATCCTTGTTTTTCAATAGTTTGAATGGAGTTGTCTTTAAATCCTACTTTTCCAGTTAATATTCTTCGAATTTTGTTGATTGTCATTATTTATTTATATCATTTTCTTTGCCATATCTTAATAATCTTATTTTTCATGCATAATTACATTTACAAAGTCCTATAATTATTCTTATCAGCTCTATCGTCTAATTGTCTATCAAATTTTTCATTTTTATAAAACCAATCTGTTTTTTTATCCTTTGGATTGTTTTTTCTGTTTCTATCTACTAGCATGTCCAATAACACTGCAACTGGTAATATTATTCCTATAAATGACACGAATAAATTCATGAATATTGTTGCTGGTAATTGTCCTTCTGCTTCAATTATTGTACTTATATTTCTTAAAATATCTGTTCCAAAATACATTCCATATGATAATAAATATATTAATGCTCCTACCATTTTTCTTTTTACTACTAGCACTATACATACTAATACCACAAATAATAATATTATTTCTAAAGTTTTATTTAATGGAACTATCCCTCCAAAATCTTGATGCAATTCTGCCATTAATGTTACTACTGCTCTAAATACCCAAAACATTACCATGAAACATGCTAATAACCATGTTGAAAAATTTTTCATTTGTATTCCCCCTATCTTTATAAATGAATGATTATATTTTGATATCTTTATTTATCTTAACTCTTCATTTATTATTTAAAACTTATTTAATCTAGCTAATAGTAATTAAAGGCGAATGATATTCGCCTTTAATTAACATATACAAATTTAAATTAGTCTACGAAATCAAAATCATTTTTGAATTTTTCTTTAAAAATTTCAAATACTTTGTTTAATACTTCTTCGTCTTCAACACTTACATATGATTCTTCGTCTGATTCTTCATCGTCAGTATCTTCTACTTTTAGTATTACTACTTCTCCTTCGTCTTCTTCCCCTTCTTCATCAACTGGTAATAATACTACATATTCTTCTTCGTCTAATTCTATTAAATCTAAAAATTCAAATTTAACTTCATGTCCTTCTTCGTCATTTAATATTACTATATTATCTAATTCTTCTCCATTCATATTTTCTTCCATATTTTTTCTCCTTTCAAATTTTTATATGTCTATAATACATTAATTTTAAATATTTGGCAATATTTTTAATTAATTTTTATTATTGTTCTCTTTATTTTTATTTATATACATTTCTAAAATATATACAGCTGATATTGTATCTACTATTTCTCTTTTTTTCTTTTTGTTTACATCAAGAAAATTCATTGTTCTATGTGCTGCAACTGTTGTTAATCTTTCATCAATAGTTTCTATTTTTATTTTGTTATATTTGCATTTTAATTTATGTATAAATTTTTCTGTTATTTCTGCTCTTTCAGTTTTTGTTCCATCCATATTGTAGGGCATCCCTATTACAAATGTATCAATTTCATATTTATCTAATATTTCGTCTAACCTTCTTAATACTATCTTGTCTGTCCCATTTCTTTGGATGGTTTCTAATCCTTGTGCTGTTATATTAAGTGAATCAGTTATTGCTATTCCAACCCTTGCATCACCATAATCTATTCCTAATGTTCTCATATTATTCCTCATCAAGTCCTATATATTTTTTTACCATTTTTTCTAACAATTCATCTCTTTCAATTGTTCTTATTTTATTTCTTGCATCATTATGACTTGTGATATATGTTGGATCGCCTGATAATATATATCCAACTATTTGGTTTATTGGGTTATATCCTTTTTCTAGTAAAGCCCCATATACATCTTTTAAAATTTCTTGACATTTAAAGTTTTCTTCTCTTTCTACTTTAAAGTTCATAGTTTTATCAAATTCCATAACTAATCGCTCCTTTCTTTGTAATATTTTACAATATTATATATTAGTTATATCACTCTCATTTTTGTCTGCATTATCTAAATATTCTTCTAATTTTTTAAGTACTTCTTCTAAACCTGTTCCTTTATAATAAGAAGATAATACAAAATTTAATTTTGGAGAAACTTCTTCTGGTAATTCTTCTTCTGGTTCTTCATAATCTTCATATGTATATTCTCCATTTTCATCTTCTGGTAAAGATATTTTCATTTTTTCTATATTTTCTTTTAAATCATTTACAAAACTTGCCACGCCATCTGAATCTACACCTGAAAACGCTATTACAAATTTAGGTCCCATATATCTTACAAATATATAATCTTTAGATATATTGTTTCTCACATATGCACTTATTTTTCTAATTACTTCATTTCCCAATTCTCTACAATAATCTTTGTTTATTTCTTCTATATTTATTATTCTAAACATACATATTGTAGAAATTGTATATTGATCTATAATTCTTTTTCCTTCACCATATAAATATTCTTCTGAATATAATTCACTAAATAAATCTTTTCTTACTATTGATTCAAGAGTTTTTTGATGAACTACTGTTTTTAATACTGATACAATGTTATCTTTTATTACTTCTAATATTGTTATATCAACATTATCAAAGTCATGTGGTGTTCCACTTTCCATTATCCAATATCCTATATATACATTATCTATATATAAAGGAAAGAATATTGCAGATTTTGCTCTACCAAATTCCATTTGTTGATATGGCAATCTTTCTTTTTCATTATTAACAGTAACATACTTAGGAGTAGCTTTTTCTATACTATCTTTAAACATATCTACTTCTTGTAATGTTTTCAATGCATCCCAATGTTTTTTATCAACATTTGAAGCTTTTACTTCATATTCTGCTCCATTAAACACTACTATTGTTGAATATTTTATTTCATATTTTTCTATTAGTATATCATTTATTTTTTTGATTTTTTCATCTACTGATGTTGCTTCTCCTATTGTACTCATAAAGTCTTGTACTACTTGCAAATTAGTAATTTTTTGATTTATATTTTTGAATTTTTGTATCTTTTTATTTATTTTTATATTATATGCTACTAATGCAAGTACCACTATAATTAGTATTCCAACAATTGCTACTGTTATCACTGTTTCTTTCCTCCTATTTAAAATCTTCTTTTCATTTGGTCTAATGTATTGTTCATACTTGGTGAAAATGTATTGTTTGTTTGTGCTGTATTAACCATTGGTGGTCTATAACTTGTTCCTTTTCCTGAAACTAATGGATAAACCATATTTGCTAATTCTTTTAAGATTTGCATAAAGTTCTTAGAATATCCTTTTAATGTTATTTCACAATTTATAATTCCTTCTAAATATTTTGTATATATATCTTCCTCAAAAGGTATTGATATATGTTTTATTAAGGTTCTATCAAATAACTCTGTCATAAATGACATTGCTGGATCATTATAAAATGCCATTCCACCTATTATTGTTTTTTCTGTAATTCCTTTTACTCTTACTACTTTATTAAGTATAACTTTTAGTTTCTTTTCATCTAAAATATTTTTAGCTTTTAATTCTCTTAAAAATGCTGTTAGTGGCTGAATCGTAAGTATATCTAATGTTTGTACTAAATATGTTTCTTGTGATTGTTTAAAATATCCTATTGGTGTATCAAAATCACAGTCAATTAATATAACTGAATAATTTTTTACTAATGTTTCTAATATTTCATCTACATATGTTATTGCTTCATTTTCTTCTGGAAGTGATGTGAATACTGTTAAATTTGGATTTACATTTATTCCTTTTGCTGTTCCTCTTGCTAAATCTGTTATACAATTTGTTGCAATATTTCTTAATGCTTCTTCATTTTTTGTGTATATGTAATATGAATTTCTATTTTGTGTTGTATCTAATATAGCAACTTTTATTCCCATTGTTGATAGTAACTCTGCTACATTATTTACTATAAATGATGTTCCATTTTTACTTGTTCCCACAAATGTAACTATTTTTTTATCAGATGTTAGCAATGAAGATATATCTATTGTCTGCACATATTCATTATTTTTCTTTATCATTTGATTTGCGTTATTATAGTTTGAGTATTGATTATCAGATATAGTCTTAATTGCATTATAGTTGTTATTTGAAGCATAATTTGTTGCATTTGAAACTGTTGCTTCATAATTATTGTTCTCATTATCATATCCAATATCTTCTTCCTCACTAAAGCCTGGTAACATTGTGCTTTCTTCTTCATATTCTTCTGTGAATCCTGGCAATATTGTTTCTTCTTCATAATCATCAAATCCTGGCATTGTTACTGCTTGAGTTTCTTCTACTTCTGCCATACTGTTTGATATTTCGTTTATATCGTCAAATCCTGGTAATATTGGAGTTTCTTCAATATCATTTGAAATTGTTTGTTTTTCTTCAGAAATAGGATTTTTTCTAGGTCTTCCCCTTCTTCTTTTTGTTGGTTGCACTTGTACTTCTTCTTGAATTTCTTTTGTTTCTACTTTTTCAATTTCTTCAGGAATAGGATTTTTTCTAGGTCTTCCTCTTCTTCTTTTTGTTGGTTGAGCTTGTACTTCTTCTTGAATTTCTTTTGTTTCTGTAATTTTATTAATAGTTTTTCCTTTTTCTATTTGAGTTGTATTAGTTGCTGACAAGTTATTTTCAGTTTGTAATACTGGCTTCACAGCATTTTCTCTTGCCTTTGCCTGTGTTGCTCTTTGAAGTTGCTCTATTATTTCATCATTAATAGCTGTATTATTAGAATTTCTTTGTATAGTTTGTACGTTTGGTTGTTGATTTACTGGTTTACTTTTTGATAGTTTTTTAACTGCACTCATATTAACAGAGGAAGGTATTACTACTGGTTTTGTCATTACTGAAGATTTATTTTTTGGTCTCAATAACTTTTCACTTGTGCCTTCTTCCTTTTCTTTTTCCTTATTTTTATATCTTAAACTATTAGAAACAGAATTATTAAAAGACATTATTTTTTGATATTTAGGTGAACGTTCTTCTAATACTGCTCTTACATTCAATGGTAAGAATTTGCTTATAATTCTTAATTGAGTATCATTATATTGTGCAGCAATATTATTAAAACTGTCTATGTATCTATCTTCATTTTTTCCTAGACTTTTATAATGAGCTAAAATGTTTTGTATTTCCATTTCGCTAACATCATTTTCATTTTCAGCTTGATAATTTACTTCTTCTGAGTCTATTTTATAATATAATTTTGCTTCTTTTTTTGCTCTAGGTCTGTTTATTAATCTACAAACTTCTTCTACACTTCTGTCATTTCCTAATATTGCATTATATATTCCTATTCCAAATAATTTTACAAGCATTGGTTCTGATTTTGCTCTTCTATCTGAACATATTAGAATAATTGGAATATCATTTCCTTTTATATTTGAAGCTTCATCACTTATACTATCTAATTTATCAAATATAAACTTATCTATTTGGTCATATTGTGTATGTGTAAATGCCTCTAAATCCTCACTTATAACCACTCTGTCATAAGATTTATCTTTTTGTAATTCTTTTAAAATTGCATTAAAGTAATAAACATTTTTATGAGAAATTATTTCTTTATATTCTTTTTGATATCTTTTAATTATTGATTCTGAAATTTCTTCATTACTTACAGCAAATAAAACCTTCATTTGTTACCCCCTTCCAAATTTTACGAACACTGTAAAGGCCAGTGGTAAGATTTGGCATATGATTAATATTGTTACAAAAGTTACTATAAGCCCCATACCTTTTTCCAAAGTATCTAGCTTTCTTATACCTATAACATATTGGTGAATTGCTCCTATTGCAATTCCTAAAAAGCATAATGGTATACTATATACTCTAACCAAATTCAAAATATATGCAACTGTACCATATGCTTTTGAGCCATATTTTTCTTGATAATCTGCTATTGAATTTAATTCTTTTTCTTTTATTTCTACTATTTTGCTTTCTGTTTCTTCATCTAAAACACTTTCTGCTGCAAATACTTTTGATGTGAATGAAAATAGTCCTAAAATAATTACTAATAATGTTATAAATATGATTGTTTTTTTCATTATATTTAATGCCCCTTTCTACTATTTTGGCAATTTCCTTATTTTCTCATTTACCTATATATCATACAATATCTTTTATAAAATAGCAAGGAATTTTTACAATTTATTATATAAATATTTCATATGTTTATATACACTATTTGCCCAATTTTTGTCAGAAGCATATTTAGTATTAACAGCTGTTAAAGTAGCCCCATTATAATATGTTCCTTGAGCTTTTTCTCCTCCATAAATTTCTGTTCCTTTTGGATTTAAATAGTATTTTACAAACACCCTTGCAATTAAATCTATACATTCAGAATAATCTGTGAATTCATATGCCCCATTGTATGGATTTGAATCATATGCTCCATATCCAAATAAGTTTTTCTTTTGCAATGCAATTTTTGATGTTCCCCATCCACTTTCATGTATTGCAACAGCTGCAACAAAAACTCCATTTATATTATATTGTTTTTCTATGTAATAAAAATATTCTGCATTATTTTCAAAGATTTTATTTTTATCTTTATCATCTGTTAATATTTTCTTAAATTGTTCTAATGATAATCCACTTGGTTTATTTAATTTCATATCAAAACTTAATTTTTCAATATTTCCACTACTTCCAGATGTGCTATTTCCTTGATTAGATTGAGAATTTTTATTATTTTGTGTTTCTTTTTCATTAGGGTTTAAATATGTTGTGCATTCTTTCTTTACATATCCTCTTGTACTTCCAGATTTTATTTTATACCATTGCTCATTTATTTCAGTAACTTTTAATTCTTCATTTTTAGATAATGTCGCAACTTTTTGAGAGTCTTCCCTTGGTTCAGACATAACAGATAGTCTGTCTGAAGTCACATATAATTTATCTCCTACTTTTACACTGTAATTAGCAACTTTTTTTCCATTTCCTACTTCAACAATTTTATTTATAGATGCTTTTGTAACCTTGTTTGATATTTGTGTTTCTTCTATTAATTTATCTTCTTCATAAACCTTTTTAGTTGTAATTTCTTGTTTTCCTTTTCTTCCTTCTTGGACAACTTGTATCATACCTTTTGGTAATTTATTATTAGTTCTATATTTAGTTATATATTCTAATGTTTCTTCATGCACACTAATTTCTTCTTTTTTTCCATTGTTTGTATTTTTATCTATTATTTCTTCAATATTTATTTCACTTGCATTACTAATTTTTATTTTTTCTTCACTTATATCAGTACTATCATTTGCAAATACCTCTTTAGAGAAATATAGGTTATAAAATATTATTGAATATAATAGAATAATAAAAAATGAACAAATATATATAATATTTTTTACAGAAATTTTTATTTGTTTTTTTGTTTTATCTTTTGAATTCATAATATCACCCAATATAATTTTAACCTTTGTGTCTATTTTTGTCAATTTTAATTTTTGGAAATATTATAACTACCGTTCAAAGCTATTGATTTTATTATAATTTTATACTATTATATATTTGTTACAAAGGAGGAACTATGAAAAATAGAAAAAAACTTTTATTTTGTATAGTACTATTTTTATTTTTAATTTTCTTATTACTTTCATATATTGTTTTTCAAAAAATCATAATTAAGAAAAATTTTGAAGACTCTTTCTTGCCTTTTGCAGATAAAAATAAAAATACTATCTTTACAATTGATAAAATAGTGATGTTCAGTAGTGCTGATTCAAAAAGTAAAACAAGTTCAGCTACTAATTTTACAATCGAAAATCTTTATCAATATACGGACATAGCTATTTTTATTAAAAATACTAATAATGAACATACTTTAGAAAATACTTTAAAAAATGTTTCTATAAATAATATAAAATTTGACTTACCTCCTTCTCTTGGAGAGCCTAATTTATATTTTAAAAGTATAAACAATTTTGCCAAAAGTGATATTGATGAACATAATATTATATCTGATATGTTAGATTTCAATATATCTTCTGAAGATAAAGCAGACTTGAATACGCCTACATTGTTTAACAATTTAGCTAATCCTATTACTTTAAGCTATGTCAATCAAAATATTAAATCAGATTATACTATTACTAACACATCATCTCCTATCACTTATGATGGTAGTTTATTAAAAACATGCAATATTGATTTAAATTCAATTAATTGTAATTTATCTTTTGATATAAATATAACTAATAATTTAAATCAAAATTTTACAACCACTGTTTTTATAGGAATACCTTTGCAAGATAATGAAAATCTTATCACAAACGGAAACATTAAACTAACTAAAGATGTCAATTACAAATTTTATCGTTATAATTAAACTGGGAGGATTATATGAAAAAAAATTTAACAGATGCCGAAAAATTAAAATTGAAATATCATAAAACTGAAGAAGTAACAAATTTTAAAGATATGTTATATAATTCAGCCAAAAATTATCGTTCAAGAACTGCTTTCAAAGTAAAAGATAGTGAAGGAAAAATCAATTCAATCAAATATGAAGAATTTAAGAATGATGTTGTTTATTTAGGGACAAGTTTAATAAAAAACGGATTATTAAATAAAAAAATCGCAGTTATTGGTCAAAATAGCTATAGCTGGTGCGTTTCCTATTTAGCTGCTTCTATTGTTGGAGTAGTTGTTCCAATAGATAAAGAGCTTCATACTGATGATGTTATTAATTTTTTGAATGTTTCTAATGCAGATTGCATTTTAGGAAATAAAAAAAATCTAAAGCCTATATCAGACGATATTGTCAATAATACTAATAAATTAAATAACAAAAACACTATTTTTGTATATTTTGAAAACAAAAATAAATTAAATGATAATGAATTTATTTTTGAAAAATTTAAGATTTTAGGAAAAGATGATTATTTAAATGGTTTTACAGAATTTGATAATATAACTATTAATCCAGATGAAATGAGAATTTTATTATTTACTTCTGGAACTACTGGAAATGCAAAAGGTGTTTGTCTTTCTCAAAGAAATATTTGCTCTGATATACTTTCTACTTATGGTATTGTAAAAGTAAAAAGAAGTGATTTATTCTTTTCTGTTTTACCTTTACATCATACTTATGAATGCACAATAGGATTCTTATTGCCAATATATAGTGGTGCAAGTATTGCTCATTGTGAAGGATTACGTTATATTGCTAAAAATATGTCTGAATTTCATCCTTCTGTAATTCTCTGTGTACCATTACTTTTAGAAAAATTACATAAAACAATAGTAAAAAATATGAACAAATCATTACCTAAAAAATATGCAAAAAAAGATACTTCTGAAAATCCTTTTATAGAATTACCTTTCTTTATGAAAAAAATTGTTAAAAATAAAGTAAAAAATACTTTAGGTGGAAGATTAAGAGTATTTATAGTTGGAGCTGCTTCTGTAAATCCTGATATTATATCTGATTTTAGAAAATTAAGTTTAAATACTCTTCAAGGTTATGGATTAACTGAATGTTCTCCTTTAGTTGCAGGAAATACTGACTTTTTCCAAAAAGATGATTCAGTTGGATTACCAATACCAAATGTTGAATATAAGATTAATAATCCTAATGAAGAAGGAGTTGGAGAAATTATTGTAAAAGGTCCTAATGTAATGCTTGGATATTACAATAATGAAGAAGAAACTAAAAAAGTTTTGAAAGATGGTTGGTTCTATACAGGTGATTTAGGTAAAATTGATGAAAATGGATATTTATACATTACTGGTAGATGTAAAAGCGTTATTGTTACTAAAAATGGTAAAAATATTTATCCAGAAGAAGTTGAACATTATTTAAATACTAGCCCTTTAATTTCTGAAGCTCTTGTTTTAGGTATTCAAAAAGATGATGATGATGAAACATATATAAATGCTCAAATTTATCCTAATTTCGAAGCTATTTCTGAGTATTTGAAAAGTAGTGTTCCTACTACTGCTGAAATTAAAAAGGTTATTTCAGATGTGGTTTCTAGTGTTAATAAGAAGTTACCTAATTATAAACATATTAAGAGTTTTATTATTAGAGATAAGGAATTTGAGAAAACTACTACTCAGAAAATTAAGAGGTATGGGGATAATATGAAAACCGAAGATAAATAGTCTTCGGCTTTTATTTTTGTTTTTCACTTAAGCTCATTGTTTTTTCTTTTTCTACTATCTCCATTTTGTGCTATTAAATAACAAGCATAACAAGTTAATAAGCAGTCTAATTATACAAAGTGCGTGAGTGAGATTTTGGAACACAGACTCACAATAATAAAAGAGTATGAGGTTACAAATTACGAAAATACCAAGAAAATTTTAAATGAAATAAAATTAGAATTACCAGATACTCCAGATATTACAGATATTAAAGTAAATAGATTATCAAAGAAAAGAGATTAAAAAATATTAGATGAAATTATAAAACCTAAAGATAAGTTAATTAAAGAATTATATAAAGATAACCTTTCTTTGCATAAAGAACTATCAAAACAATGCCAACTTATTGATGAGGCTGAAAAATACCAAAAAGAATGGGGAGATAAAATTTTTGCTAATAATCAAGCATTGCATAATCAAGTTGAAAATATTAAGGCAGAACATAAAGAAAAAGAATTTAATTTAGAATGGGACTATAAAAAACAAGTAAAAAAATTAGAGAAAGAAAATAATCATTTATGCAAAATTATAGATAAATTTTATGAAACAGTAGATAAATTTATAGTTTGGATTTGTCATAAATTTGGCATTGGAGAATCAAAAGAATTAATTAAAAACTTTCAAGAAGAAACTTGCACTTTTATTGACCCTGTAAAGCAATTGGAACACGAAGAAAGAGAGAAAGAATGGGATTTAGAAATATAAAAAAAAGAAACCTCTTTCGAGGAAAAGAAAAATGATTTTCTTTTTTAGCAGGTATTAATCTACATTAATCGTCAGCACAGCAGGATTGACAACGCCATCTCCTTCATAGTCATATTCCTTATTGTGCCATCTGCGAAGCTCTTCGCCGTATTTCCAGACCTGAGATAAAACATTCACTGCACAACCGTACATAAATCCAGTTATTCTGTCAATGTCAGCAGCATGGGACGCTTTGTCAGCAATTTGTGCGACTGTAACACCTTCGTGTTTAGTCATGAGGTACTGCATAAACTTTGCCCAATATTCTGCATAGCGAACCACACATGAACTGTAGCCGTCTTTAGAGTTAACCTCAACAAAATTGTCCCAGATTTTGCGTGCTTCTTCATCTTTAAACTGAAGTTCTTCGTTTTGCATAGACTGCTTAACCAGTTCTTCAACGTTCTGACGGGCGGTATCCAACCTTCAATGCTTTTGCCCTTTCGGCACGATACTCTGGAGTTTTCATATACTCCTCACGTTCTTTTTCGTACCTAATGAGGTTTTCCTCCATCTTTTCATTCCAAAGCTGGACAATTTTATCAGAATCCGCATTCTTTGCAGTTACTGAAACATATGCTCCGTTAAATTCAAATTCAATGGCTTTTAAACCATTAAAGTTGGAGCCTTCCTCAAAGCATCCTGCAACATTCTTAGCAAAAGAATGTATTGTGCAACCGCAAATAGGGTCGATAACCATAACACCTTCGTTGAGTGACTTTACGCTAAAAACCTCGCCATCACCAAACCGAAAACAAAGAGAACCGTCGCAAGAAAAAACGTCTTCAAATCTAACCTGTGTTGCCATAATAAATTCCTCCTTAATTATTGTTTTTTGAAATATGGCTAACTGACTAAAAAAAATAAGTCTGCTATAAATATATTATACAACAATTTCACATAATTTTCAAATTTAACATTTTTAACTCTGTCATATCTCTATCATTGCTATGTCAATTTGTATTTCTTATTTGGTGATTTCTCATTATTATCAGTAGTTTTAATTTTTTTATCTTTAAGGATTTTTCTTAAAGTCCTTCTATCAGTACTATCAGATAATTCTGTTTGTTCAATAATGTCTTTTGCACCTATAATTACATTTATCAAATTTTTATCCTTACATTTTTAGTTGTTTTATTTCTAGTTTTATTCAACAAAAAACAACCTATAAACTTTATAGTCTATAGGTTGTTACTTGGTGGCTTCAAGTGGAATCGAACCACTGACACGAGGATTTTCAGTCCTCTGCTCTACCAACTGAGCTATGAAGCCATTTTCTATTATCTAGAAAATTTTTAAGCCTTTTTTAAATAAAAAAATGGCGACCCGGAACGGGCTCGAACCGTCGACCTCTAGCGTGACAGGCTAGCGTTCTAACCAACTGAACTACCGGGCCGTAAAAACATGGTGGTCGCTACAGGGCTCGAACCTGTGACCCCCTGCTTGTAAGGCAGATGCTCTCCCAGCTGAGCTAAGCGACCATGTCCTTTCGACAAGACTTAGTATACAAGATTTCTTTCAAGTTGTCAATACATTTTTTAAATTTTTTTTATTTTTTTTTGACTTTTTTAATATCAATTCATATAAAGCCTTATATATCAAGCTTTCATTAGTTTTATTTTTTAATTTTTTATTTTAAATTTCTTTTTCCATTATTATTTTTAATTTTATTTTTTAATATTTATTTTCATTATTAATTTGTAACAACTTTTTATAAATTACATATTATATATCATACAGAAGATAAGAAAAAGAAAACAAAACATATCTTTTATAAGGAAGGAGGTCTAGACTATGCCAGAAAACAGAGGATGCGGTGGATTCGGATTTGGAGATGACTGCTGCTGGATTATAATCCTTATATTATTATTATGTTGTTGCTGTGGTGGTAACAGAGGAGGATGTTGCTAATCCTCAACTAAATATGGTAGAAATATGATAATATATTCATATTTCTACTAAAAATATTATATGACATATAAAAATTGCCCTTTTATTTTAATTTATAGTATATTACAATTTTGAAATTTTATAAATTTTAAAATAAATTTTTTATAACTCTAAATTAAAATACAGGGCTTTTCTTTTTTATTGTTATTCATTCTAAAATTAAAAAATATCGAAAATATGTAAAGTATATTTCTCGATATTTTTTAATTGCATTTTTATATAAATTATTAATTATATTCTAATACATTCCATCCATTCCACCAGTCATACCTTCATGTCCTCCGCAATTACATGATTTTGGTTCTGGGGCATCTGTAACTAAACTTTCTGTTGTTAATACCATTGAAGCTATTGACGCTGCATTTTGTAATGCACTTCTTGTTACTTTTGTTGGGTCTACTATTCCTGCTTTTTTCATGTCTACATATGTTTCTGAAGAAGCATCAAATCCAATTCCTACTTTTTCGTGTTTTATTTTTTCCACTATAACTGCTGGTTCTAGTCCTGCATTTATAGATATTTGTTTAGCTGGTTCTTCTAGGGCTTTTAATACTATTTTTGCTCCTAGTTGTTCTCCACCTTCTAAGCTATTTACTAATTTTTCTACTTCTGGAATTACATTTAATAATGCTGTTCCTCCTCCTGAAACTATACCTTCTTCTACTGCTGCTTTTGTTGCTGATAAAGCATCTTCTATTCTTAATTTTTTGTCTTTCATTTCAACTTCTGTTGCTGCTCCAACTCCAATTACAGCTACTCCTCCTGCTATTTTAGCAAGTCTTTCTTGTAATTGTTCTTTGTCATAATCACTCTTTGTTTCATTTATTTGTGCTTTTATTTGTCCTACTCTGTCTGCTATTTGTTGTTTGTCTCCTGCTCCATCTACTATTATTGTATTTTCTTTTTGTACTTTAACTTGTTTTGCTCTTCCTAATTGTTCTATTGTTGTATCTTTTAATTCTAGTCCTAAATCTGATGTTATAACTTCTGCTCCTGTTAAAACTGCTATATCTTCTAGCATAGCTTTTCTCTTATCACCAAATCCAGGTGCTTTTACTGCAACTACATTTAATACTCCTCTTAATTTATTTAAGATTAATGTAGATAATGCTTCACCTTCCATATCATCACAAACTATTAATAGTTTTCCTGATTCTTGCATTAAACTTTCTAATAATGGTAATATTTCTTGTATATTGCTTATTTTTTTGTCTGTTAATAATATATATGGATTATCTAATATAGCTTCCATTTTTTCTGTGTCAGTTGCCATATATGGTGATAAGTAACCTTTGTCAAATTGCATTCCTTCAACAACATTTAATTCTGTGTTTGAAGTTTTTGATTCTTCTATTGTGATTACTCCATCTTTTGAAACTTTTTCCATAGCTTCTGCAATTAAATTTCCAACTTCTTCATTGTTTGCTGAAATGCTTGCAACTCTTGCTATATCTTCTTTCCCATTAACTTCTGAGCTAATTTCTTTTAGTCCTTCTACTGCACTTTTTACTGCTTTATCAATACCTCTTTTTATTGCCATAGGGTCTGCTCCAGCTGCAACATTTTTTACTCCTTCTTTTATCATACTTTGGGCTAAAACTGTTGCTGTTGTAGTTCCATCTCCTGCAACATCATTAGTTTTTGTTGATACTTCTTTAACTAGTCTTGCTCCCATATTTTCAAATTTATCTTCTAATTCGATTTCTTTTGCTATTGTAACACCATCGTTAGTTATAAGTGGTGCTCCAAAGCTTTTGTCTAATACTACATTTCTTCCTTTTGGTCCTAGTGTTACTTTTACTGTGTCAGCTAATTTATTTACACCTTCTACTAAGGATTTTCTTGCATCTTCTCCAAATTTAATAACTTTTGCCATTTTATATCAAACTCCCTTCATTATCTTTTTTATTAAAATATTTCTAATTTATATACTTAATAAAGTTAATTTTTATTCCACGATTGCTAAAATATCATTTTGTTTTATTATTAAATATTCTTCACCTTCATATTTTACTTCTGTTCCAGAATATTTACTTACAATTACATTATCACCTTTTTTTACAATCATTGCTTCTGGTTTTCCATCTATAATGTCTCCATTACCGATTTCAATTACTTCTGCAATTTGTGGTTTTTCTTGTGCTGCTTGAGTTAATATAATTCCACTTTTTGTTGTTTCTTCGCCTTCTTTCATTTTAATTAATACTCTACTTCCTAATGGTTTAATCATTAAAATTACCTCCTTTTAAATTAGCACTCTTTCTATGTGACTGCTAATAATTTATACCCTTTTATTTTAATTGTCAATAGAATTTATTATTTTTTCACACAAAATTCACATAAGCAAATTTCACATAGATAGTCACCATTAATAATTAATTATAAACTGTTAATCGTAACCATAACTATTGTATTAATTAATTCTTCAATATATGCCTATTTATTTTTTACAATAATTTTTTCATCATCAGCACTAATTTTATTTACTTTTTCATTTTCTAACTTTCCATCTAATATCTCTTCAGCTAAAGCATCTTCTAATACATTTTGTATAGTTCTTCTTAGTGGCCTTGCTCCAAAATTCTTGTCAATTCCTTTACTTGCAATTAATTTTTTAACTTTAGGGTCTAACTCTATTTTAATTTTTTGTTCTTTTAGTCTATCTACAACCTCTTCTAACATAATATCTATAATTTTATCAATTTCTGTATCATTTAATTTATGGAATACAATTATTTCATCAATACGATTTATAAATTCTGGTCTTAATTCTCTTTTTAGTGCTTCCATAACTTCTTTTTTTGTATCTTCATATTCTTTTTTAGCTCTTTCCTCTTCTTTATTATCTTCCTTACTTAAATTACTTGCTGTAAATCCTAATGATTTTTTATCAGTAATTAATCTAGCTCCAATATTTGATGTCATTATTATTACCGTATTTTTAAAATTAACAGTTCTTCCTTGACTATCTGTTAATCTACCATCTTCTAAAATTTGAAGTAGCATATTCATAACATCAGGATGAGCTTTTTCTATTTCATCAAATAATACAACTGAATATGGTTTTCTTCTTATTTTTTCTGTTAATTGTCCACCTTCATCAAATCCAACATATCCTGGAGGAGAGCCTATTAACTTAGAAACTGAATGTGCTTCCATATATTCAGACATATCTATTCTAATAATAGAATTTTCATCTCCAAATAAGCATTCTGCTAAAGCTTTAGATAATTCTGTTTTTCCTACTCCTGTTGGTCCTAAGAATAAGAATGAGCCTATTGGTCTTTTTGGATCTTTTAATCCTACTCTTCCTCTTCTAATTGCTTTTGCAACAGCTTCAACAGCTTCGTTTTGACCTATAACTCTTTGATGTAAATTTTTTTCTAAGTTTTTTAATTTTTCATTTTCATTTTCTGTTATTTTCTTAGCTGGAATTCCTGTCCAACTTGCAATAACTTCTGCTATATTTTCTTCTGTAATATCTGTTATTGCCTTATTATTTTTATTTTTCCATTTCTTTTGTTCTTTCTCGTATTTTGCTTTTAATTCTTTTTCTTTATCTCTTAGACTAGCTGCTTTTTCAAACTTTTGTGTTCTTACTGCTTCCTCTTTATCTTTACTTACATTTGAAATTTCTTCTTCTAATTCTTTTAAACTGTCTGGCTCTGTATATGTTTTTAATCTAGCTTTTGATGCTGCTTCATCTATTAAGTCAATAGCTTTATCTGGTAAAAATCTATCATTTATATATCTTACAGACATTTTAACTGCTGCTTCTATTGCTTCATCTGTTATTTTCACATTATGATGAGCTTCATATTTGTCTCTTATACCTTTTAAAATTGAAATAGTGTCTTTTTCAGATGGCTCATTTACTGTTACTGGACTAAATCTTCTTTCAAGAGCTGAATCTTTTTCTATAAATTTTCTATATTCATTTAAAGTTGTTGCTCCTACTAATTGTATTTCTCCTCTTGCCAAAAGTGGCTTTAGAATATTTGCTGCATCTATTGCACCTTCTGCTGAACCAGCTCCTACTATTGTATGAATTTCATCTATAAATAAAATTACATCTCCTGCTTTTTTTACCTCTTCTAATGCTTTTTTTATTCTCTCTTCAAAGTCTCCTCTATATTTTGCACCAGCTACCATGCTAGATATATCAACAGTTACTACTCTTTTATCTTTTAATATTTCTGGAACATCTCCTGTTACAATTTTTTCTGCCAACCCTTCTACTACTGCTGTTTTTCCAACTCCTGGCTCACCTATTAAACATGGATTATTTTTTGTTCTTCTTGATAGAATCTGAATTACTCTTTCTATTTCTTCTTTTCTTCCTATTATTGGGTCTAATTTTCCTTGTCTTGCTTTTTCTGTTAAATCTTCTCCAAATTGATTTAAGGTTGGTGTTTGATTATAACTTCCTGTTTTCTTTGCATTAGAATTGTTTTCATTATTAGAACTTAAATTTTCTCCTTCATTAATTACTCTAATTATTTCTCCATAAAACTTTGGAATATTTATATTTAGTTCTAATAAGATTCTAGTTGCTATACTATCTCCTTCTCTTAATAAACCTATTAATATATGTTCTGTTCCTATATAGTTATATCCTAATTTTCTAGCTTCAATAAATGCATTTTCTATAACTCTTTTAGTTCTAGGAGTAAATCCTAAAGTTTCTTCAATCTGCTCTTCTCTTCCAACTAATTCAACTGTTATATTTAATATATCTTCAGGAGTTATCCCTTGTTTTTCTATAACTTTTGAAGCCACTCCGCTTCCTTCTTTTGCTAGTCCATATAAAATATGTTCTGTTCCTATATATCTATGTCCTAACTCAATTGCAGCATTATTAGCAATCTCTATTGCTTTTTTTGCTCTACTTGTAAAATTATATGTCATGTCTTGTACCTTCCTTTCTTTATTTTTCCTTAAAAATTTGTTTTATAATTTCAGCTCTTTTCACTTCTTGTTCAATTTTTCCTAAAGTTTCTCCTAATCTTTTTTGCATATTTGCTGGTTTTGTGTATAAATATAAACTTTGGATTTGTAAATCGGTAACTTCTCTTAAAATCCCTAAATCTACACCTAATTTTATATTTGAAAGTAATTCGATAGTTTCTTCTTCTGTAATTTTTTTACAATTAGTAAATATTCCGAAACTTCTATATATTTCATCTTCTAAGTCGATTCCTTCATTTGCTAAATATTTTCTTGCTTGTCTTTCATTTTTTATTATTTTTTCAGCTATTACTTTTATGTTTTTTACTATTTCCTCTTCTGTAATCCCTAAAGTTTGTTTATTAGAAATTTGATATATATCACCTATCAATTTTCCTTCTTTACTTGAGACTCCTTTCACTTCAACTCCAAAATTACTTATTACTTGTAATACTTTTTTAATATTATTTGTTTTTCTTAATGCTGGTAAATGTAACATTACAGATGCTTTTAACCCTGTACCTAAATTACTTGGATATGCTGTTAAATAGCCATATTTTTTGCTTACACAATATCCCAAAACCTCTTCTATTTTTTTGTCTAATTCTATTGCTAAGTTTAATGTATTTTCTAATTCTAATCCTGCACTATATACTTGTATTTTTAGATGGTCTTCTTCTCCTATCATTATACAAATATTTTCTTCATCATTTATTAATATACTTTTTCTATCTTGGTTTTTATTTAAAAATTCTTCTGTTACAAGATTTTTTTCTAATAGACTAATTTTTGTTATCTCATCCATATCTTTTATTCTTAGATATTTTAATCCATAACCTATTTCATATATGCTTTCTTTTATTTTATTTTCTAAACTTTCTAATTCATCACTAGATAAATTGAAGCTATATCCATTAATATTTCTTGAAAATCTTATTCTTGTACTTATAGCTACATCAGATTCTTTTCCGCTTTGTAAATACCAGTTCATAATTTTCCTTCTTTCTTTACAAATTTATTTTTTACTTATCCTTGTATTTTGAATTTAATTTTTATTTTTTTCTATTTCTTTTATCCTATCTCTGATTTTTGCTGCCTCTTCATATCTTTCATCTTTTATTGCTTCTTTTAATTCTAATTGTAAATTTTCTAATTCATTATTTTCTTTATTATCTACATTTTTGTTATCAGTTTTCTCTTGTCTTTTTTCTATTTTACTATCTAAAACTTTTCCAATTCTTCCTGTATGTCTATTACTATTTTGTATTTTTCTAATTATAGGGTCCAATCTGTCTTCAAATATGTCATAACAACTTGCACATCCTAATCTTCCTGTATTTACTATGTCATCAAATGTATATCCACACTCATTACATTTTAAAGTTTTGATATCATTAAATAATGGCATAAATTCTGGTGTTGCAAAGTCTTCCATAAAATCTCCAAAAAAACTAGAAAAGTCTATTGGCATTTTAAAATTAATTTCTCCTATTCCTAATTTTTTGCTACATTCCTCACATAAATTAAATTCTCTTTTTACTCCATTAATATTTTCTGAGTATTTTACATTTGCTTCTTTTTTTCCACAATTATCACATAACATTTTAAATTCCTCCCTTATTCTAAATTTAATAACATATTTTTAAATATTTTTGCTCGTAATTTATCTTTTATTTCTTTTGCTATTCCTAAAACATTATCACTTGTAGCTACTTTTAATAGCTTTGCTTCTTTTTTCGTAATAAGGTCATATGTTAAAAAATCACTAATCAAAATGTCAACATCATTTGATGTCATTTCATCTCCTATGTTTTTTATTATATGCATAAAATAATCTGACTTTGTGTTATTTACTTTTTTTATCGTTATATGACCTCCACCGCCTCTCCTACTTTCTACATAATATCCTTGTGATGGTTTAAATCTTGTTGAAATGACATAATTTATTTGCGATGGAACACAATTAAATTGTTCTGCTAGTTCATTTCTTTGAATTTCTACTAATTGATTGTCTTCATCAAATAATTCTTTTATAAATTCTTCTATTAAGTCTGACATTCTCATTGGATTTGCCTCCTTTGTTTTTTGTTTATTTTTGATTTTACATTGTGATTTTGTTGTAAATTTAATTTTAGTTCTTGACTTGATTCTTATTTTCATTTAGTTTTATTTTGTTTTTTAACTTTGACTTTCTTTGACCTATATTAATATTATACTCCCTTCTTTTATATTTTCAATATACTTTTTTACCTTTTAGGGAGTAATTTAGCTTATTTTTTATCAATTTTCTAATTTTTTCTATCTTTTTCTTTATTTTTTGTCATATTTGCTAATTCTTCTGCTCTTTCTTTTTGGTTGGGTAATGAAATCCAAGCGAAATAAGAAGATACAAATTCTCCATATTTGGTTGCATCTTCTCCTACTTCATTTTTTATTATTTCTTTGTTTTTATCCATGCTATACACTTACCTTTCTTTGTTTATTATTTTAGGTATGTGCATTTTGCTTGGTTTTTATTCAATTTTTGATAAAAATCTAGTAGTGTTGTTTTTTATTTTTCCATTAAACTTACAACATATAAATACCGTTTTCTTAAATTTTGCCTCATTTTTTTAAGATTACTTTTTTTAGTTTTTTGTTTATAACCCTTCATCTGCATGCAAAATATTTATAATATTATCCAAATTTTAGATATCAAGAATTGGATAACCACTTTCTGTGTTAATCTTCCAGTTTACTAATTTTTCTTCATTTTGACTGTTATAGTTTGCTACATAGTCATTTAAATTCCCTAACAATCCTTCTTCTGAATTTGATATAAGTTGTTCTTTTGTTATGCTTGTTGCTTCTCCTTCTTTATAATTTTCTCCTGAAGCAATTGCTTTATTTGCTGATTTTTCATACCAAAATACATTATTTAATGTTACTTTTGTTGATACTGGAAAAATCGCTCCAATAATAGCTCCTTTATTATTATCATTTTCTTCAATAATTCCTGCATTATATGAATTTTCAATAAGACCAGTCATAAAATAATAAACACCTGTCATTCCTCCTATACTTGAACCCCCACTAATATTACCTATATTAGCACAATTAATAATTTTTCCCGAATTATATCCTACAACTCCTCCAATATCAACATTTCCTTTGATATATCCTTTATTAATTGAATTTATAATTATAGCATCACCTAGTCCGTCTACCAATTATTCCTCCAACGCATGAATTTGCAATTACTTTTGACTTATTAATACATCTATTTACTTTACAATTTTTTCCTGAAAGATTATAACCTATAATTCCTCCTACATTTGTATTTGCAAAAATATTTCCATTTGACATGCAATCTTTTATTAATTGACTTCCAATTGTCCCATTCATCGCTCCTACTATTCCGACCAGTTCCTTGATATATTTCTTCTTGCGAAATATTTTGAATTCTACCTGAAAAAATGCAATTTTCAATAGTTGCTTTATCATTTATTAATTGTGATATAATACCTCCTACATAACCATTACCTTCAACATTTCCTTCAATTGATAAATCTTCTATTTTTCCATTTTGTAATGTTTTAATTATTCCTCCTACATGTGTATTTGACTTAACATATACATTTTTCAAAGCTTTACCATTTCCATTAAATACCCCTTGAAAAACTTCTATTGGTTTAAATCCATTATATTTATTATCTGTCAAACCTTCAAATAAAGTAACATTACTATCATTAATGAAAAGCATCTCATTGTATTCATTTGTAGTATAATCACAATATGATAATTCTGAATTAAAATCTAATGTTTTACCTAGTTTAATATATTTTGAACTATATAAATTATAATTTTTTGACCATTCTAATAAATCTTCTATACTTTTAATAACATAATTATCTTCTACCGTACCACTTCCGTCAAATTGTCCTGGAGTATTATCAATCTCTAATATATTCTCCTGCTCTTCAATTATATTTCCATTTTCTTCAATAGTATATATTTTATTGCTTTCTAAAAAATGAACCGTAAATCCTTTTCCTTTAATATATGATTTCGTTTTTTCTTTTCCTACACTAGTATCTAAATAATTCTGAAAAGTTACTTTCCTTGCCCTAAAATCATCTATGTTCTCAGTATTTGCACTTGACATTGCTAATGCTATTTGCTCTTTTTCTTCGCCTATTTTATTTTGCTCTAAAGCATATTTAGCTTTATTTAACAAACCATTATCTCCTGTTAATGTTGCAATACTTACTCCGTGCTAATATTAAAAGTACTATTATTGTTATTACTAATGCTATTAATGTTATCCCTTTTTCTCTTTTTAAGTTAATTTTTATATTTTTAGTTATCATTTGTTTTTTCTCTCCTTCATAGATTATATGTTATTTACATTTTTTCAATTTTCTCTCATAATCTTAGTTTATTATCATTTTTTAATCACTATTTCAAAGCATAAATCACATGTTCTTAAGTTATATTTGCATATAAAAATATTATACTAAAAGCACTATATTTGTGCAAGTTAAAAAATGGAAAATTTTTAATTATTGTTATACTTTTATTCTTCCCTTATTAAAAAAATTTAATCATTTCAATATATAATACTATCTACTGTTTTTATCATATATATTTCTCAATTGAATAAATTGTTCATATATAAATTATTCATAGGAGGTATTACCTTGAAAGCTAATTTCTATGTACTAAAACTCAAACGAAGTTTACTACCAATAATCTTTTTACTATTTACTTTTTGTCTCTTAATTTTTTCCAAAAGTAACTTACCTGCTATAAAATCTGGTCTTTCTTTGTGGGCTAATTCTGTTGTTCCCTCTTTATTTCCTTTTTTTGTTGCAACAGAACTTCTTATGCATACAAATATAATTAATAAATTCGGTAATATTTTAAATAATTTTATGAAACCTTTATTCAATATCAGAGGTGAAGGTGCTTTTGCTTTTATAATGGGAATTATAAGTGGATATCCTGTTGGTGCAAAAATCGCCTCAAATTTCAGAAAAAATAATATTTGCACAAAAGAAGAATGTGAAAGATTACTAAGCTTTACAAATAATTCTGGTCCTCTTTTTATAATAGGAACTGTTGGAATATTACTTTATAGAAATACAACTATTGGAATACTATTATTTATTACTCATATATTAGCATGTATAACAGTTGGTTTTATATTTAAGTTTTGGAAAAGAAATTCAGTTTCTTCTAAATATGTTTCAAGTACAAATTCTACAGCTACAAAATCCAAAAAAAATTATGCTACTTTTTCTAATTTAGGAGAAATCTTATCTGAAAGTATAACAAGTAGTATCTCTACCATTTTAATTATTGGAGGATTTGTTGTTATATTTTCTAGTATTATATCAATTCTTAAATCAAGCCATTTGCTAGAAATGTTAGAACTTATATTTACACCATTATGCAACTTTTTAAATATAGATACTAGCTTTATATCTGGTATTTTTACTGGGTTATTAGAAATAACTAATGGAATAAATATCATTTCAAATATTGCTTTTAAAAAACTATCTATAAATATTATAATAACTGCATTTTTACTTGGTTTTGGTGGAATCTCTGTTCTTCTACAAGTATTTAGCATAACTTCCAAAACTGATTTATCAATTAAACCATATATATATGGCAAAATTCTTCATGGCTTATTTGCTGCTTTATATACTTTTATATTAATGAATACTATTCCTATTTTTTATTTTGATTTATAAGAATAATTTAATTTATTGCTAATATATTTTAGTTGTATATGGAAATAATATAAAAATTATAATAAATGAAAATATCTATTGATTATTATTCATTTATAGAGATAGGAGTTGATAAGTTTGGAAAAAGACTATAATAATTTTAATCCTAATTACCCTCCATATATGGATTTTGGAATTTCACCTGATATGAACGATATGTATAAAGACCCTATGTTTAATCCAATTATCCAATATGAACAGGCATATACATATTATAAGTATTTATGTATGCAAATGGATTATAAAATTAAATGCAAGGAATATGAAAAGCTCTGTAATAATTCTTCTAGTAGAAGAGAACAAAAAATTGAATAAAAAAATTAATAGACTGCTTACTTATAATTTGTAAACAGTCTATTTTTTTTATACTATTAGCTTAAAACAGCTAGCACAATTATTCCTAAAATAATTCTATAATATCCAAATACTTTAAAGTCATGTTTTTTAATATAATTCATCAAGAATTTAATAACAAACATAGATACTATAAATGATACAAACAGTCCTACTAAAAGAACTATTAATTCTATACTTGTAAATCCTAAACCAAATTTAACTAATTTTAATAAACTTGCTCCTAACATAGTTGGAATTGCTAAGTAAAAAGTAAATTCTGCTGCATTTTCTCTTGATAGACCTATTAATAATCCACCTATAATTGTTGCTCCTGAGCGTGATGTTCCTGGAAAAATTGCTGCTAATAATTGGAATACTCCTATTATTAAAGCATCTTTATATGTAATTTCTGAATTTTTTTCTCTTTTCTTTTTTCCTTTTTTGTTCCAATTTTCAATAATTATAAATGCTATACCAAATACAATTAATGCTATTGCTATACATGTTGGATTATAAAATAATTTTTCAAAAAATTCATCAAATGCTAACCCTATTATAGCTGCTGGTACACAGGCAACTAAAATTTTTCCCCATAAATCCATTGTGTTTTTATTAAAATGAGATAAAAAACCTGTTGATTTTATTCCTTCTTTTTTATTTTTAGTAATTGGCCATATTTTTTTCCAGTATATTAATACTACTGCTAAAATAGCTCCAAATTGTATTACAACTTTGAACATTTCCCAAAATTCTGGTGATACTTGTTCAAATTTCATAAATTGTTGTAATAATATTAGATGACCAGTACTACTGATTGGTAACCATTCTGTTATTCCTTCTACAACTCCAAATAAAATTGCTTTTAATATTTCTATAAACATATTTTTCTCCCTTCTTATTTTTTTGTTACAAATTACAGTTTAGTAATAAATTATTGTAACATTTCTTTATTTATATATTTAAAACATTAAATACTATTTCTTTTATATTTTTTGCAACTGTAACTGGTGCAATTTTTCCGAGGTAGTCCTAAAGCTTCAATAAAGTTCATCTTTTCATTTTCCATAAAGTTTCTATCTATACCAAATGGTTTTGATGCTAAATCAATTATTAATGCATCTTTTCTAATATTTTTTAATTCCTCTTCTTTTAGTATTATTTTTGGTATAGTGTTAATTATTATATCATATTTTCTTAATATTTCTTTTTTATCTTTAATATTTTCAAAGTTTTTTATTTCATATCCATATGCTTTTCCCCATGCCTCTTCTATACTATTTGTTGGTATAACTGTTGTTTTTAAACTTAAAGATTGCATTTTATATGATAATATTTTTCCTATTCTTCCAAATCCCATAATTAGACATCTTGAATTTTGTATTATATTTTTAGTGTTTTCAATAATAATCTTTATTGTTGCTTCTGCTGTTGGTACTGTGTTTAATATTGCAAATTCCTCATTTTTTAGTATGTCAAAAAATTTTATATTTTCTTTATCAAATTTTTCTTTAATTTCTTTTGAAATATTACCCGTAAAAATTGTTTTTCCTTTTATTTTATTTATTATTTCTTCTATTTCTAATTTTTCTTTAGAAAGTGGTGTATTAATATTGTTATCATCTTTTGAAAAAGGTAAAGCTGTAATTATTATTTCTGCTTCATTTATTCCTTGGTCTAAATTTTCACATTGTATAATTTGTTGGTTAAAATCTTTTTCCAAAAATCCTTTTTCTAAGCCATAAGTATATACTAACATTCTTTCTTTTGCAAGTATTTTTGCTAATTCAATATTTCTAAAATCTCCTCCAATAAAACAAAATTTCATAAAATATTTTTCCTTTCTTACTTAATTAAAAAGCTTATATTTGTTATCTCAATATTTTACTCACATAAGCCTTTATACTAATATATTTTATTATCATTATCTTATGAGTATATTGTTTTAGATTTTAGGTTATTTTTACCCCTTTTAATAAATCAATCTGTTTTATTTACTAGCTAAACTGCAAGTATTCTTATTATTGTATATTTTTCACCTCGCCTTTTGCACAATATCAATAATATCAGAAATATATTCTCCTATAATTGGTATATTTAAAGTTACAATTTTCTGTAAAATTATAATTAAAATAGCTGTTATAATTGTAACTCCTATTCCTATCCCTACACCTCTTGCTATTCCTGCTAAAAAATTTCTTTTTATGATTTCTTTTTTATTGCCTAAAATATAACTCCAATCTTCTATGTTGCTCTTTTGAAATATGTTAATTAAATTGTCTATTGAATTTTGTAATCTTTCCTTTTGTTTCTTTTTTATCTTCTTCCTAGATATTCTTAAGTTATTATATATTTTTTTACAAATATTAAACATAAAAAATCCACCTTTTTATTATAGTGGATTTTTTAATTTTTTTTATTCATTTTTATTCTAATACATTACTACTATTAGTGTTATTAATATTAATTTTTGTGTTATTTTCTTTTTGATTATTTTCATTCATTGTATTTTCATTTAATGTATTTGTGTTTTGATTTTTTTGACTGCTTTTCATTTTATCTAAAGATTCTATTAAAGATTGTAATTTTTGTATGTCTTTCCCCATCATTTCCCAATCATTATTATTATTAGATTCAGTTAAATTTTTATTTGCCTTTATTATAGAATCAATTAATCCTTCAATATCTTCTGTATTTTCTACTTCTATATCAACTGCATATTTTGATAATAAATTTTGCAATGCTTCTTGTAATGAATTTCCTATTGCTACTTTATTTCCAGAAGCAACTATTACTTTTTTCAATACTGGTGGAGCTGATTCATTTAGCATTGTTTGATATATTGGTTCTACATATAATAAAGTATTTTCTATTGGTACTATTATCATATTTTTTGTAATCTTTGTTCCCGTTGTTTCTAAAGACTGTAATTCTGCTGATATTGATTCATCTTCTTTTATTTGTTTATCTAGTTGCATTGGACCAACAATATTACTATCTGCTGAAAATTTATATAATTTCAATTTATTATTTGAACCATCTGTACTTCCTACTAAATATGAAATTATATTTTGTTTTTCATTTGGTGTATACATTTGTATTAAGCCTAATTCATTTTTATTGCCAATTTTAACCATTGTATAATATGGTTCTAAATATGTACCTGTTGATTTTGTTGAATTTACTGTATTATATTTTACAGTATCCCATAAGTCATCTCCTCTATATAATACTTCTGGTTTTACATTATGATAAACTTCTAAGATTTGTGATTGTATTTTATATAATAGCTCTGGATATACAAAATGTTTTGTAATGTCTTCTGGTATTTCTTCATCTAAATCTTCAAATAAACTACCATATATATGATTATATGCCATTGCTATTGGGTCTGTTCTGTCTGTTATATAAAATTTCATTGTTCCATCATATGCATCTATTATTACTTTTATTGAATTTCTTATATAATTTATATCTCTAGTTTTTCCTTCATGTTGTAAGTCTGTATATTGAGAATATGGGTAACTACTTGAAATTGTATATGCATCTAATACCCAATATATTTTTCCATCATCACTTATAACTGTATATGGATTTTCATCATACATTAAATATGGTAATGCTTTTTTAGCTCTTTGAATTATATTTCTATTTATTAAAATCTTACTTTCATTAGTTATTTCACTAGAAAAAGCTAAATTTATATCGTTCTTGTAAATTCCTAATACCAATCTATCTAAAAAATTTAGTTGT
Source organism: uncultured Clostridium sp. (assembly GCA_958413095.1). Taxonomy (GTDB): domain Bacteria; phylum Bacillota; class Clostridia; order TANB77; family CAG-508; genus CAG-269. Next base: position 30,182 of record CATYUF010000012.1, read on the forward strand.
AGCCCTGCTTGACCATTATATGTGGATGTTTTATCATTTCCAAATTCATCTGTATAATCGTATTCTTGTTTGTTTTTAGTATTTGTTGCTATTATTCCTTCATTTCCTGTATTAAAATATGTACGAGGTTCTTCAATATTTACCTTTTCGTCTTTACCTGATACATCTTTTTGTATGTATTTTACATTTCCACTTTCTGTTGTTTCTGATGCAGATGTTAGTATTTCTCCCATACCATGTGTATATTCATATGTTTTATTACTGTATGTTCTTCCTGTATTAGATATTTCTCTAGGTGACACATATACTAATTCTTCTTTATCACCAACTTTATATTTTGCTAAGTTTGCATCTCTATATGTAAAATATCCTGTATTTGTTTGATTATTCTTTAATGTTGATAACACTGCCTCTTTACTTACTATTGGTATATTATTTAATGTAAATTGGTTTTCATTTATTTCTTTTTCTGTTATAGTTCCTGAATATTCAAGATTTTCCTCTTCTATATTTAAGTTATACGCATTTTTTGTATTTTCTATATTCTCAGCTAGATATTTCTTTTCTTTGTCTAATTCATTTGTTCTTACAAATATTAAATCAAATCCAACCATTACTACAAAAAGCGCTACTAAATATATTGGTATAACTGCTAAATTTTTTAATATTTTTGCTGTATTTCTTTGTTTGAAATATTTTAAAGCTCTATATGCAAAAATTATTATAACAAATGCAAAAATCACATATCCCCATAGTTTTATAGTCGATTCTGTTATTCCTGCTCCAGTTATTTCAATTTCTCTATCTACTGTTAAAATTTTTCCTAACATTAAATTTTGTGAATTTAAAACTGTAATTATTGCTACTGCTATTATTATTAATAAAGCATTTCTTGTAAGTTTTTTCATAAATAAACTTTCTTTTAGCATATTAGGGTCTACACCATCAAAATATCTATTAAATACAATTATATAATATACTGCCATATATACTGTTAATCCTACACCAATACCTAAGAAATAATATACTAGCATTTCAATTACTGGCTTTTGAAATATGTAATATGCAATATCTAAATTAAAAATTGGGTCTGTTAATCCAAAACTTGTATTTGCTAATGCAAGCATTATTTTTTGCATCATAACTCCAGACATAACTGCACTTACAATTAGTGATATTACTAGAGCTAATGATTTATTAAGTATTTTGGGCATTGGCTTTTTTTCTTTTTCAAAAAATGGTTTTAACCCCTTCTTAATTCCCCTATTTGTAAAGTAAATTGCAAAGAATAATAATATAAAGTTAATTCCCATTATGCTATATCTGTATATTAGGTTTGTATTAAAAACTTCTACATATTTTTGTCCTAATTCTTGATATTCTAAATAACTTCCTCTTACTTGAATATAACTTACCATTGCAAACAATACAATGAATATTATTACAGCTATCATTCTAATTTTACTTTTCTTACTTTTTTCTTTAGTTGTTGTAGAACTTTGTTTACTTTCTTGTTTTTGATTATTTGCTTTTGTATTATCTATGTTTTCATTTATTTCTTTTTGGCTCACAAAAACTTCCTCCTTATCTATATAATTGCTTTTACAAATTCTTCTGAATTAAAGATTTCCATATCATCAATTTGTTCTCCAACTCCTATGAATTTAACAGGAATTTTATTTTCTTCTACAATCCCTATAACTACTCCACCTTTAGCTGTCCCATCTAATTTTGTAAGAACTAATCCTGTTATATCAGCCTCTTCTTTAAAGGCTTTTACTTGTGAAATAGCATTTTGTCCTGTTGTTCCATCTATTACTAATAACACTTCTTTATCAGCTTCTGGCATTTCTTTATTTATTACTTTTTGAATTTTATTTAATTCATCCATTAGATATTTCTTATTATGCAATCTTCCTGCTGTATCAACAATTAATACATCTGCATTTTTTTCTCTAGTTATTTTTAATGCATCATAAACTACTGAAGCTGGGTCTACTCCTTCATCTCTTTTTACAATATCAGCACCAGACCTCTTTGCCCATATCTCTAATTGTTCAACTGCTGCTGCTCTAAATGTATCTGCTGCTGCAACTACAACTTTTTTACCATCTCTTGATAATCTACTTGCAATTTTTCCTATTGATGTTGTTTTTCCAACTCCATTTACTCCTATAACTAAAATTACTGATGGTTTGGTATTTAAATGCAAGTTAATATCTGTAACATCTAATATTTTTTGCATTTCTTCTCTTAAAGCTTGTTTTACTTCTGTTTCATCTTGTATTTTTTCTTTTTTTATTCTTTCTCTTAAATTTCCTATAATTTTTATTGATGTATCCATTCCTATATCTGACATTATTAGTATTTCTTCTAATTCGTCTAAAAATTCTTCATCTACTTTTCTAAAATTGCTAAATACATTATTTATTTTCTCGTCAAATGATTTTTTTGTTTTATTTAAACCATTTTTTAATTTATCGAAAAATCCCATTTTCTTTCTTTCCTTTCAATGTAAAATTTAACACTATACATTTTAACACATATTTTTGATTTTTTCCATATTTTTGGGGATTTTTATTAATATATGCAATAATAATGCACTTACCAAAAAAATGAAAACTAAATTTAGTTTTCATTTTTTCTACTTTTTTAATACCCTTTTTCTTTTAGGTTATTTAAAATACTTCTCTTTCTAATAAACATTCTATATTTATATCACTTATTTTACTTATTAAACTCTAAAAAATCTTTTGCTACTTTTTCAAGTGCCTTTCCTCTTGGACTTATTTTTTCTTTTTCTTCTATTGTTCTCTCTGCTAAAGTTTTCCCTTCATATTCGAATATACTATCAAATCCAAATCCATTTGTTCCTCTTGGATATACAACAGTTCCATCAAGAGTATATGTATATGAAATTTCTTTTCCTTCACAATCAATTACAGCAATTACCGCTAAAAATTTTGCTTCTGCTTTTTCTCCTACTTTGTTTACAATATGTTTCCAAAATTCTTTTTCATCACAATTATTTTCAGATGTCCAACTAAGCATTTGTCTTTTTGTATAAACTCCTAATTTATCTTCACCTAATAGTGGTATAGTAATTCCAGAATCATCAGCAATGATAATGTCTCCTTTTTTTATATTGTTTTTTATAAAATTATATAATGCTTTTGCTTTTATAATAGAATTTTCTTTAAATGTTTTTCCGTTTTCTTCTGGTTCTTGAAATTCTTTTAATGAATTTGGCATTATGATTTCTGCATTTGAAAAGAATTTTTTTATTTCTTCAATTTTTCCTTTATTGTTTGATGCTAAATAGATTTTCATAAACTTTTCTCCTTTGCAAAAGATTTTACTTATTGGAGCCAATAAGCAGAATCGAACTGCTGACCTACGGGTTACGAATCCGTTGCTCTACCAACTGAGCTATATTGGCATATATATGGTACTCTAATATTTAGAGTACCATTTTAATTTTATTTAAATCTTTTTCCTTTATGTTTATTCTTTTTTACTTTTTCTTCTTTATAATCATCATCAAAATTTGTATTATACCCTTCTAAGAATTTTCTTTTTAATTCTTCTTTAGATGTTGTTTTTACTTCTTCTATATTTTCAGAATCTTCTTCCTTAAATTCTTTTTGTTCTTCATTATTATTATTTTCATTTTCCATAAAATTATTTTCAAATCCATCATTATGATTATTTATATTTTCATTTTCAAAATATTCATCATCTTTATCATTTAATTTTGAAAATGGAATTGCTGAAAATTCTTCTGCATATGATTTACTTTTTTGATGTTTTATAATTAGTATTATTATTATAAGTAGTATTACTCCTCCTGCTATTCCTCCTATTAGTAGTAATTTCTTTTGCTCTTGTTGTTTTCTTTGTTCTTCCTGCTTTGCTATTGCTTCTTCATCGATTTTACTTTTATTTATATTTATTTGATATGTAGCTATATTTTTACCATCTTTATCTGATACTAGTATAGTAACTACATTTTCTCCTTCTTTTAAGTCTTCATTTCCTACTATCTCTGCTGTATAAGTTGGTTCTGTCACTATTGCTTGTATATCTAATGCTGTTTTTTCTCCAATATATTTAGTAGAATATTCATATACATTTGTTGTAAATTTTGGTGTTAATTCCAAGTTTTCTACTTTTAATTCAGATAATCCTTCTTCAACTTTTTCTGTCGTTTGTGAAACTTCTTCCTTGTTTTCTCCTTCTCTTTTTACATTTATAGTGTAGGTCTTTGTTGTTCCATCACTAGCAGAAACTACTACATCTATTTTATTTTCTCCTATTGCCAATTTTTGGGTACCTGTTCCAGAAATTTTCGCACTAGAATTCTTAGCTGTTGCATAAACTTCTATACTTTGTGTATTTTCTGGCACAGTTACATCATAACTAGTTTTATTAGGTGAAAATCCTGAAAAATCATTTGGTTTTATTCCTAAATTACTTAAATCTGCACTTGTTGTGTCTGCTGCTGCATCTCCTGTTACTTTTACATTTATTGTTCTAGAGTATTTTGCTTTATTAGCTCCAGTATCTGTATCTTTTGCCATTCCTGATATTGTTATTGTAGCACTTCCTGCACTTTTTCCTGTTATTGTTATTGGGATTGAATTATCTGAAATACTATTAGCACCAGTTGCAGTTGCTACTTCTGGATTTGATGAAGTAATGTTAACATCTCCAGTAGTATTATTTGCTATCATATTTACAGTAGTACTTTTACCAGCTTCCACATTTACACTAGCTGATGACATCGATATAGATGCATATACATTATTTTGTAATCCAAAAGCCAAAGCAATTACCATTAATATAACTATTAAACATTTACTTTTTACATTTTTTTTCATAAGTACCTCCAATTATTTATTATTCGATTTTATTTTCTTTTTTTCGATACTCTCATTATAGCATTTAGAAAT